>JBFFFS010000092.1:0-9771 GCA_041557855.1 Roseobacter sp. | reverse complement strand
GATCAGCGTTTGCAGGCGCTGCGAGCCATGTTTGAACGCCACGGGTTCTCCGATCTGGACGCTGTGGCACGGGCGCGCATCCTCTACTACATGCAGATCGGCTATGACGATGCACAGTTGGACGAACCGATGGAAACGCGCAAAATGCTGGTGCCTGCCTACCTGCGAGGCTTCACCGGACAGGAGCCAACACCTGAGGAGATCGAAGCTCTGCGCGTTTACGCACAATCGCTTGACTCAAAATCACGTAAATAATTGCTTGCCTTCATAGCGGTTTCACGACCTTTTGCACGCGACGGCACGGGATTGCGGCAATTGACGGTTGCGAAAACGCGCTACTTGATGCGGGGTTACGACGCATCCGAAACAACGAGGTCTTCGACATGATCCGCTTGAGCGCCGCACAAGGGTTTTCTTTTGCTTTGATCCTCGCGCTGTCGGTGTCTCTTGGGGCGGGATCGGCTCAGGCGCAGGGCCGTCCGGCTTCGGTCGGTGTCGAAACGGTCGAAATGCAAAGCATAGCCGAAACCGTACCGGTCTTCGCCGAAGTGGTCACGGCGCGTGAGGGCATTATCGCCAGCCGGATTGCCGGAACAGTGGAAAAGGTCGTCGTGCTCGAAGGGGCAGAGGTCGAGAAGGGAGAGGTGCTCGCCATTCTCGACACCGAGCTTTTGGAAATTCTCGTCCGGCAGGCGGAAGCCCGGATTTCAGAGGTCCGTGCGGGTATTACCACTGCCAACGCGCGTGTGGGTAGAGCGACCAATGCACTCAACCGGATCGAAGGGTTGAGGGATACGACCTCCTTCTCGACCAGCCGCTTCGACGAGGCCCAAAGCGATTACTTCGAGGCCAAAGGCTTGCAGGCCGAAGCCGAGGCGAGGGTCAAAAGCGCCGAAGCGGCATTGGCCCAAGCGCGCTATCAACTGGACAGGGCGACGATCACCGCTCCCTACTCCGGCATCGTGCTCGACGTCAGCACAAACCCCGGTGAGTTCATCGGCTCCGGCGCTCCCGTCGTAACCTTGGTAGACACGCAGTCTTTCGAAGTCGAAGCCAGCGTGCCCGCGAAATACATCAGTGTAATCAAGCCCGGGCTTTCTGTCGCAGGGACGACCGAAAACGGAGAAGACCTGATGCTCGAAGTTCGGGTGCTGCTGCCGGTCGAAGACCCGGCGACGCGCACCCGGCCGGTGCGGTTCATCTCGGAGGCGCTTGGAAAACTGGAAAGCCTCGCCATCGGACAGTCGCTCACTGTCATGGTGCCAATCAGCGCCCCGCGGGAGGTGCTTTCGGTCCCCAAGGACGCTCTTGTTCAGGCGCGTGGCGGCTGGACGGTTTTTGTTGCCGAAGAAGGCAAGGCGCAGCCGCGCCCCGTGCAGATCGGGGTGGCGCTGGGGGATCGCTTCGAAGTCCTCGACGGTCTCAGCGAAGGCGATGTCGTGGTGACACGGGGCAACGAGAGGCTGCGGCCCGGTCAGGATATCGCCCCGATGCAACCCGGCAACTAGGAGGCGCCGATCATGGATGTCATTCGCTTTGCAATCGACAGGCCCGTGGCCGTCATGGCAGCCGTGATCATGGCGGTGCTCTTCGGGATCATCGCCGTCAGCCGCATTCCGATCCAGCTGGCGCCGGACGTGCGCAAACCCATCGTCGTGATCACCACCGACTGGCCCGGTGCCGCCCCCTCGGAGGTCGAACGCGAAATCCTCAACCCGCAGGAAGAGGCCCTGCGCGGCCTCGACGGCTTGGAAATCATGACCTCCCGCGCGCGGACGGGCGAGGCGGAAGTGACGCTCGAATTCGGCATCGGGACGGATATGGGGCAATCGCTGTTGCTGGTCTCGAACCGTCTCGACCGGGTCGGCGACTACCCCGAGGAAGCGGGCGAGCCGACGCTCGACACCTCGGGTGCGGATGACAGCCCGATCGCCTGGGTTCTGCTGACCGCGAAAGAGGGCAATACCCGCGAGATGCCGACCTACGGAGACTTCGTCGAAGACATCATCAAGGACCGGATCGAGCGGATCGAAGGTGTCTCGGCCGTCAATGTCTTTGGCGGCGTGACACGGGAGTTGCAGGTCGTGGTGGATCCACGGCAGTTGTCCCGCTTCGATCTGACGGTGCCCGAGGTGGTGCGCATCCTGCGCACGGAGAATATATCGCTCTCGGCCGGCGACGTGGAAGAGGGCAAGCGGCGTTACGTGGTGCGCGCCGAAGGAAACCTCAACACCTCAGCCGCCATCGAAGAAGTGGTTTTGCGGTCGGGTATCGGTGCGGGCGGATCGGGCCGGGTTCGCGTCGGCGATGTGGCCGAGGTCGGCTTTGCCTATCAGGAACCCAGATCGCGCCTGCGCTTTCGCGGCGCGCCGGGCCTTGCCTTCAATATCGTGCGCGAACCGGGTGCCAACGTGATCGAAACCATGGAAGCCGTAAAGGCGGAACTGGCCGATCTTGCGGCCGGCCCCGTGGCCGATGCCGGTCTGAACATGCGGCAGGCCTATGACGAGACGGTTTACATCAACGGCGCCATCGAACTGGTAACACAGAACATCTGGATCGGCGGCGGGCTGGCCGCGCTGATCCTGCTGGCCTTCCTGCGCAGCCCGCGCGCCACGCTTGTGGTGTCGCTGGCCATCCCGGTCAGTATCGTGGCGACCTTCGTGGCAATGGCCGCCACCGGGCGCACTCTCAACGTGATCTCGCTGGCGGGCATCGCCTTTGCCGTCGGGATGATCGTCGACGCCGCCATCGTGGTTCTGGAAAACATCTACCGCTTGCGCGAAGAGGGCAAGAACCGACGCGAAGCCGCCTACCTTGGCGCCAAACAGGTCTGGGGGGCGATCCTCGTCTCGGCACTGACGACGGTCCTGGTTTTCGTGCCGATCCTCATCATGGAACTGGAGGCAGGGCAGCTCTTTCGTGATATCGCTGTAGCGATCTCGGTCTCGGTGCTCTTGTCCCTCGTGGTGGCGGTCACCGTCATTCCCGCCCTTGCCAGCCGCCTGCTCAAACGCGGGGATCAGACGAGGGTTGGCATTCCGGGCATCGACCATCTGGCGCGCGGATTCCACTTTTTGGTGATGTCCTACGTCCGTCTGACGGTCCGCTTCCGAACCATCGGCATCCTTATGGTCACGGCCATCGCGGGCGGGGCTGCGGCGGCCAGTATCATCTTCCTGCCGCGGCTGGAGTATCTGCCGGAAGGCAACCGCAACCTTGTCTTCGGCCTCATCATCCCGCCCCCGGGATATAATCTCGACACGACGCAGACCATCGCCCAGCGGATCGAGAACGTGGCTCAGCCGCTTTGGGAGGCAGCCCCGGCGGCGCAGACCGAGGATGGCACGCCAACCATCGACAATTTCTTTTTCGTGGCCACCCCGGGCAATAGCTTTGTCGGCGCCTCGGCGGTGGATGGCGAGCGCGCGGGCGACCTGATCCCGGTGCTGTCGCGCCCGATATTCGCCGAGCCCGGCACCTTCGGCTTCATGACACAGCCCTCGCTTTTCGGGCGCGGTGTTGGCGGCGGCCGCACGATTGAGCTGAACATCTCGGGGCAGGACCTTGATGAGATCCTCGCCGTCGCAGGACAGGCGGCGGGAACGATTTCCCAGCTTCTGCCGCGCTCCGAAGGCCACCAGTTCAGACCGATCCCGGGGCTTGAACTGGGAGCACCGGAAGTGCGGCTGGTCCCGGACCGGCTGCGGCTGGCGGATGCAGGGCTGACAGCCTCCGATCTTGCGTTGACCGTGGATGCCTTCAACGACGGGCTGCGGGTGGCCGAGATCACCGTCGGTTCCGAGCGGATCAACCTGATGCTCAAGGGCGACCCCGGCCTGCAGCTCGGACAGCGCACTCAGGACATAGGCAATTACCCGGTGGTCACCCCTTCCGGCCAGATCGTGCCTGTCTCGGCGCTGGCGCAGGTGCTGGTCACCGCTGGCCCCACCGAAATCCGCCACCGCGACCGGCTGCGCACTGTTACACTCGAAGTGCGCCCCTCCGACGCGCTGCCGCTTGAAGCGGCGGTGGAACTGCTGGAGAATGAAGTTGTCTCCGTACTGGAAGAACGCGGCTTGCCTGACGGGGTGCGGGTCAGCGTCTCGGGCACGGCGGATCAGCTCAGCCAGACCTGGGAAGCCATCCAGATCAACCTTGGTGTGGCTCTGGTGATCGTGTTTCTGGTCATGGCAATTCTCTTCGAAAGCTTCGTGTTGCCGCTGGTCATCCTGATCTCGGTGCCGGTGGCGGCCGCGGGTGGCGTGGGCGGGCTCGCCCTGCTCAACACCTACCAGACCCAGCCGCTCGATATGCTGACCCTTCTCGGCTTCATCATTCTTGTCGGCATCGTGGTCAACAACGCCATCCTGATCGTGCACCAGACGCTCTATCACCTGCGCGACGAGGGTATGGCCCCCATCGATGCCATCGAAGAGGCGACGCGCAACCGCATCCGCCCGATCTTCATGTCCACGCTGACCTCGGTTTTCGGGATGCTGCCGCTGGTAGTGTTCCCGGGTGAAGGCTCGGAACTCTACCGTGGGCTGGGTGCGGTGGTGGTCGGCGGCTTGTCGATGTCCGCCTTCCTGACGCTGCTCACGGTTCCGCCGCTGCTGCGCCTGTGCGTCCGCGCGCCAGTGGAAGACGAGGAAAGCACGGGCGAGCGCAGCCCGGCGGAATGATCACTTCCGCCAGTGAAACGGCACGATAATGAGCGCACCGATTGAAGAGGCTATCGCGTTCAGTCCCGGGCTGGCAAAACCGAAGCCGAACATCAGCCGAACGAAGTAGAAGATGAACGCCCCGCCCACGCAGATGATGATGCTCTGCAGGTAGCCGTTATGGGTAAAGCGTGTCTTCTCGGCGAAAAAACCGACGAGACCGGCGATGATGACGGTACCGATGATGGTTGGAAACATTACTCTGCCTCTCCCAGAATGGTGCCTTCCGAAATCGGCGCGCCGTTCAGAAACACCTCCGCAGTCTGCACGCCCTTGCCCGCCCGCTGCAAGCGCAACAGTTCGACCGCACCCTCTCCGCAGGTCACACGCAAGGGCGCGCGCAAGACGCGGCCCGGCGGGCCATCGCCCTGCGCCAGACGCGATCCGAGCAACTTCAGGCGCTCGCCTTCAAGCGTGGTCCAGGCTCCGGGGAACGGAGACAGGCCACGAATCTGGCGGTCCACCTCCACGGCAGGGCGGGTCCAGTCGATCCGCGCTTCGGCCTTGTCGATCTTCTCGGCATAAGTCACGCCGGTGTCGGATTGCGGTTGCGGCGTGAGATCATCGATCCCGGCCAGCGCCTTGACGATCTCGGCTGCACCGAGGGCACTTAGCCGGTCGTGCAGATCACCGGTCGTTTCTTCACGGCCGATCCCGATTTCGGCGCGCGACAGAACCGGCCCGGTGTCGAGGCCCGCGTCCATCTGCATGATGCAGACACCCGAACGGCTGTCACCCGCCATGATCGCGCGATGGATCGGAGCAGCCCCACGCCAGCGCGGCAAAAGGCTCGCATGGATGTTCAGGCACCCGCGTGCGGGCGCGTCCAGCACCGGCTGCGGCAGGATCAGACCATAGGCCACAACGACGGCGACATCCGCCCCGAGTGCAGCGAAATCAGCCTGCGCATCGGCATTTCTCAGGCTGGTGGGATGCCGCACCGGCAACCCCAATGCCTCGGCGCGGGTCTGTACCGGGCTCGGTCTTTCCTTCTTGCCGCGCCCCGCCGGACGTGGCGGCTGGCAATAGACACAGACGATTTCGTGTCCGGCCTCCGCCAGCGCGTCCAGAACCGGTACGGAAAAATCCGGCGTTCCCATAAAGACAACCCGCATCGATCTTCATCTCCCTGACCGGGGTGGCACAGGGCCAACCCCATACACGGCGGCAGGCGGTGTGTGCCGCTACCGGCTCATCTTGCGCGCCCGGCGCAGCAACATATCGCGTTTTACCTTGCTGAGCCGGTCGAAATACATGCGTCCGTTCAGATGGTCTATCTGATGCTGGACGCTGGTCGCCTCCAGCCCGACGAAATCGCGCTCTACCTGCGCGCCGGTCTCATCCAGAAACCGCACCTTCACCCCTCGCGGCCGCTTCACGGTGGCATACACCCCCGGCAGGTTCGGGCTTGCCTCTTCATGCGCGCGCAGCACCGCCGAGGCTTCGACGATCTCCGGGTTGGCCAGCAGGATACGCTTGTCGCGCGCATCCGAGGCATCGACTACGGCCAGACGCAGCATCACGCCGATTTGCGGCGCCGCGAGCCCGACCCCCGGCATCGCATCCATGGTATCGATCATATCCCGCCAGATTTCCCGGATTTCATCGGTGACTTGCGCCACTTCCGGCACCGCCGTGCGAAGACGCGGATCGGGCCAGGGCACAAAGTCGCGGACGGTCACGCCATGGCTCCCTTGTAGTCCTTCATCAGGGCCGCACGGTCCTCCGGCGACAGATGATCAAGGGTCAGCACCCCGTCGAGATGATCCATTTCGTGCTGCACACAGGCCGCGGCGAAACCATCGAACACGCGCTGCTGCGTGACACCGTCAATATCCACCCAGCGCACTTCCACCTCTGCGGGCCGCTCGATCTCGGCGGTAACGCCGGGGATCGACAGGCACCCCTCCGGCTGACGCAGCTTGCGATCACTGGCGCCGACAAGTTCCGGATTGACGAAGATCATCGGCGCTGGGTCAGCAGACCGCCATTCCGTATCCATCACGAACAGGCGGCTCAGAACGCCGACCTGTGGCGCCGCCAGACCGCGTCCCGGAGCGGCGTACATCGTTTCGAGCATATCCCTGGCAAGCCTGCGGGTTTCGTCAGTTATCTCGGGGATCGGCGCACATCTGGCTTCCAGCACCGGGTCCGGCCAGCAGACGATCTCGCGCAGGCTCATGCGCGTGCCAGTTCCCGTTTGAGCTTGACCATCTTACGCGTGATCATCTGCCGCCTGAGAGGCTTCAGATAGTCAATGAAGAGCTTGCCATCGAGATGGTCGATCTCGTGCTGCGCGCAAGTCGCCCAAAGCCCGGTGAAAACTTCCTGCTGCTCAGCACCGTTCAGATCGATCCAGCGCACTTCGACTTCCGCCGGTCGCGTGACATCGGCGAATTGCTCGGGGATGGACAGGCAGCCTTCCTCATAAGTATTCAGCTCGTCCGAGGCCGAAACGATCTCGGGATTGAACATCACCAGAGGGCGCGGCTTTTCGCCCTCTTCCTTGACGCAATCGAGCACCACCAATCGCTGCATAACGCCGACCTGCGGCGCCGCAAGGCCAATGCCCGGCGCGTCGTACATGGTTGCCAACATATCGTCGGCCAGAGTGCGCAACTCGTCCGACAGGTCGTCCACGCGCGCGGCGACCTTTTTCAGGCGAGGATCAGGGTGCAGTAGGATCGGTCTTTTCATAAAGATCATTTAGGTGATGCGCCGCTATCGTGCAACCAACCACGGGGTTGCACATGCCGCGTTTCCCGCTAGCTTGCGCGAAAATCTTCGTCTCTCAGGAGCACATATGTCCTTCAACGACATCATCGACCGCCGCGGCACCCACAGCAGCAAATGGGACTTGATGGAGCAGCTCTACGGAGTCTCGCCAGATGACGGTCTCGCGATGTGGACGGCGGACAGCGATTATCAGACAGCGCCCTGCGTGATCGAGGCCGTTCGCAAAGCCGCGGATCACGGTATTTTCGGCTACGTTCATGTCAACGAGGATTATCTGAACGCGATCCAATGGTGGATGCGCAACCGCCATAACTGGGAGATCGATACCAACTGGATCCTCACGGCGCAGGGTCTCGGTAACGCCATAGCACTCTGCCTTGACGTCTATACAGATCCCGGCGCGCGCGTGGTCACCTTCACACCGGTCTATCTGGAATTCCGCCTGAAGATCGAAAAGGCCGGGCGCGAAGTTGTTGAATGCCCGCTCAAGCGCGATGGCGACACCTACGAGCTTGATCTCGACGACGCACAGGCGCGCCTCGATGGCACCGAGCAGATGCTGATCTGGTGCTCTCCGCAGAACCCGACCGGCCGCGTCTGGAGCGGTGACGAATTGCGCGCCGTTGCAGAATTCGCCGCCCGCAACGATATGATCCTCATCTCCGACGAAGTGCATCACGACCTTGTCTATCCCGGCAACCATTTCGTGCCGATGCATATCGCCGCGCCCGAGATCACGGATCGCCTCGTGGTACTGACCTCAGCATCGAAGACCTTCAACATTGCCGGGCAAAGAACCGGCAACCTGATAATCGCCGATCCGACCCTGCGCAGCACGATGAAAAAACGTCTTGCCGCGCTCGATTACAAGCCAGGCAGCGTTGCGATACAAATGATTACGGCGGCCTACACTCCCGAGGGTGCCGAGTGGGTCGATGCCCAGATGGAACACCTGACGGGAAACCGCGACGCGTTCGATGCGGCCATTGCGGAAATCCCCGGGGTGACCTCTTTTCCGCTGCAATCCACTTACCTCGCCTGGGTGGATTTTTCCAACACCGGCATGAGCCACGAAGAGGTTCTGAAACGGGTGAACAAGGACGCGCGCATTGCCGCCAGCGACGGTCCGACCTTTGGCACCGGGGGCGAGACATTCCTGCGGTTCAATCTGGCTACGCAACGCAGCCGCGTCGAAGAAGCCGGCCGCCGCCTGATCGCGGCGTTCAGCGATCTTCAGTAGGGCAGCTTCTCAGCGCCGTGCGTCTTCGATGAGGCCAACAGGCGCGTCGTCTGGCAGCACGAAATCAAGCGCGGGCTTGTGCGCAACCGCAGTGGCGCGCTTGAATTCGAAACGGCGCTCGCCCTCTTCCTCCTCGCTTGTCACGATCAGGCATTGAAAGAGATGCAGGCTGCCATCGTACAAATCGACGAAACCGCGAAGAACGGGGGCATTCGCGTCCATTGAGAAGCCCGTCTTCCACATCTTCAAAACGGGGTGAACCTGGTTGTCCACGATCACCCGCAAACGTGAGGACTTTTTCAAGGCCTCGATACGCGCCCGGTCCAGACCGGACTGAATTTCCTTGGAAAAAACCTCTTCCATACTGATATACTCCTTCATCCCCGCCCTCCAGATGTGGCGTGGTTCCCTCAAAAAGCAAGACAAGTTTTTGCCACAATTCAGCGCTGCTGTGCAGCAATGCACCTAGGCTGCGCGCAGAGTTTTCTAGGCATGCGACTCAAGCTGCCCTACCTAAAGCCAATAGAAAAAGGAGTTTCGCAATGGGTTTGCTTGTAGAAGGTGTCTGGAAAGATCAGTGGTATGACACCGAATCCACCGATGGAAAATTTGAAAGGCAGGATGCCGGTTTTCGCAATTGGGTCACCGCGGACGGCTCTGCAGGACCATCCGGCAGCGCAGGGTTCAAAGCCGATTCGGGGCGATATCACCTGTACGTAAGCTATGCATGCCCCTGGGCACACCGCACCCTCATCTTCCGCAAACTCAAAGGCCTTGATGCCCATATCTCCATCTCCGCCGTGCATCCTGACATGCTGCAGGACGGCTGGACATTCAATACGGATACGTATGGAGCAACAGGTGACACGCTCTACGGCCTGCCCTTCGCCCGCGACATCTACATCCGCGCCAAACCCGACTACACAGGTCGGGTCACCGTGCCCGTGCTCTGGGACAAGGAGCGCGAAACGATCGTTTCGAACGAGAGTTCCGAAATCATCCGCATGCTCAACAGTGCCTTCAATGCCATCACCGGCAACACGGCGGATTATTGGCCCGAGGATCTGCGGG
>JBFFFS010000091.1:0-9804 GCA_041557855.1 Roseobacter sp. | reverse complement strand
GTAATCGTGGAAGGCGACGATATTTTCGGCGAGGGCGTCAATGTCGCGGCAAGGGTCGAAGCACTTGCTCCGCCGGGGGGCATTGCCATCACCAGCACGGTCTGGGAACAGTTGGGCAATCGTGTCGATATCGGTTTCGAGGATGGTGGTACGCACCGGGTAAAGAACATCCCCACGCCTGTAAGGATTTTCACGGCTAAGCCGCCATTCCGGTCTGCCGTTTCGGGCACGCGTTCCGTGACACCGGTCAGAAAACGCATTGGTGTCCTCATCGCTGCGATCATCGCCGTGGTCGGACTGGTGGGTTTTCTCTGGCCCGATCTCACCTCGCGATTTTACCGGGATGCGTCGAGCACGGCAGAAATTGACGGCCGCCCGGTTCTCGCCGTGTTGCCGTTTCGTACACAAGGCGGAAATGGAACCTATTTCGGAGACGGCTTCACCGAGGATCTCATTCTTCATCTTGGCCGCTTTCCGGATATCCTGGTGCTGTCCTGGAATGCCGTTGCACCTTTCCGCGTGAATGCAGACCCGGCGGAAGTGCGTGAGCAATACAACGCCCGCTATGTCATCGATGGTTCGATCCGGCGCAGTGGCGAGCGGCTTCGGGTGACCGTCCAGTTGACCGATGCCCGCGATGGTTTGCTTTTATGGTCCGAGCGCTACGAGACAGCAGCGGCAGAACTGTTCGACGTGCAGGACAGGATCGCTGGTGCCGCTGCGGGCTCTCTGGCGCTTGGGGTTGTCCGGCTAGAGGAGAAGGCCGCGCTTGACCGGCCCACGGAAGAACTGGACGCATATGATCTTGTTCTGCGGGGGCGTGATGCTCTGCGCAACGTGGACCGCGCATCCAACCTTGCTGCCCGCGATTATTTCAATGCGGCCCTCGAACTCGATCCACGATATGCGGATGCGCGGGCCGGTCTCGCTTGGACTTTCACGAATGAAGCTTGGTGGGGGTGGAGCGAATGGCCAAGCCAAACCATAGAGACAGGGGTGCGCCACGCGCGCGATGCGCTTAATATTGCACCAAGAAATACAACCGCCCTGTCAGCACTGACCGAACTTTACTGGATGCAACATGAGCTGAAGGCGGCCTCGGAGGTTTGTTCCCGCGCCGTCGAGGC
The DNA here is from genome assembly GCA_041557855.1 of Roseobacter sp. Classification (GTDB taxonomy): domain Bacteria; phylum Pseudomonadota; class Alphaproteobacteria; order Rhodobacterales; family Rhodobacteraceae; genus Roseobacter. The sequence continues at coordinate 8,677 of JBFFFS010000091.1, read as the reverse complement.
GAACCCGAACGATGCCCGAGCCCATGCTTCCTGCGGCGGTGTGCTGATCTTCAGCGGACAGTTGGAGGAGGGGATCGCACACTTTGAACTAGCGCTGCGTCTGGACCCGGCACCGACGACATGGCTCTTCACCAACCTATCCATCGGATATTTCGTGACCGGGCGATATGAAGATGCGGTTGCGCTTTTGTCGCGCTCTTCGGATGTCATGAATGAAGACCCTGCGCCGCATGCTGTCTTCGCCGCAACGTATGCGCGTCTGGGCCGGATGGAGGCGGCTCGGGTCGAAGTCGCAGAGACACTGCGTCTTTCCCCTTTTTTCGACGCTTCCGTGTTCGCGGGCAATCTCGCGGCGACTGGCTACGAGGAGGCGTTTCTTGATGCGCTGCACAAAGCGGGTTTTGACTGATGACTTGGCTCTACGGCAATCTCGCGGCCGTGACTGAAGGACGACCCATCAGTGGTTTTTTCAGCGAAAGCCCAAAACCGACACCGGAATCAACCTCAGCGTTTTTCTGCCTGTTTCAATAAAGATCAGTTTTCTTCTATCCACGGATCGGTGACTATGTCACGCAAAGGGAAATCGGTATGAGTACGCGAGGGAGACCGTAAGGATGCAGTTTGATAAGGCGGTCGCGGCTTTTGTTCTTGAGCAAAACGAAGACGTGTGCGGCGAGGAATTCGAGCAGATCCTCGAACGCCTTCAGGGTCTGTCGTCATCGGCGCGCGGCCAGCAGGCACTGTCTCTGGCGGCACAACTTCTTGAGCTTGCGGCATTCGATCTCGCCGACCGCCTCGGCAGCAAAGATGCGGGCGCTCTGATCGAGGCGGCGGCCTTGCTGACACAACGCGTGTTGACCGAGCTTCCCGCCGCTCCGGAACCGATTTTACCCAAAGGAATTCATTAATATCCACATGGCGGCAGGCGGTCGGATGGTTCTTGAAATTTGTCCGGAATGACAGGCAGCGCCTCTTGTTCGCGCAGTTCAGTGCCAACCGCGCCATAATAATATACGTATAAGCCCCTGTTCTCGCTCCCTTGTCATCAAGGGCTTCGCCTCATATCGATATATTTTCCGGCGCGAATTCTCTGGTATTGGTCGGGCAGGTAAATGCCTGCACATTGCCGAAATGCGAATTGCGCGCACAGGGTATGCGCTAAATCTGGGGGTTCCCACGTTTACCGCCTTCGAGGCATGCTCTAAGCTGATACGAACAGCAAGGAGCGCCGACATGAGCTGGAACCCCGCTTTGGACCCGGACTGCCCCAAAGGCGATGCAGTCGATGCGATCGAGACCGTCATTGTGCCGCGGGCTCGTGATCTGGGCGGCTTCGAAGTGCGCCGTGCTTTGCCAGCGCCGCGACGTAAAATGGTCGGACCGTTCATTTTCTTCGACCAGATGGGCCCGGCGGAATTTGTGACAGGGCAGGGGATCGACGTGCGACCGCACCCGCATATTGGGCTGGCGACCGTAACGTATCTCTACAAAGGAAAGATCCACCATCGTGACAGCCTCGGAACCGACCAGTGGATTGAGCCGGGCGCGGTCAACTGGATGGTTGCCGGGCACGGCATTACGCATTCGGAGCGGACCGATGGCGAGATAAGGAAAAGTCCGCATGACTTGTTCGGTATCCAAACCTGGGTCGCCCTGCCGGAAGAGGCGGAAGATGCGGCCGCCGCTTTCGAGCACGCGCCAAAGGATACGTTGCCGGTGCTTGATGGAAAGGGGAAATCGGTCCGTTTGATCCTCGGCACCGCCTACGGAGAAAAAGCTCCGGTGAAGACCTATTCCGAGACGTTTTACGCAGATGCGAAACTGGAGCCTGGGGCGCGCATACCTCTTCCGGACGACCACGAGGATCGCGGGGTCTATGTCGTTGCCGGCTCGATTACGGTCGCGGGTGACCGTTTCGACTCGGGCCAGATGATGGTGTTCAGACCGGGCGACCGGATTACGTTGAAGGCAGGCGAGCAGGGGGCGCGGCTGATGCTCCTCGGGGGCGCCACGCTGGGAGGTCCGCGTCATATCTGGTGGAACTTCGTCGCCTCGTCGAAAGAGCGTATCGACGCCGCCAAGGAAGCCCGGCGCGCGGGGGATTGGGCACACGGTAGGTTTCAACTCCCTCCGGGCGACGATCAGGAATACATTCCATTGCCCGAGCGGTGACCGTGTCCCGCTTTCGGGGATAAAAACGAAATTTATGTGTCGAGCCGCTTGACGTCGCCGGGACGTCGCAATACACCGCTGGAACGCGAGAGTATATAGCTCAAGCGTTCGCAGTGGGCGGTTGTAGCTCAGTTGGTTAGAGTACCGGCCTGTCACGCCGGGGGTCGCGGGTTCGAGCCCCGTCAACCGCGCCACCGCTGCTAAAAAGGCTCTCGGATCGGGGGCCTTTTGCTTTTTGCGGCCTCAGTTGCTCCAGTTGCAATTCACGCCATACCCTTGAGGTGTCGGCATGCTTTGAAGGTGGTCTTTGAATTCGGCCCAGATCGCCTGTACGGCGGCCGCGTTCTGATCCGACGTCGCCTGGCTTTCGACAACGGAGATGATGTAACCGCTGCCATCGTCATTCGACACATTGATGAACTGCTTCAAGCCGGGCAAACCCATGATCCGGGGTTTGAGTTTCTCCATCAAAGCCAGAGCCTCTTCCATTTTTTCCGGTTTCATCTGGTAGGGTGTGATTCTCGCAAACATGACGTCCTTCTCCCTTGTTGCCGCCCGCCACGACGGACATGCAATTCAGTGTGGCACAACAGGGTCGAAAAATCCCCTCTAATCCGGCAAGGCCCTGGCAGTCTGGCCTGAGAGGAGAAGCGTTTCATGAAATCAGTTGACGGGCGGCACAGGGTGAATTACTCCGCCGCCATCGCGCGGTTGTAGCTCAGTTGGTTAGAGTACCGGCCTGTCACGCCGGGGGTCGCGGGTTCGAGCCCCGTCAACCGCGCCATTTTCTTTCCTGAAAACAAGGGCGCGGCGCACTGCACCCCAAACATTGCAGCGGCGTTTTCCGGCGCTCAGATTTGCTGTGCCAACAAAAAATCCAGCAGCGCCTGTCCGGTTTCTTCCGGTGACTGATCGACGAAGAAATGCCCACCTGGCACGGCGACGGCGCGCATGTCCGCCAGCCTGTCCCGCCACGTGCCGGGGACATCATAGGCTTTGGCCATGGCGCCATCTGCTCCATAGAGCACCAGCGCGGGCGCCGTGACCCGCCTATGCAGATCGGCGGCATCGAGCGCAAAATCAAAGTGCAACGCCGCACGGTAGTCCGCACACATCCCGCGAATAGCCTCGCGATCGCGCCAGGCCTCGCGATAGGCTTGCAGCGCCTCGGGCGCGAAGTCGCTTAGTTTCGCCGCACCCCAGCCCAGCAGGCAGCTTTCGAAATAGGTGTCGGGATCATGGCCGATCATAGTCTCCGGGAAAGGAGACGGCTGGGCCAGAAAAAACCAGTGATAATAGGCCGTCGCTACCTCTTTCGTGAGCTGGTCGAGCAACAGGTGGGTGGGCACGATATCCATCACTGTCAGGCTGGAGACGATCTCTGGCATGTCGAGAGCGAGGCGGTGCGCAACACGTCCGCCGCGATCATGGCCCACGACATGGCACTGCGCATGGCCAAGTTTCTGAAGCAAGGCGGTCTGGTCGGCGGCCATGTGCCGGAATGTATAAGCTTCGGTCCCTTCCGGTTTACTGCTGTCTCCGTATCCGCGCAGGTCGGGTGCGATGATTGTAAAATGCTTTGCCAGCTTGGGGGCCACGCTGTGCCACATCGCGTGGGTCTGGGGGAAGCCATGCAAAAGAAGGACTGTCGGGCCTGATCCGCCTTGGACGTAGTGGATGCGCTGACCGTTCACGTGCGCATGCGACGAGGTAAAGCCTTCTATCTGCATCCTAGATTGCCTTTCTTATGGACCTGTTCACCGCGGGTGTAGGGCGGGCTTGGGCCACCGCCCTTTGCGGCTCATGTCAGGGCGGCCAGAATGCGGGCCCAACTGCGCATGCCTTTGGCAAAACTTTCCATGTCATATTTTTCGTTCGGGGAGTGCAGGGCATCATCATCCTTGCCGAAGCCGATCAGCATGGGCTTGGTGTCGAGCAATTCTTGAAAATGCCCTGCGATTGGGATCGATCCGCCGCCGCCGATGAAGGCGGCAGGGACTCGCCACTCTTCCTGTAGGGCGAGGCGGGCTCGTTCAAACGCCGGGTCGGACACGTCGATGACGCAGGCCTTGTTTGCGCCATGTTCGGTGAAGGTCACGCTGCAGTCTTTGGGGAGAGCTGCGCGCACCATCTCCCGGAAGGCCTCGCGTATGGCCAGCGGATCCTGATCGCCAACCAGTCGAAAGCTAATTTTGCAATGTGCTTCGGCCGGGAGCACCGTCTTGAAGCCATCACCCGTATATCCCCCCCAGATTCCGTTGACCTCGCAGGTCGGACGCGACCATGTCATCTCCAGTGGGGTACGATCCTGCTCTCCCGCAGGTATGCTCAGATCCACATCTGCTAGAAATTTGGCATGATCGAAGCTAAGGGACTGCCATTGCGCGCGAAGATCATCGGACAACTCGCGCACGCCATGGTAAAATCCCGGAATTGTGATGCGGCCACTGTCGTCATGCAGGCTGGTGATCAAGTTTGACAGCACTCGGATCGGGTTGATCGCGATGCCGCCGTAGTAGCCGGAGTGCAGGTCCTTGTCCGGCCCGTGAATTGTCAATTCTTCCTGGAGCAATCCGCGCAGCATGGTCACGATGGCCGGGGTCTTGCTCTCGAACATCGACGTGTCACAGATCAGCGCAAAATCGGCGCTCAGTTCTTCGGCATGCTCCTTCATGAAGGGCACGAGCGAAGGGGAGCCGCTTTCCTCCTCGCCTTCGAAAAAGAAGGTGATCTTGCAGGGGAACGTGCCATGTTCCGCTTTCCAGGCCCTGCAGGCCTCAACGAATGTCATCAACTGGCCTTTGTCGTCAGCTGTCCCACGCCCCCGGATCACCGGGCCAGCAGGGGTCTCTTCAACTCTGGGGTCGAAAGGGTCATTGTCCCAAAGCGACAGGGGATCAACGGGTTGCACATCGTAATGGCCATAAAAGAGCAGATGCGGCCCCGGTCCCTCCGCGTGCCCGACAACCATCGGGTGGCCCGGGGTTGTGCGCTTCTCGGCGTCGATGCCCATGGAACGCAAATCCGCCACCAGCCAGTCGGCAGCCCGATCGCAATCCAATTTAAAGGCCGGATCGGTCGAGATGGACGGAATACGCAGCAATTCGAACAATCGCTCGGTCGCCTGCGGAAGGTCAGCGTCGAGGCGGGCTAGAACAGCATCAAGTGACATGCAAAAGTCTCCGGTTGGTCGGCGCTCAGCCTATCAGCGCGGGCCGCGCTGTCCAGCGTCAACACGGTATGTCATGCCACTCTGTCCGCCCGTCCGACGCGTCACAGCATGCGACATGGCGTCCCCCGTACGGTGATTGAATAATCGGTCCATGTCCTATAGTTACTCACAGCATCAGGGCGCTTTCGGGAGACGCGCGCTGTTACGTGTGAAGGAGAGCTTACGGGTGGATTATACCGACCAACTGGATCAGGCGATTGCCCGTCTGCACGAAGAGGGCCGTTACCGGACCTTTATCGATATCGAGCGGCACAACGGGCAGTTTCCGCATGCTGTCTGGACACGTGCGGACGGAAGTACCCGTGACATAACGGTTTGGTGCGGCAACGACTACCTGGGCATGGGACAGCATCCCGTGGTCCTTGAGGCGATGCACGACGCGCTGGATGCTACTGGCGCAGGGTCTGGTGGGACGCGGAACATTTCCGGCACGACGGTGTATCACAAGCGACTGGAAGCCGAACTGGCTGATCTGCATGGCAAGGAATCAGCCTTGCTGTTCACCTCGGCCTACATCGCCAATGACGCGACCCTTTCCACACTGCCGAAACTCTTTCCTGGCCTGATCATTTATTCCGATGCCCTCAATCATGCCTCCATGATCGAAGGGGTGCGGCGAAACGGCGGAGCAAAACGCATTTTCCTCCATAACGATTTGGCGCATCTTCGCGAACTTCTCGAAGCGGATGATCCGGCCGCCCCCAAGCTCATCGCCTTCGAATCGATCTATTCGATGGATGGCGATTTCGGTCCGATCGAGGCGATCTGCGATCTGGCCGATGAATTCGGGGCGCTCACTTATATCGACGAAGTGCATGCGGTTGGCATGTATGGGCCGCGTGGTGGTGGCGTTGCCGAAAGGGACCGCCTGATGCACCGCCTCGACATCATCAATGGCACGCTAGCGAAGGCCTATGGCGTGATGGGCGGATATATCGCGGCATCGGCAAAAATGTGCGATGCGATAAGGTCTTACGCGCCGGGCTTCATCTTCACGACATCACTGCCTCCTGCGGTGGCAGCCGGGGCTGCAGCGTCCGTAGCCTATCTGAAAAGCGCGCCTGAACTGCGCGAGGCGCATCAGACGCAAGCGCGCATTCTTAAGATGCGATTGAAAGGCCTTGGCTTGCCCATCATCGACAACGGCAGTCACATCGTGCCGGTGATGGTCGGTGATCCTGTGCACACCAAGATGCTCAGCGACATGCTCCTGGAAGAACACGGCATCTATGCGCAGCCGATCAATTTTCCGACCGTGCCGCGCGGTACCGAACGTCTGCGGTTCACGCCTTCGCCGGTTCACGGTCCGGCCGAACTGGACGCTTTGGTGCGCGCGATGGACGGACTTTGGTCACATTGTGCGCTAAATCGTGCCGAAGAGGCAGGTTAGAATAAGACCGTATCAGAATCGAGTTGCCTTGTGTTAACCTAGGCTAAACAACAAGTCAGATACGAATCGTGGGGACGATTCTTCAGTTTGGCGTCATCGGCTAGGCAGACACGGGGAAGACGGGGCAGAAAGTATGATCGGACGCAAGCACTCACCGAGTGTGGAAGAGAGAGTCGAACGCAAGGCGTTCGATGATTTCGAATTGCGTCTTGGCGATATCATGCGTGGCGAGCGTGCCACCATGGGCAAATCCCTTCTCGACGTGCAGCGCGAGCTGAGAATCAAAGCGGCCTATATCGCTGCGATTGAAAATTGTGATCCCGATGCCTTTGACACGCCGGGTTTCATTGCGGGCTACGTACGCTCCTATGCGCGTTATCTGGGTATGAACCCCGACGAGGCCTTCGAAAGCTTCTGTAAGGAAAGCGGATTTGCCGTGGCTCACGGTATGTCCGCCGAGGCCTCGGTCATCAAGAAGTCATCGCGCGAGGATCGCATCAATCGCGGTTCGGATGCGGATATGTTCAGCCGGTCCGGCACGCCTTTCGTTCCGACCGGAGAAAGCTTTCTTTCCCGGATTGAGCCGGGCGCGGTCGGGTCGTATCTGGTTCTGATTGCGTTGATTTCAGCCATCGGTTTCGGGGGCTATTCTGTGTTGCAGGAGGTGCAGCGCGTACAGGTAGCCCCTGTTGAACAGACACCGGTCGTTCTGTCCGATCTCGATCCGCTCGATAGCGCCCTGATCGCCGCGTCCGACGAGACCGGCAATCCCGAACTGCCGGTTCTTGAACAGCCACGTTCGGATGCGCTGGCGCAACTCTACCGCCCTGACGCGTTGGATGTGCCTGTGTTGGTGGCGCGTGATGCGCCCATTTCAAGCATCGATCCGCGGACCATTGGAAACTTCGCCAAATCTCTGACGCCTGAGCGCATGCCCGAAAGTCTGTCTTCCGAGATTGATTTTGCCGTGGCGCAATCGGTTGCAGAGACGCCCGTCCCAATCGTATCCAAAGACCCCGGCCCGGCCTTGCGCATGGTTGCCGTGCGTCCATCCTGGGTTCGGGTGAGCGCCGCCGATGGTTCTGTGATCTTCGAAACCATCATGGAACCGGGCGATACCTGGGATGCGCCCGTGGGCGGCGAGCCGCCGATACTACGCACAGGTGAAAGCGGTGCGATCTATTTCGCCCTTAATGGCGAATATTACGGCCCGGTCGGACAAACAGGCACTGTTACGTCCAATCTTCTGCTGACCGTCGATTCGCTCAAGGACTCCTATTCCGTGGCTGACCTGACAGCGGACGAAGCACTGGCAACCATGGTGGCGGAACTGCAAACCGCCGCCGAGCCCGCGCCCGAGTAACGCTCCCCCGTCAAAACGACGATTGCGGCCCTTGGCCGCGGTGTCTATTTTGACCCCAAGCAGAAGCTGCAAAGGTTTTCTTCATGTCGCTCAATCACGTGCGCCCCTGGCGTAACATCTATCGCCGTACTTCGCGTCAGATCATGGTCGGCAATGTGCCGGTCGGGGGCGATGCGCCGATTTCGGTGCAGACGATGACAAACACGTTGACCACCGACGTAAAGGCGACCATCGCGCAGATACAGGCCGCTGCTGACGCGGGCGCGGACATCGTACGCGTTTCAGTCCCCGACGAAGCATCATCAAAAGCCCTGCGCGAGATCGTGCCGGAAGTCTCCGTGCCGATCGTTGCGGATATCCATTTCCACTACAAACGCGGAATCGAGGCCGCCGAGGCAGGGGCCGCGTGTCTGCGGATCAATCCTGGGAATATCGGTGATGAAAAGCGTGTTCGAGAAGTCATCAAGGCGGCTCGTGACCATAAATGTTCGATCCGGATTGGCGTAAATGCGGGTAGTCT
>JBFFFS010000090.1:0-9818 GCA_041557855.1 Roseobacter sp. | reverse complement strand
TCCCCAACGCGGTCGCGCTCTTTCAGCTGCGCGATATCGAGGAAACGGGTGCACCGGAGCCGAAATACGCCGCAATTGATTACGCCGCCTACTATATTGTAGGTGGGCGCACTCATGCGGCACTGAAACGCGCGGAAGAGGTGCGCGCGCAGGTCGACGTGTGCAATGATTTGTATGGGGTCGCCCAGGACGAACCTCCCGAAGTGCTGGAGCGTGGCAGCAAACCGGTTGCCGAAATCCCGGATGACATTGCCTTTGAACTCAGCAAACTCGATCCTGGTGAAAGCTCTGTCGCCCTTACGCGGGCGAATGGTCAAACGCTGGTCTTCTTGATGCTCTGCGGGCGTACCGAGGTTGCCAACGAATCCGTCGCGCGCGCCGATGTGGCCGCGACACTGAGATCCAGCCGCCTGAATGCATTTGCCGAAAGCTACCTCGACAAGCTGCGCGCCGACGCCCGTATCCGCTTTCCATGACCGCGGCGATCAAGCCGGTCGTCATAAGCTGCGGAGAACCTGCAGGGATCGGGCCGGAAATCGCGGTCGGGGCCTGGCGCGCGCTAGAAGGCCGGCTTCCCATGGCCTGGATGGGTGATCCACGCCACCTGCCGCCCGGAACTCCCTTCAATGTGATCGGAAAGATCGAAGAGGCTTCGAATGCGGGTCGTGAGGCCCTGCCCGTTCTGGCACATGAGTTTGCACGGAAGCGTGTGCCCGGCACCCCCGATCCGGCCAACGCGCAGGGGGTGATAGACGTGATCGCGGCCGCCGTAAGGCTGGTGCAGGAAGGGGCTGCCTCCGCGATCTGCACGGCACCGATCCATAAAAAAGCGCTAATGGACGGGGCGGGATTCGCTTATCCCGGGCATACCGAATATCTGCAGGCGCTGGCCGGCGGAACCTGTCGGGCGGTGATGATGCTGGCGTCGGAGCGGTTGCGCGTGGTGCCGGCCACGATCCACATACCGCTCTGCGATGTGCCACGAAAATTGACACCTGCCCTGCTCCGCGAAACCCTGCAGATCACGCATGATGATCTACAGCGGCGGTTCGGGATCGCGCATCCGCGCATTGCAGTTGCAGGACTGAACCCGCATGCGGGGGAAGGCGGCGCTATGGGGCGCGAGGAAATAGACTGGATTGCCGGGCTGCTCGACGAGCTGCGCGACAGCGGTCTCGATGTGACCGGCCCGCTTCCGGCCGATACCATGTTCCACGCGGCCGCACGCAGCCGCTACGATGCTGCCGTAGCCATGTACCACGATCAGGCGCTGATCCCGATCAAGACCCTGGATTTCGACAGGGGTGTGAACGTGACGCTCGGGTTGCCATTCATACGGACATCACCCGACCATGGCACGGCCTTCGATATAGCCGGAAAGGGCATCGCGAGTAGCGAAAGCATGACCGAGGCTATCCGGCTCGCGGCGAGAATGGCCGGGTGGTCATCGTGAAAGCTTTGACCGCAATTCCCGCATCCGCCGAGGTTATTTCAGAGGGCAGGTCAGAATGAGTGTGATTGATGATCTGCCGCCTCTGCGCGAGGTGATCCGGGCGCATGATCTAAGGGCGCGAAAGTCGTTGGGACAGAATTTCCTGCTGGACTTGAACCTGACGGCAAAAATTGCGCGACAGGCCGGAGATTTGAAGGCCTGCGACGTGCTGGAAATCGGCCCGGGCCCGGGTGGTCTGACGCGCGGGCTGCTCTCGGAGGGCGCCCGGCATGTGCTCGCCATCGAAAAGGATCCGCGCTGCCTGCCCGCGCTCGCCGAGATCGCATCCGCCTACCCGCAACGGCTGAGCGTCATTGAAGGCGACGCGCTCGACATCGATCCTTTGCAACACCTGACGCCACCGATCCGGGTTGCGGCCAACCTGCCTTACAATGTCGGTACGGAATTGCTGGTTCGCTGGCTTACACCCAAAATCTGGCCACCCTTCTGGCAGAGCCTGACATTGATGTTTCAGCGCGAAGTCGCGGAAAGGATCGTCGCCACGCCCGGCTCCAAGGCATATGGACGTCTGGCCATTCTCTCGCAGTGGAGGTCGGACGCGCGCATCGTCCTGCAACTGCCGCCGGAGGCTTTCACCCCACCGCCCAAGGTGTCGAGCAGCGTTGTGCATCTGACGGCACTGGCGGAGCCCCGGTTTCCCGCAGATGCACAGGTTCTGAGCACTGTCGTGGCCATGGCATTCAATCAGCGCCGCAAGATGCTACGTGCCGCCTTGAAAGGCCTCAAACCGGATATCGAGGATCGTCTTACGGCCGCAGGGCTTAAACCTACCGACCGGGCCGAGCAGGTATCGCTGGAAAGGTTTTGCGCACTCGCCCGGCAGATCGCGGCGGACTAGCCAGCAGCCTAGCCGTTTGAGCTATTCGGCCGCCTTTGGCGCATCGCCACCGCCGGTGCTGTCTCCGTCCGGCACATTGGCGGTTTCGTCGCCGCTGCTTGCATCAGCCTTTGGCCGTGGCTTGCGCCGAGGCGCACGTTTCGGCTTGGGCTGGCTTTCCGGCGTCTCGACCAGTGTGCTGTCACCTTCCGACGTATCGGTGGATTGCGGCGCCTCCTGCGGCGCATTCGCCTCACGCTCTTGCCGTTCGGCGCGCTCTCGATCACGCTCCGCCTGACGCTCACGGTTCTGCCGCTCCTGTTCTTCGCGGCGGCTGTCGATCTCGCGCTGCGCTTCGCTGAGCAAGCGCAGGTAGTGTTCCGCATGCTGCTGGAAGTTCTCCGCCGCGACGCGGTCGTTGCCCAACTGCGCATCGCGTGCGAGCTGGTTGTATTTCTCGATGATCTGCTGCGGTGTCCCGCGCACTTTTCCTTCGGGTCCGGAACTGTCGAACACACGGTTGACGACATTGCCGCCTTGATTGTTTGACCTGTTACGGTTTCCCTTGGAGCGGGACCGGGAGCGCGATGATTTCATGAAGCTTGCTCAGCCTTCGTGCTGTTGATCGTAGGACCGGAGGGCGATGTTCCGCGACAATTTCCGGATATTTCGACATGTTGGGCATAATGCCGCGCGGGACCGCCGAATGAGGCATCCACCGCTGCAACACCTTTGAATAAACACGCACGCCCCCATGCTGCAAGAGGAAAACCGGAAAATCAGCGTATTTTAGTCCATTTTCTGGGTAGCTGTGCAGGCTTTACCCAGGTTTCGAGGCTGAAACGACCCGATCATGCCCGCCCAGGTCAGGGAGAATCGTTATGTCCCCCCAGCCTTGCGCGGCAAAGATGGCACGGACGTCCGCTGCTTGTTTCCAGCCGATTTCGACGAGCACCCGGCCCTGTGCACTCAGATAGCCCTGCGCCTGTGCCGCGATGATGCGGTATCCCGACAGTCCGTCCCCTTCGTCTGTCAGAGCAAGTCGCGGTTCGTGGTCGCGCAGTTCCGGCTGCACATGCTGCATCTCGCTCGCCGCCAGATAGGGTGGATTTGATACGATCAGATCAAACCGCCCCTCGACTTTTTCAAACCAGTCGGACTGAATGAAACGTGCGCGCTCTGCCACGTCATGGGCCACGGCATTGGCGCTGGCATGCAGGCAGGCATCTTCGCTCAGATCGACGCCGAGTCCCTCCGCCTCAGGCCGTTCGGCCAGCAGGGTCACGAGGATACATCCCGATCCGGTGCCGAGATCCAGAACCCGTTCGAAGGTGTCGGACAAGGCAATCTCGACAAGGGTTTCGGTCTCTGGGCGCGGGTCCAGCACGGCACTGCTAATGTTGAAGCGGCGACCATAAAACTCGCGCGCGCCAATCAGCTGGGAGACAGGTACGCGCACCGCCCGCAATGACACGAGCTGATCATAGCGTTCGGCAATATCCGGCGCGATATCTTCCGGGGCGATCAGGGTGACGCGCGCGGCATCCACCTGCGCGGCATGGGCAAGCAGCACCCGCGCGTCGCGTGCAGGATCAGGCACCCCCGCCGCACGCAAGCGCGCCATCGCCACGACCATCGCTTCGGCGGCGGTCACTGCCCCATCTCCGCCATGAGCCGTGCCTGTGCGTCCGCTGTCAGCGCATCCACGATTTCATCGAGATCGCCCTGCATGATGGCATCGAGACGGTAGAGCGTCAGGTTGATCCGGTGGTCGGTCATGCGGCCCTGCGGGAAATTATAGGTGCGTATCCGTTCAGACCGGTCGCCGGAGCCCACCTGGGCCGCGCGATCGGCGGAGCGCTCGCTGTCCACCCTGGTGCGTTCCAGATCATAAAGGCGCGCCTTGAGCACCTGCATCGCGATCTCGCGGTTCCGATGCTGCGATTTTTCCGAACTGGTGACCACGATGCCAGTCGGCACATGGGTGATGCGCACAGCTGAATCGGTAGTGTTCACGTGCTGCCCACCTGCTCCCGAAGAGCGCATCGTATCGATGCGCAGATCAGAAGGGTCTATCTGAATGTCCACATCTTCGGCCTCGGGCAAGACCGCGACCGTGGCCGCCGATGTGTGGATACGTCCGCCGCTTTCGGTACTGGGCACGCGCTGCACCCGGTGCACGCCGCTTTCGAACTTGAGCCGGGCAAAGACGTTTTCGCCTTTTACATGCATGACCGCTTCCTTGATGCCGCCAAGCTCGGTCTCCTGCAATTCGATGGGTTCCATCTTCCAGCCCTTCCGCTCGGCGTAGCGCTGATACATGCGCAACAGGTCCGCAGCAAACAAGGCGGCCTCGTCGCCACCGGTGCCGGGCCTGATTTCGAGCATTGCCGGTTTTGCATCCGCTGCATCCTTCGGCAGCAGCGCCAACTGCAACGCTGCCTCCGCCTTGGGCAGTGCAGCCTTGAGGCGCGGCAACTCATCTTCGGCAAGCGGCGCCATGTCGGGATCGGACAGCATCTCGCGCGCATCTTCGATATCGCCGAGCAACTGACGGTAGGCGGCGATCTGCTCCACCACCGGCCGCAGGTCCGAATACTCCTTAGCCAGACTGGCGATATCCGCGCTACCGTCGCCCGCAGACATAGCAGCTTCCAGATACTGGAAGCGGTCCGTGATTTGACGAAGGCGGTCGAGCGGGATCATGGCACTGCAATCCGATATTGAAAGCCGTTGGTCAAGGGCGCAGCACATGATAGGCTGAGGACATGAAACGACTATTCTTCACAGTTTTATGTCTGGCCACGCCGGCGATGGCTGACGTCACTTATCCCAGCGGCAAGACGGTCGAATGCTACTGCACGGATCGCTCGGGCGGACGCGTCGAACTCGGCCAGACCATCTGCATGCAGGTCGATGGCCGCATGTTCATGGCGCAGTGCCAAATGTCGCTAAACGTGCCGATGTGGCGGGAAGTTGAACAGGGCTGCCTGTCTTCGTCACTGCAAAGCGGCGATGAGCCCGTCCAGCCTGGCGGCATTGACACCCATATCTGACCGGCCGAAGCGCAGCCTTGCGTAGGCGCGCAACTGACCGTCTCGGTATGCCAGCGTCGTGTAATCGGGAAATCCAAAAACCCGAGAGCGCGTGACATAGCTTATCAGTCCGCTTTCCACACTACCCGACAACACCTTCGTGCGCGGCAAAGCGCGCATGTAAGCGTCCGCTGCCGCCAGGACGTCGCGCGGAACCTCCATCACACGCACCGCCTCTCCCGTACGATCGACATCGGTGCTTTCCTCAATCGGCTGATGCACGGCGGCGACGTCGTGCGGAGCCAGCCGCACATAGGCCAGACCTGCGAGTACCACCACCGCCCCAAACCATAGAACAAAGCGCATCATGTAACCCTTCTTCGATCGCCACCTGTTGCGGGTCCAGCTCGTCGCATCCTCAACGCAGCTTCACGCCGGGCAGGACGCACAGGAGCTCGAACAGGATGTTGGCACCGACCAGCGCCGTGTTTCCGGACGTGTCGTAGGGCGGGGAAACTTCCACCAGATCACATCCGACAATGTTCAAACCGCGCAGGCCCCGGATCAGTTCCATCGCCTGTGGCGTGGTCAGCCCGCCGATCTCCGGCGTGCCCGTCCCGGGCGCGAATGCCGGATCGAGGCTATCGATGTCATAGGTGACATAGACCGGCGTTTCAGCGCCGATATCGCGGCGGATTTCACCGCCAAGTGTCGCAAGGCTGCGGTGCCACAGGTCCTGTGCGGGAAACTGCTGAAAACCCCAGCCCTGAGCCTCGGTAAAATCTTCTGCGGTATAGCCGGTGCCGCGCAGGCCCACCTGATAGGTTTTCTGGGAAATGATGAGACCTTCCTCGTAGGCACGCCGGAACACCGTTCCATGGGTCTCGCGTTCGCCGAACATTTCCTCGTTCACGTCGGCATGCGCATCCACGTGCACCAGCGCCATGGGTCCGTGCCTGCGGTGCATCGCGCGCAGGATCGGAAGGGTGATCGAATGATCGCCGCCAATGGCCATCGGCACGGCGTCATACTTCAGGATCTCGTCATAACTTGCTTCGATAATTCTCAGGCTGTCGGCCAGCGAAAAGGTATTGATCGCCAGATCGCCGATGTCGGCCACCTGCAGGCTGTCGAAAGGTGCCGCGCCAGTTCCCATGTGATAGGGACGGATCATCGCGCTTTCGGAGCGTACCTGCTTGGGGCCGAAACGCGTGCCCGACCGCCACGAGGTTCCGATATCCATCGGAATTCCCAGCACGGCCACATCCAGCCCCTTGAGATCATTGACCATGGGCAGGCGCATGAAACTTCCCGGCCCGGAAAATCGGGCCAGGTCATTGCCGCTGATGGGTTGGTTCTTTGCTGCCATCACTTTTCTCCGCGCATGCGCCAGCCCAGAAGGCTCAGCAGTTCGGTAGCCACATGCGCGCCCGCGATCGCCGTCGCGCCTGTGGTGTCGAAGGGCGGCGACACTTCCACGATATCGCCACCACGAATGTTGATCCCCGCCAAGTCGCGCAGCATCATTGATGCCTGCGCCGAGGTCAGTCCGCCCCAGACCGGTGTTCCCGTCCCCGGTGCATAGGCCGGGTCCAGCGCGTCGATGTCGAATGTGAGGTAAACCGGCCTGTCGCCGAGCACCTCCTCGATCTTCTTTACGGCAGCCGCCGCCCCGTTTTCGTGGACAAAGCGCGCATCGAGCGTTGTCACTCCCAAGGTGTCGGGGTTGGTCGTGCGGATACCCACCTGCACCGAGCTTGCGGCATCGACGATCCCCGACTTGATCGCCTTGTAGACGAAGGTTCCGTGATCGATACGGTCAAAATCATCATCCTGCCAGCTGTCCGAATGCGCATCGAACTGCAACAGGCTGATGGGCCCGAATTTCTCGGCATAGGCTTTTAGGATCGGATAGGTGATGTAGTGGTCCCCACCCAACGTCACAGTCGGGACATCGGCCTCAAGAATGGTGCGGATGTGGCGAGTCAGCAGTTCGGGAAAGGTGGCGACGTTCCCATAATCGAAAGCCATGTCGCCATAATCGATGATCGCGAATTCACTCAGCACATCAAAAGGCCAGCCGTAGGGCGGGTCATTGGGCTGCAGGGTACTGGCTTCGCGGATGGCGCGGGGCCCGAGCCGCGTACCGGTCCGGTTGGTCACCGCCTGATCGAAGGGAATACCCGTGACGGCGATGTCCGCGACGCTCAGATCCTTCGTGTAACGGCGCCGCAGAAACGACGCGGCGCCGCCAAAGGCGTTCTCGAAGCTATTCCCTTTCAGATCCGCCCGGGTAAAGGCGTGATCGATCTCGTTCTTTGCATCTTCCAGCGCCATCGCTCAGGACCCCGCAACCGGTTGTGCGCGTTCCACAAGCCGCGCGAAGAACGAGGCGCCGATGGGGGCGATCTCGTCATTGAAATTGTACTGCGGATGGTGGCACATCGGCCCTTCTCCCTGTCCCAGGAACAAATAAGCCCCGGGTCGGGCTTCGAGCATATACGCGAAATCTTCGGCCCCCATCACCGGGGTCACATTTTCATCGACCTGCGTTTCGCCGGAGATCTCCGAGGCAACCGAGGCAGCGAACGCCGCGTTTTCCGGACGGTTTATCGTTGGCGGGTAGCCGTATTTGTACTCGAGACTTGCCTTGACGCCAAAAGAGGCCGCCTGTCCGTTCATGACCTCCTCAATTCGCCTGACCGCGAGGGCCTGAACCTCCTTGCTGAAAGTGCGCACCGTTCCATTGATCTGACAAGTTTCCGGTATCACGTTATGCGCGGTGCCGGAATGAATTTGCGTCACAGAAATCACAAGTTGCTCAAGCGGATCGCAATTGCGGCTGACGATGCTTTGCAGCGCCTGCACCATGGCGCAGCCTGCCAACACGGGATCGACGCAGGTCTGTGGCCGCGCCGCATGCCCACCGAGCCCGGTGATGGAAATACTGAACTCATCCGCGGCGGCCATGATTGGACCGGGGTTCACGTGGAACGTCCCCTCCTCCTTGGCTGGGCTGTTGTGGATCGCATAGACCTGGCCGATATTGAACTGGTCCATGATACCTTCCTGAACCATCGCCTCGCCGCCACCGGTATCCTCCTCGTCGGGTTGAAAAATCAGAGCGGCGCGACCGGAAAAATTGCGGGTTTCGGCAAGGTATTTAGCAGCGCCAAGCAACATGGCGGTATGTCCGTCGTGACCGCAGGCATGCATCTTTCCCGCAACGGTCGAGGCATAGTCCAGATCGGCGGTTTCCTGCATGGGCAGCGCATCCATGTCGGCTCGCAACCCGATTGTCGGGCCGTCGCCACGGCCATTGATGATTGCCACGATGCCGGTTGTCGCAAAACCTTCGTGAATTTCATCCACGCCGAATTCCCTGAGCCGCTCCGCGACGAATGCCGCGGTCTCGTGACATTCCCGCCCGAGTTCCGGAATCGAGTGCAGATACCGCCGCCATGCGGTCATCTCCTCCTTCAGCGCGGCAATCCGGTTTACGACGGGCATGGGGTGGACTCCTTGTCAGAATGTTAGTCAGGTGCATCTGACACTGAAGAGGCATGCGCTGCAATGGCAGAAGACCTGATCCACGATCCCGATGCCGGAATAGAACGATTGCTTGAAATCATGCGCCGCCTGCGCGATCCCGATACCGGCTGCCCATGGGATATCGAACAGGATTTCGACAGCATCGCGCCCTATACCATCGAAGAAGCCTACGAAGTAGCCGATGCCATCGAACGGCGCGACTGGCGGGAGCTTGAGGGCGAGCTTGGCGACCTGCTGTTGCAGACGGTCTATCATACGGCCATGGGCGAGGAAGCGGGGCATTTCACCTTCGCATCGGTCGTGCGCGCGATCAGCGACAAGATGGTTGCCCGACACCCGCACGTTTTCGGTGACGAAAGCCGCGAAAAGAGCGCCGAGCAGCAGTCCGCCGACTGGGAAGCGATAAAGGCCTCCGAACGTGCCGGAAAGGCGCAACAAGGCACGCTGGATGGCGTGGCCATCGGTCTGCCGGCCCTCCTGCGTGCGCTCAAACTGCAAAAACGCGTGGCCCGCGTGGGCTTTGACTGGCCTTCCACGGACGAGGTGCTCGACAAGATCGTCGAAGAAGCGCGGGAACTTACTGAGGCCCGTGACCGGCTGTCTAGGGCAGAGGTCGAGGAGGAATTTGGCGACCTGCTGTTCGTGGTCGCCAACCTCGGGCGGCACCTCGGCGTCGATCCCGAAGCGGCATTGCGCGCGACCAACGCCAAATTTACCCGGCGGTTCGAAGCGGTCGAAGCGAAGTTGGCGGCACGGGGCAAGACCCCGTCGGACAGCGACCTCGAAGAGATGGACGCGCTTTGGGAAGAGGTTAAGAAAGAGCAACGTGGCTAGCGCGTGTCACTGCGGCAGCGGAAATTTGCCGGGAGCGGCCAGGAAATCGCCAAGCAACGCCAACCAC
>JBFFFS010000089.1:0-9893 GCA_041557855.1 Roseobacter sp. | reverse complement strand
TTTGAGAGTGAGATAACTTAAGAATGCTCGCTGAACATGTGGCGGGCAGAGTGTTTACGAGTTCTCGAGAGGCGCGCGAAGGCCTGTTCCCCCAAGAATTATCGCTATCGCGTGCTTCTTGTTCCTCGACCGTCCAGACAAGGACATTCCCATGAAACTGGCTAGAAAAACCACAGCAGAGAAGATGAAGTCCGTCAAAGCCAGCTGTGGAGCCGCCCCTTTCGATGAAAAAAGAACGAAGGCGTGGAGATACTGCAACCCAGCTGAAACCGCGTACGAAGCAGCCATTCGCCGCACGGCGGAGCATAAGTGCGGTGTGAACGTCTGTTATCCTAGGAACGGAAGCTTGTAGCTCATCACCCTTCACATTCTTGACCGATGTCAAAGCATCCATCGGCGAACCATGCAACCTTTGCTTAATGGCACGGGGAATTGACGGCAGGCGCAAAGGCGATACTGCTGCGACCTGCGGTTAAAAGGAGTGAGACATGAAACTTTTGGCGACAGCAGCAATGGCTGTTCTTATTGCATCTCAGGCGTTTGCCGGTTCGTACGAGGTAAGATGCGAGACTAAAACAGTCCCGTATCAAGAAAGCGTGAAAGGTGGAAGTCCCGAAAGAGTAATCGGCGGAGCGGTTGTTGGCGGCGTGATTGGGAAAGTCGTGACCGATAAAAATGCCGGCGCTGCCGCTGGCGCTATCGTTGGCGGAGTCGTTGCTAATGAAACCGGCAGAAAGACCGTCACCAAATATAGAGAAGTCGAGACGTGCACAAACGTTTTTATTCCGGAACGCATCACCGATGAAGAAACGCTTCAAAAGGTCTTGTTGGATCTGAACGAAGGAAAATCCGTCAGCAAGGAAATCACCATGGACGCGCAGTATACGGTTGGCGTCTCCTATGACGGGAAATGGGGGCCAAAGTCTCAACTTGCCGCAGAGAAGTACCTGGCAAACCTTGCGCCTGACGCGCCGTTGTATTCGCTGGTGGTCAACGGTGTGGTCATCGTCAGCTCGGCCGACGTCACTACGGTCGATGAGATCAAGGACGCCCTTCTTGAAGCTGGTATCGCCTCGCAAATCTTCATTGATTTGAAGTAATGCACTCAACGCTGACACGTGCAATGGACCGCCACCGGCGACATCTTGGCGAATACTAAGGCTGCGGTTAGCAGCCTGTTGAGCGAAGCCTTTGGGAATGTCTACTAAGGGCTCGAAACGGTTATCGGTGCTGGTCATTTCGAGGTTTTGTGCCCAACGGTCCGCTTTTACCAACACCAGACATTCGCTGAAAATTTCTGATTGTCTGCGTTGCGGATGAAGCGGCCAGTTTTTGAAGTTTCGAACGCCATCAATTTCTGTGCCTTGCGAGTCCACGAACAGAAGCATATCTAAAAGTAGCGCGACGGAAGATAAGAAGATAATCTGGCACTGCGCGCAACTCATCAAAGTCATCGCCCTGACACAGATCAGGCAACCCTGATTTTCCTGAGGATCGGTCCATCCGGCATGTCGCCGGATCGGAAATGCTCTATGAGAGGTCGCGATGGGAAAAGGCAACAACAGACGCGGAAACAGGGAAGTGAAAAAGCCTAAGCAGGAGAAGCCGAAGACGCTAGCGACGGCTAATTCCGGCGAGGCAAAACCAGTCTCGCTGGGCGAGAAAAAACGTAAATAATCATACGAGCGGGCGAGCGGTCCCTGCTCGCCCGCTCTACGGAGAGAATTACCCAAGACAGAGCAGGCACGGCTCAACGCGAGAATGTGGCAACAGGGAATATGCCCTGTGGGCTCACTCGCGCAAGACATCCCACGGCGCTCTCGGGCGAGTGTGTAAATTGCTCCTAGCTGAACGCCTGTTTCAGCGGATACTTGGCACCCTTCGGTGGCGAGGATAGTCCCGTCACTTTTGTGCAACCCATCGGCCTTCGGCAATCTGAACGATACCGTGCGGGTCTATGGAAAGGTACGATGTATCGCCTGTTTCAGTTTGCAAGCATTTGTATTCTAGGCTTGTTATACGTCGAAGCGTGAGGTGTAGTGGCTCAAGTTGTTCGTTTGCCAAATCTAAGCTTGCGACCAAAAATGTGGCCTCGTCGCCAATGTCGAGTTTCAGGCGTCGGATTGGCAAGGTCATGCTCGCGGGCGTAAATCCAAGATAAATGTCTTTTGCTCCCTCGACATCTGGAGCCGGTGCGCCGTTCAACGTCCACGCGTCGTTTGTCGTACGTTGAACAAATATCCGGGATTTTGCGCCAATACGGACACGACGGGTCGTTCCATCCTTTCGCGCACGAATACGGTACCGCAGGATGTTCCAACCCGCGTCAGTCGATGATCCGTCAATTAGATATCCACCATCGGCGTCAGCGAAACGGCACGCATCATTTCCCGCCCCATCCTGCCTGACCCATAGCACGGCGTGTGCTCCGGCAATCATGTTTCACCCTTTCAATTTTCGCACATTCTAACACGTTGAGGCCTGATAAATCTTTAATTCCAAGTGCGCGGTGAATTATATTGCCGGCCCGCCATTTTGGCATGTTAGCCAACAAAAAAAGTTGTGATCTGGGCCGTCCGGGATAGGCGCTGTATTCTGCAATTGCAGCAATTAACGTTTGCAATTTCGACGACTAAGGGCTCGAAGCAGTCATTAGCTGCACGAGGTCCGAATGTCCGCCTTTGAAATCAGGAAGTTCCGTTGAACTTGGCCTATCCACATAGCGCCGAGCCATCGCGCCAAGGCGGCGCTCTGCTGTTCCTTTTAGTGTCTTAGGCACAACGCGATTCAAGGCATCCAGACTAAATCTTTTAGCAGCCCAGAATCGAAGCCGAACCTGCGGCCTTGAAAGGCTGGTTCGGAGCGATGATAGCGCCACACTCTGCCAACTCGATCCCACAATTTTCCAAGCCTGCGCTGATCTCCGCTCCACTATAGTCCGACCGATCCGCTGCAGCGCAGACTTTCCAACACGAGGCGGATTGATTAGCCTTACCGCGACGAACCCCGCCTCTGCGGCGCTCTGCTGAAGGGACACGGATGATACTCAGGTTTTTGCGCGGCTTCTCGGTGCCATGTCTGATGCTGGGATTAATCTTCTTTGCTGCGTCCCTGACCCCGTCGATGATCCCACGCGGCCCGGCGGTGCAGGGCATTCTGGGCGGGATCGTCACTTCGCTCGGATACCTGCTTGGCCGCTGTGTGCAGCTTCTTTGGAAAGCCGCCGACCTGCCTGTGCTGCCGCCCCGCATGTCGCATGCTCTGACCTGGATGATGTCGGCCCTGACGCTGCCGCTTTTCCTGTGGACGCTGACCGGGAGCCTCGGCTGGCAAAACCTTCTGCGCGTGAAAATGGGAATGGTCGAGGCTGACGCCACCCATAGCGCGATCATCCTTTTCTGGGCTGCGGTGACGATGGTCGCCGCCTTCATGCTAGGCATTCTCATCGCCACACTCTTCAAAACCATCCGGGCCCAGTTTTACCGTTGGATGCCGCCGCGGCGTGCCAATGTACTTGGTGTGCTGGCGGTTGCGCTGATCCTGTTTGTCGTCACGCGCGACGGCATACTCGACGCCGTCATAACCAGCCTCGACGACAGCTATGAAGCCGCACAAAAGCTGTTCGACGACGCGCCGCCCAGACCTGCCGATCCACGGATCACCGGCAGCGATAAGTCACTGGTCGATTGGGCCGCCATGGGTGAGCCAGGCCGCCAGTTCGTGACAAGCGGACCTGATGCAGCGGCAATTAGCGCTTTCACCGGTGCGCCAGCGCTCGATCCAATCCGGGTCTATGTGGGGCGCGCCAACGCAGAGACGGATCAGCAACGCGCAGACCTCGCGCTGGCCGAACTGATCCGCGTCGGCGGCTTCGACCGTGACTTGCTCATCGTCACCAGCCCCACCGGGACCGGCTGGATGGATCCGGGCTCTCACGATCCGGTGGAGTACATGCATGGCGGCGATATCGCCACCGTCAGCGTCCAGTATTCCTACCTGCAGTCGCCGCTGGCGCTGATCTTCGAAACCCGTTCAGGCACCGATCAGGCAACGGCGCTTCTGGCAACGGTGCACAGCTACTGGAAAACCCTGCCCGAAAAACGCCGGCCCCGCCTTTATGTGCATGGTCTCAGCCTCGGCGCGTGGTCGTCGATGTATGCGACCAATCTTTTCCGCCTCTTGGACGACCCGATAGACGGCGCGTTCTGGGTCGGACCGCCGTTTCCATCGGCCTTCTGGAATTATGTACAACGGGCGCGCAACCCCGGCTCGCCCTGGAAACTGCCGCAGATCGAGGACGGCTCGCTGGTACGCTATGCCTCGCACTACGAAGACGCCTCCACCGCGCACGCGCCCTGGGGTCCGATGCGCATCGTCTTTCTGCAATATTCGAGCGACCCTGTGGTGTTCTACGATCCCTGGTCCCTGTTCCGACCGCCGCCTTGGATGCGCGACCCCCCTGCCCCGGATGCATCTGGCAAGATGCGCTTCATCCCCATCGTGACGCAGTTCCAGCTGGCTTTGGACCTGGCCCTGTCCTTTGGTGCGCCGCCCGGGCATGGACACGCCTATTTCGCGCAGGATTACATAGCGCCCTGGGCGCAGGTGACCGCACCCGATGGGTGGCGGGACGAAGATACGGAACGGCTCAAGCGCCACTGCGATCTCGGCTTTGGCGAGGGTTGCGCCAACTGACGGGGTAATGCCTCCGAACACCGGCTACGGCCGCGCGAATTCGCTTTGCCTCTTTTCCCCGGCTGTGCATGATCACCCCGATACGGCCCCGCACGATGACGGATCAGGAGACAACGAATGCAGAAGATATGGCGCGGGTTCGAGCCGAGCGATACCACCTCCTACCGCGAGATGGCACAGGCCCGCGCATGACCAAGGCCCGTGAACGTCCCATGAAACTCGCGGTTATCGGCCTCGGGATGGCTTCCAAGCCGCATCTCGCGGCTCTCCGGCAGCTAGAGGGCATAGTCGAGGTTGCCGGCGTCACCACGCGCAATTCCACCCACCGCGACGCGGTCGCGGACCGGGTCGGCTGGCCGGTGATCGAAAATGTCGATGCGATCTGCGCGCGTGACGACATCGACGCGGCGCTGCTCATCACTCCACCCAACGCCCGGCGCGAGATCGTGGGCAAGCTGTCGGCAGCGGGCAAGGCAATCCTGATGGAAAAACCGGTGGAAAGAAACCTCGCGGCGGCGACCGCGCTTGTAACGCAATGCGAAGACCGGAACGTGCCATTGGGCATCGTTTTTCAACACCGGTTCCGGACCGGTGCGCTGGCCTTGCGCGACCTGCTGCACGAGGGGCTTCTGGGACAAATTCACCTCGTGCGCGTCAACCTGCCGTGGTGGCGCGATCAAAGCTATTACGATCAGGCTGGTCGCGGCAGTTATGCGGTGGATGGCGGTGGCGTACTAATCACCCAAGCCATTCACGTGCTCGACTTGATGCTAAGCCTCACCGGGCCGGTCAAATCGGTCTCAGGTCAACTTGGCACGACGCCGCTGCACCGCATGGAAGCAGAAGACGTCGCCACCGCCAGCCTGTTGTTCCAGTCCGGCGCGCTGGGTCACGTGATGGCCACGACGGCAAGCTATCCCGGCGGGCCGGAAACACTGGAACTCGACTGCGCGGAGGCGGCGGTTAAACTGACCGCCGGTGCGCTTGATGTCTATTGGCGCGACGGACGGCATGCGCGTATCGGCGATGTCACCGGCAGCGGTGGCGGCAGCGACCCGATGGATTTCCCATGCGACTGGCACCGGGCGCTGATCGCGGATTTCGCCGAGAGCTGGCGTGATGGGTGCGCCCCTGCCGTGACCGGGCGCGAAGCGCTGTGCGTGCACGCACTGATTTCCGCTATCGAAGAAGCGAATCGGACCGGATGCCGCACAGAGGTGGAGACCCTCCCATGACGAAAATCACATGCGCGGCCATGGGCCTCGATCACCGCCATATCTACGGCATGACCCAAGGCATGATCGACGCGGGCTGCGACTTTGCGGGTTACTGGACGGACGGCGAGCCACAACCGCTATCTAGCTTCCGCGAGCGCTTCCCCGACGCGCCGCGCCACGCCGACCGCCGGGCGATTCTAGAGGACGGCAGCATTGACCTCGTGTTAATTGCCGCCGCGCCCGCCGATCGTGCAATGCTGTCGATCGAGGCGATGGAGCACGGCAAAGACGTGATGCTGGACAAACCCGGCTGTCTCACCCTTGAAGAACTGTTGCTCATCGAGGCCTGCATCGCTCGCACCAGGCGAATCTGGAGCGTGAATTTCTCCGAACGCTTTGAGGTGCCCGCCGCGACACTCGCCAGCCAGCTGCTCGAAGAAAGGCGCATCGGGCGCGTAGTGCATCTGCTCTCGGTCGGACCGCACCGGCTCAACGCAGCGATGCGGCCTGACTGGTTCTGGCAGCCCGAGCTTTACGGCGGCATCCTCGGCGACATCGGCACCCACCAGATCGACCAGTTTCTGCATTTCGCCGGTGCCGAGACGGCGAACATCACGCGCGCCACGGTCGCCAACCTCAACACACCGGCCCATCCCGCCTTTCAGGATTTCGGAGAGATCAATCTCAGCAGCGGTGCCGTACAGGGCTACATACGCTTGGACTGGTTTACGCCGGACGCTGCCCCCAACTGGGGCGACGGGCGTCTGACAATCCTTGGCACCGAAGGTTTCATAGAACTGCGCAAATACATGGATATTGGCGGGCGCGACGGCACCGATCACGTGTTTCTCGTCAATGGTACGGAATGCACCCGGATCGATGCACGCGATGCTGGTACCCCTTATTTCGCTAGGCTCCGCGCCGATGTCGAGAACCGCACCGAAACCGCCTGCAGCCAGCGCCACACGCTGACGGTCATGCGGCTCGCGATCGAGGCGCAGATGCAGGCCATCGACCTGACGGCGGCAGCTGCAGCGCAGCGGTAAGACCGCCATCGCAATTTTGCACAGGTTGCCTGCGCAGTTGCGCTTTATTGCACAGCGATGCCGTATTATCTCTGCCCCAAGCAAGGTTGCACAGGAGATCCCACATGGACCGCAAACATATCCCCGGCCTGCACCACGTCACCGCGATCAGCGGCCCGCCGCAGGCCAATGTCGATTTTTTCACCAAGGTGATGCAACAGCGTCTGGTCAAGAAAACGGTCAACTTCGACGACCCCGGCACCTACCATCTCTATTACGGGAACGAGACCGCCGACCCCGGCACCATCCTGACCTTTTTCCCCTTCGTGAACGCAGGACAGGGGCGCAGCGGCTCCGGGATGGCTTCGGCCTATGCATACGGATTGGGCCAGAAGGCCTTTGACGAATGGATCGAACGGCTTTCGGGGGAAGACGTGATCTTTGATGCCCCGACTGAACGGTTCGGTCAGCGGGTTCTCAAGATCGAAGATCCCGACCGCGCGAAAGTGGAACTGGTCGAGACGGGTGCCGAGGGAACGCCGCATATGGACGGCTTTCATTCCACCACGCTCTGGGTCGATGATATCGCACCTACGGCCGAGCTTTTGACCGGGATCATGGGCTATGAAGAGGCAGGCCATGAGGCCGCAGGCGGCGAAGAGCGGTTGCGGCTGCGAGCACCCGGGAACGCCCGGGGCGCCATCCTCGACATCAAGCGCGCCGACGGTGCCCCGCGGGGTCAGCAAGGGGCCGGTAGCATCCATCACGTCGCCTTTCGCGCACTTGATGATACCGACCAGCTCGATTGGCGGGAGCGGCTGTTGGCGGCGGGTTTCGACGTCACACCCGTGATCGACCGTCAGTACTTCAACGCGATCTATTTCCGCGAACCTGGCGGCGTTCTCTTCGAGATCGCTACCGATCCGCCCGGCTTCACCCGCGACGAGGACCTCGCGCACCTGGGCAAAGCGCTAAAGCTGCCCGCACAATACGAAGCCGCGCGCGCCCGGATCGAGCAGATCCTGCCGCCGCTTAGCGCCTGAGGGGGGCTAGTATGCTCGCATCGGGCATTTCCCCAGAAAAGGCGCGCGTGGGGTTGGTTCTGTTACACGGACGTGGCGCGGGCGCTGCGGACATCACCCAGTTCGGCGCGGCCATAGCAGTGCCTGATGTTACCTGCCTAGCACCCGAAGCGCCGGGCCTGTCTTGGTGGCCGACCAGTTTTCTCAGCCCCATGGAGCAAATGGAGCCTTTCGTTGCCGCAGGGCTAGAACAGGTGGATGCGGCCATCGCCACTTTCGAAGACGCCGGGCTGACCCGCGACCGCATCGCCATTCTGGGCTTCAGTCAAGGTGGGTGTCTCGCGCTCGAATACCTGGCGCGAAGGGGCGCGGGTCTTGGCCATGGCTTTGCACTCTCGGCCGGACTTGTGGGGACGAGCGATGCGAACGGCGAGCCTGGCCGTGCTCTCTACGGGTATGGCGACAAGGAATTCACCTACGACGCGGACCTCGCGGGCACGTCGCTTTACACAAGCTGCCACGCGGCCGATCCACACATCCCGCTGAAGCGCTTCGAGGACAGTTACCGCGTCATGGAAGGCCTTGGTGCCACGGTTACGGCCCGCGTCAAACCGGGACAGGGCCACGGCATTGATGAACAGGACGTGGTGGCGATCCGCGAAGCACTCAGCGCTCAGGCCTGACGGTCACCATACCGCGTCCGGTCATACGCCTATCAGGCGTTCGCTGATCTGTGGCGTCAGGTCAGCGAACGGCCCCGACCACGCGGTCTTGCCGCGTTCCAGAACTGTTGCATGGTCGCAAATCCTTCGCAGCTCTTTAAGCGATTTGTCGACGATCAGTATCGTCAGCCCGGAACTCTTTTTCAGCGCCGACAGCGCGTCCCAGATTTCCTGCCGTACCAGCGGCGCCAACCCTTCCGTGGCCTCGTCTAAGATCAGCAAACGCGGGTTCGTCATCAATGCCCGCCCGATGGCGACCATCTGCTGCTCGCCACCGGACAACGTCGCCGCGCGCTGATCCGAGCGTTCTGCCAGCCGCGGAAACAGCGCGCTAACGGTATCAAAAGTCCAATGGCCGGGCCGGGCCGCTGACATCAGGTTCTCCGCCACGGTGAGCGAAGCGAAACATCGCCGTCCCTCCGGGACCAGCCCCAGCCCCAGACGCGCCGCACGGTGACTGGGCAGGCACGAGATATCGCGCCCATCGAAGCGAATTTCACCACGCGCAGCCAGCATTCGGCAGATCACCTTAACGGTTGTACTTTTGCCCATGCCGTTGCGGCCCATCAGCGCCATCACGCTGCCCTCGGCCAGTTCGAGATCGACACCGAAAAGCGCCTGGCTGACACCGTAGGACGCCTCGATATTGCGGAGCGACAACAGGCTCATGCCCCCTCCCCTAGATAGGCGTCGCGCACCACCTTGCTGGCGCGGATCTCCGCCACGGTCCCGGTCGCGATCACCTGCCCATAGACCAGCACCGAAATTCGATCCGCGAGGGCAAAGACCGCGTCCATGTCATGCTCGACAAGCAGGATCGGCGCCTCGCGGCGCAACCCGTCCAGAAAGCCTGTCAGCCGGCGCGACCCTTCCGCGCCCAGCCCCGCCATTGGCTCGTCCATCACGAAGGCGCGCGGCGACAGCGTCAAGGCCACGGCCACCTCGAGCTGCCGGCGCTGCCCGTGGCTTAGCTCCGCGGTGCGGGTATGGCGCGCGTCGATCAGCCCGACACGCTCCAATGCCGCCTCGGCCCGGTCACGCAATGCGGCGTCTTTCAGCGCCGGGCGGAAAAACCGCCACGGGCGCACGGAGGCGCCAAGGGCCCCGAGCACCGCATTTTGCAGCACGCTGTCTTCCATCGCCAGAGCGGAGATCTGAAAGGTCCGCGCCAGCCCGGCCTGCGCCCGCGCACGCGTGGGCAGATGCGTCATA
>JBFFFS010000088.1:0-9898 GCA_041557855.1 Roseobacter sp. | reverse complement strand
TACGTCAAAGCCATCTCCCGGGCGAAGGCGTTGGAGCATTTGAGCTACTTCCTTTGGCCATCCCGAGCTCACATCAGGGAATGCTGCAAGAATTTTGGCGGAAGCGTCAGGGAGAAAAGGCGCGGAAAGTTCTGCATAGAGAACGGCAAGGTTCAGCCCCAACCGCGTTTGCATGGCGGCTTTGTCGGGGTCCGTCTTGAAACTTGTCCAGGGGGCAACGGCCTGCAGATATTCGTTTCCGCTCGCCCAGATTGCCCGCAATTCCTGCGCCGACTTCCGTACCTCCATTTCATCCATGAAGGCGGTGTAACGGCCAAGCCTTTCCTCAAGCTGGCCGATCAGTTCCTTTTCGGCCTCGCCATAGGCGCCTCCGTCAGGCACGCTCTCGCCGAACTTGGAGCGGCAGAACTTGGTGATACGACTGACGAAATTACCGAGTACGTCTGCAAGGTCCTTGTTGACCGAAGTTTGGAAATTTTCCCACGTAAACTCGCTATCGCTGTTTTCGGGAGCATGACTGAGAAGCCACCACCGCCAGTAGTCGGCCGGCAGAATTTCCAGCGCCTGGTCCATGAATATGCCGCGCCCCTGCGAGGTGGAGAACTGGCCACCGTCATAGTTGAGATAGTTGAACGACTTCAGGTGGTCGACCATCTTCCACGGCTCTCCCGAGCCGAGGATTGTCGCCGGAAAACTCAGCGTGTGAAAGGGCACGTTGTCCTTGCCCATAAATTGTGTGTAGCGAACATCGTCGGCGCCCTTGTCGGTACGCCACCAGCGTTGCCATGCGGATGCATCAAGGCCGTTGGCCTCGGCCCATTCACCGGCACAGGCAATATATTCGATGGGCGCATCGAACCACACGTAAAAGACTTTGCCCTCCATGCCGGGCCAGTCAGCATCGCCTTTTTTGACCGGTATGCCCCAGGCAAGATCCCGGGTGATCCCGCGGTCGCGTAGCCCGTCTCCATCGTGAAGCCATTTCTTGGCGATGGACGTGGTCAAAACCGGCCAGTCCTTCTTGCTGTCGATCCACGCATCCAGTTCATCCTTCAGCGCGGACTGGCGCAAATACAAGTGTTTGGTTTCGCGCACTTCCAAATCGGTCGATCCTGAAATAGCCGAGCGCGGATCGATCAGATCCGTCGGGTCCAGTTGTTTGGTGCAGTTCTCACACTGGTCACCACGCGCTTTCTCGTAGCCGCAGTTCGGGCAAGTCCCCTCGATATACCTGTCAGGGAGAAACCGCCCATCAGCGTTGGAATACACCTGTTTTTCAAATACTTCCTCGATCAGGCCTGCTTCGTCGAGCTTACCTGCAAAATGCTGCGTCAGGGCATGGTTCTGCGGGCTGGAGGAGCGGCCGAAGTGGTCGAAGGACAACCGGAACCCTTCAGCGATTTCGGCCTGCACGGCGTGCATCTTCGCGCAATATTCGGCGACGGGCATTTCGGCTTTCGCGGCGGCAAGTTCGGCGGGCGTGCCGTGTTCATCGGTGGCGCAGAGGAACAACACCTCGTGACCGCAGGCGCGCAGATAGCGGGCATAAAGATCGGCGGGCAACTGGCTACCGACAAGGTTTCCAAGGTGTTTGATCCCGTTTATGTAGGGAATGGCGGAAGTGATGAGATGGCGTGCCATGGGATCGGGCCTCGACGTCAGACTGAATTGCCTTCATCTAACGCAGCTTTCCGCAAAGGGCCACGGACAAAAATCATTCCTTCTTTGCGGTGGCCCGCGATTTGCCGATCAGACGGCCGATGGTGAAGGAGGTGCGCGGGCTGTAGATGTAGCGGGTCCGGGCCGAGGGCGCTGGACGGGCGCGCATACGCGCCAGCCCGAAGATCACGAGGACAAGGTGGCCCGCGGCCATCAATATGAAGAAAGATTTTGGCCCGTAGGCTTCGATCAGGATCGAGGCAATATAGGGAGCCGCGATGGCACCGAGCGCAAAGTGGAACATCAAGGCCGCCGACAATTCCACGCGCTCTTCATCGCTGGCGAAATCATGTGCATGGGCGGCAGCGACAGAATAGATGGGAAATGTCGTAAGACCGAACAGGCCGGCTGAGAGCATGACCCCCAGCGTACCGCTCGCCGAAAAGGCGATTGTGACGGCGGAGCTTACAATCGCCGCGACGGAGAGCCAGATCAGCACCCATCGCCGGTCGAACTTGTCCGCAAGCCATCCAACGGGGTATTGCGCCAGCGCGCCACCGAGCACGAAGGCCGAGAGAAAATAGGCAATCTGGTCCGTCGTCAGGCCGACTTCCTGTCCATAGACCGGCCCAACCATGCGGAATGAGGCGCTTGACAAGGCCGCGACCAGCACGGCGGCGGCGGCGAGTGGCGAGCGTTCCTTTGCCAGGCCGGGGCGCAGACGCGGCGAGGCGGGAGTGGCGGGTTGCTCGACGCGTGTCAGTGTCAACGGCAGCAGCGCGGCGCAGCACAGAATGGCCAACAGGTTGTAGGAGACGTAGGAGGCCGGCTCCAACACGCTGATGATCATCTGGGCCGCCAGCGAACCAGTCATGTCCACCACGCGGTAGGCGCCCATTGTCCGGCCCCTTGTCTCGTTTATGACCTTGGCCTGCAACCAGGCCTCGACAACGGTGTAGCAGCCGGCCACGCATATGCCTGAGGCCACGCGCATCAGTGCCCAGGCATAGGGATCGACGATCAGCATATGGCTCATCAACCCTATGGCGCCCGCCGAGGTGAAGGCGGCAAAGGCCCGGGAATGGCCGACGCTTCCCATCAGGCGCGGAGCCCACCAGCAGCCGATGAAGAAACCCAGGAAGTGCGCGGAGCCGAGCATCCCGATGTGTTGCTTGGAAAAGTCCAGCTGCAGCCCGGACAGGGCATCGAGCGGACCAACGCCGCCCGATGAGAGCTGCAGGAGGATGACTGAGAGAAACAGGGCGGCGAAAGAGATTATCATGCGCATAATGCCGCCACCCTAGAGGGCCCTGCGCACAGACCTATCGGTTATTCGACAAAGCAGGTCGTTTTCGTCAGATCGCGCGGATTTCTGCGTGAATGTCTAGCTCGACGGTATCGGCCACGAGGTCGGGATACCCGCTGGCCCCGAAAGAGGCCCGGCTGAGTTGCCCGTCCAGATCAACGAAAAGAACAGAAAGATCATCCGGAGCCGAACCTGCAGGGCGGCTGAGAACCGCGTTCAGGGATATCGGCCTGGTAACGCCCCGCAGCGTCAGGTCTCCCTCGATCCTCGCGCCTTCGGAGATGCGGCCCTTGGCCCCAAGACGTATCCGGGTGGAGCGAAACCGCACGATCGGATGATTCCCCGCGTCAAGCACGCTTGCGCTCAGAAGCGCCTGGGTGACAAAGATCAGCCCGGTGCGGGCTTTGCCAACATCGGCGGTTACTTCCGCGCGGGAGGCGCCAAGGTTGGCGGGGTCCACCTCGATATCCGCGCTGCGAACGGGGACAGTGCCGGTCTGCGCCGTGCCGTTGAGCCAGAAACGGAAAGCAACCTCGGACCTTTCCGGCACGAGAGCATAGGGTCGCGGAGCGGCAGCGCCTTTGGTGGCCAGCGCGCTCAAAGCCGTTGCCAAAAGCGCGCGTCGCGTCAGAGATAATCTCATGCGATTGACGTCCTTTGACGTAATTGGATTTACAAGTTCAATTATAGCGCATTCGTCAGGGTTCTCCCCTGGTATCACGTGCTCTTGATCTTTTTCTGTACCTTGGGTTTCACGGTCAGGGTGCGGCTCTTTGCGGGCAGGTGTATTTCCCAGCTTTTACGCGGTGCGGTGCGGGCGCGGAGACGCTCCAGCCGCCAGTTGTCCTGACCGTGCGCGTGACAGCAACTCAGATGCCACCGCGTTTCGACACCCGGCGCGCCGCCCTGACCGGGTGTAAGCAGCAGGCCCAGCGGCGCGGACTGTCCCAGACTCGCGCCGGTCTCTGCTGCCAGATGCATCCGCCGCACCTGCGTGAGGCCGGGCAGGGCGGGCAGATCGGCAATCGCCAACGTCGTTGCGCCCGAGCGGAGCACTTCCTCCATTGTCCAGAGCAGGTCTTCTGTCCGCTTCGGGTTTACGAAAATCAACCGGGCCGGATTCGTCCATGCCTGCACGCCGTCCGCGTTTAGCCTGTCCGCCTGCCAGGGCGGGGCGATCCAGATCACCGGCTCTTGCGTGCGGGCGGCCAGCCAGAGCGCAAAGGTGCGTCGTGCCGGGCCGCTGGCTTCGTGGACACGGCCTTGTGCGAGTTGCATTTCGGCGCAACCGGGCACCAGAGGCAGCGTTGGCGCGGGGCGCGCGGGACGTCTGGAAAGCATCGGATGGGAAACTGTCATAAGCAGCAACCTAATATGTTCTTTCTTTGTTCTCAATCTCGATCTGCGTGAACCGGAACAAAAATCCTTCAAATAAACGTGCCTTAAACCAGCTTGCAGTAGCCCGGTCCCTGACTACTGTAGGCCGCACCAATCAGGGGATGACAAAGATGAAGATGAAACCGTTGGGGCGCAGCAAAATCGAAGTGTCCGAACTATGCCTGGGCTCCATGACCTGGGGAACCCAGAACAGCGCTGAGGAGGCCCACGAGCAAATCGATCGGGCGCTGGACGCGGGGATCAATTTCATCGACACGGCGGAGATGTACCCGGTCAACCCTGTCTCGGAGGAAACCATCGGCCGGACGGAGCGGATCATCGGGCTTTGGTTCGAACGCGACGCCCGGCGCGAAGATGTCGTGTTGGCCACCAAGCATTCGGGCGAGGGCATGGTACATGCGCGCGATGGTGCGCCGATTTCCTCCCAGACCATTCCGGAAGCGATCGAGGGATCATTACGCAGGCTGAAGACCGATTATATCGACCTCTACCAGTTTCACTGGCCTAATCGCGGGAGCTACATGTTCCGCAAGAACTGGTCCTATGATCCGTCGGGGCAACTGATGCTGGACACCATTGGCCATATGGAAGACACGCTTGAAGCGCTGCAGAAGGAAGTCAAGCGCGGCACCATCCGGGCTTTCGGACTCAGCAATGAAAGTGCCTGGGGCACGACCAAGTGGTTGGAGGTGGGCGAGCGCGTCGACGGGCCGCGCGTGGCATCGGTACAGAACGAATACTCTTTGCTGTGCCGGCTCTACGATACGGATATGTCGGAGATGAGCATTCAGGAAGACGTGCCCTTACTGGCCTTCTCGCCGCTGGCCGCCGGCTTGCTGACCGGCAAGTATCAAAACGGCGCCATCCCGGCAAAGTCGCGCATGTCCCTCAGCAGCGATCTGGGCGGGCGCAAGACCGAACGCGCATTTGAGGCGATAGACGCCTATCTGGACATCGCAAGGAAACACGGGCTCGACCCTACTCAAATGGCGCTGGCCTGGTGCAAGACGCGGCCGTTCATAGGGTCTATCATTTTTGGCTCGACTACGATGGAGCAGTTGGAAGTCTGCCTTGGCGCGGCGGATCTCGAACTGTCCGACGAGGTACTGGACGACATCAATGCGGCGCACCGCGCGCATCCAATGCCCTACTGACAACCGGCTTTCCAGCCGCTGGCGCTGCCTGCGGAGGGCGAACTCGACAGTATCCTTCCTTTGAGAATCACAGTATTCGACACTTGGGTGCCGGGGGAGCCTGACGCACTGCGCAAAGGGGAAATACGTCATGCCGCTATCAATGAACAAAGAGGTTTTCGTGACCTGCGCCGTCACCGGGTCTGGCGGAACACAGGATCGCAGCCCGCATGTGCCGCGCTCACCGCAGCAGATCGCCGAAAGCGCCATTGCGGCGGCGAAAGCAGGTGCTGCGATCGTGCATTGCCACGTCCGCGATCCGGAAAGCGGAAAGCCCAGCCGGGATGTGACCTACTACCGAGAGGTAACCGAACGCATCCGGGATGCCGAAGTGGACGTGGTGCTCAATCTTACAGCCGGCATGGGGGGAGACATGGTTTTCGGCAGTCCCGATGCGCCGCTGCCCCTGAACCCCGAGGGGACCGACATGACCGGAGCGGCCGAGCGTGTGGCCCATGTGGCCGAATGCCTGCCCGAAATCTGCACGCTTGATTGCGGCACGATGAACTTTGCCGAAGCCGATTACGTGATGACGAACACGCCCGGCATGCTGACCGCCATGGGGCGGATGATGACCGAACTGGGGGTGAAACCCGAGATCGAAGCCTTCGATACCGGTCATCTGTGGTATGCCAAGCAACTGGTGGCCGATGGGGTGCTTGAGGCTCCCGCGCTTGTGCAGCTTTGCATGGGGGTTCCGTGGGGCGCGCCGGATGATCTCAATACCTTCATGGCCATGGTCAACAATGTTCCGCAGGACTGGACGTTCTCGGCCTTCGCGCTGGGACGCAACCAGATGGCCTATGTTGCAGCCGCAGTACTGGCGGGCGGTAACGTGCGCGTCGGTCTCGAAGACAACCTGTGGCTCGAAAAGGGTGTGTTGGCCGAGAACTGGCAATTGGTCGAACGGGCCGTGACGATCATCGAGAACATGGGCGCGCGGGTCATCGGACCGGATGAAGTGCGCCGCAAACTGGGTCTGACAAAGCGCGCGCCCAAGGCATGAAACCGCCGCCGGTTCTCTGCGTGGTGGCGCTTTGCGCGGGTCTTGCGGCCTGTGCACCGCAACCGCCCGCAGGCTATCGTGATCTTGAAGCGCCGATAGGCGCCACCACGCGTTTCGATGCGCTGAAATTCACCGGCACCTGGCTGCTTGTGGCGAGTTTCCAGCCGCAGCACAGGGCTCCGGTCAAGGTAACCATCGCCCCGGAGGTGTCGCATTTGCGGGTGACCAGCAACGAGGTCCCCCAGATTGCCGGGCTCTACCGCGAAGGCATGCCGGGTGAGTTGATCCCGATCTCCGGGGCGAAGGAGACCCTTGTGGTCATGTGGGTCGACGAAGAGTTCCGCACCGCAGCCGTCGGGACGCCTTCAGGCGGTTTCGGTGCCGTATTGAACCGCGAGGAAGACATCCCCGCAGACCGCGCACGTGCCGCGCGTGACGTTTTCGAGTTTTACGGCTGGGACGTCAGCCGCCTCGAAAGGACAATCAAATGAGACAAACGGCGGCCATCATCGGCGGTGGCGTAATCGGCGGCGGATGGGCTGCGCGGTTCCTGTTGAATGGGTGGGACGTGCGTGTGCATGACCCTGATCCACAGGCCGAACGGAAGATATCGGAGGTCTTGGCGAACGCCCGCCGCAGCTTGCCGGGTCTCAGTGACACGGCCCTGCCACCCGAAGGAAAACTCACCTTTCACGACGATATCCCGGACGCGGTGCAATCCGCCCGCTGGATCCAGGAGAGCGTTCCGGAGCGGCTGGAAATCAAGCACGCGACATTTGCCGCGATTCAATCTGCTTGTGCGCCGGAAGCAATCATCGGGTCGTCCACATCCGGGTACAAGCCGTCTCAACTACAGGAAAACGCGCAGAATCCGGGCCAGATCATGGTCGCGCATCCGTTCAATCCGGTGTACCTGCTGCCGCTCGTCGAAGTGGTCACCACCGAGCGCAACGAAACGGATCGTGTCGCCGATGCTAAGGAGGCCCTCACCGGCCTCGGAATGTATCCGCTGCACCTGAAAAAGGAGATCGACGCGCATGTGGCGGATCGGTTTCTCGAAGCCGTCTGGCGCGAAGCTCTATGGCTGGTGAAGGACGGCATTGCCACCACCGAGGAGATCGACAACGCCATCCGCTATGGCTTCGGCATCCGCTGGGCGCAAATGGGGCTCTTCGAGACCTACCGCGTGGCGGGCGGAGAGGCCGGGATGAAGCATTTCATGGCGCAGTTTGGTCCGGCGCTGAAATGGCCCTGGACGCGCCTCATGGATGTGCCGGAATTTGACGAGGCGCTGGTGGATTTGATCGCTGGTCAGTCGGACGCGCAGTCGGGAGCGTATTCGATCCGCGAACTCGAGCGCATCCGTGACAATAACCTCGTGGCGATGATGCGGGCCCTGCGCGGGCAGGACTGGGGTGCGGGTGCCTTGATGAAGGCGCAGGATGCGCGCCTGCGGGCGGGTAGTGTGCTCAGCTTGCGCGCCGACGATATCAAAGACCCGTCGGCCCCGTTGATAACCGTGGACCGTGCCGTGCCGCTCGACTGGACTGATTACAACGGCCATATGACCGAAGCAAAATATCTCCAGGCTTTCGCCGATGCGACGGACCGGTTCATGGAAGTGATCGGTTGCGATGCCGATTATATTGCCTCCGGAGGCAGTTATTTCACGGCCGAGACGCATATCCGTCACCTCGACGAGGTCCATGCGGGTGCACGCATAACCGTCAAAACTCGGGTGCTCATGGGAGGCGGCAAGAAAATGCATCTCTGGCATGAGATGTACGAAGGCGAGCGCCTGCTGGCGACCGGTGAGCATTTCCTGCTGCACGTCAGCCTTGAGACGCGTCGCCCGTCAAACCCCGATCCCGCCATCGACGCGGCGCTGCGCCGCTTTGCCGACGCGCAAAGGGACATGCCGAGACCCGAGGGCGCGGGGCGTGGGGTTGGGGCCCCGCGATGAAGCGGGTCCTCATTACAGCGGGCGCTTCAGGCATCGGGCGCGCGATGGCGGAGGCTTTCAGCGGCGCTGGTTACACGGTTTGGGTGACGGATATCGACAAGTCCGCTTTGGCCACTTGCCCGGTGGAGTGGCACTGCCTTGAGGCGGACGTCTGCGATGAGACAGCCATGCGTGACATTGCTGCGGAAGTCGGAGCGCTCGATGCTCTATGTGCTAACGCCGGTATCGCAGGTCCAACGGCGTTTGTTGAAGATGTCGCTTTAAGTGATTGGAAAAAATGTGTTTCCGTCAATCTTGAGGGCGCATTTCTGGCAGCGAAACACACGATTCCAGCAATGAAGCGGACCGGAAAAGGCAGTATTGTCCTGACCTCCTCCACGGCGGGGCTCTTTGGGTATCCCAGCCGCGCGCCTTATGCTGCCGCGAAATGGGCCGTGATCGGCCTGATGAAAACCCTGGCCATGGAACTGGGGCCCTTTGGCATCCGTGCGAATGCGATCTGTCCAGGCGCCGTGGAGGGCCCTCGCATGGAGGGGGTGCTGGCGCGCGAAGCAGCGGCCAAGAACATGACCCGCGATCAGGTGTATCAGGGCTATGCAAGCGGCACGTCGATGCGGCGTTTCGTAGAAGCGCGCGATGTCGCTGACATGGCGCTGTTTCTGGCCTCCGACGCGGCGCGTCTTGTGTCGGGGCAGGTGATCGCCGTGGATGGTCACACCGAAAATCCCGATCCCAAGCCGTGACGGTCACTTTATCCTGTCGACGGGCGCGGAGATGACCCAGCCATGATCGCGCATATCGGTGAGCTCTGGGTGATCGCGGCGGTGGCGGCGGCGGGTTTCCAGACGTTCCGCTTCGTGCTGCAAAAGGTGCTTTCCACGGCAACGCTCAGCGCGACCGGAGCCACCTTCGCGCGCTTTGTCTATTCGGCACCGATCATCTTTGCTGCGCTGGTGATGTACATCGCGTTGTCAGCTCAGAGCGTGACGATGCCCTCTCATTTGTTCTGGGGATTTGCCATTGCCGGAGGCGCCGCGCAGGTTCTGGCCACCATTTGCGTGGTGACCCTGTTCAAGTCGCGCAACTTTGCGGTCGGCGTGACCTTGGCCAAGACGGAGACCCTTTTGGCGGCCATCGTCGGCATGATCGTTCTGGGCGACATGGTCAGCCTGACAGGCTTCGCGACGATCGCTCTTGGCCTGTTGGGCGTACTGTTGCTGTCGACGCCGCCAGAGATCAGGGGGTGGGGAGGCGCTGCAATCTGGAACCGCAGTGTCCTTCTCGGCCTCGCATCCGGCATGCTTTTCGCGATCTCCGCCGTGTCCTATCGGGGTGCGTCTTTGGAAGTCATCTCCGGCGATCCATTCCTGCGT
>JBFFFS010000087.1:0-9910 GCA_041557855.1 Roseobacter sp. | reverse complement strand
GCCGCGCGCCCGAACCTGGCGGATTCCAGCCCGTGGCGCGTCCGCTTTCGTGCTATTTACGAAGACCTACGCAAGAAAATCATTCTGCTCGATTTTCCGCCCGGCACGCGACTGGATGTCGAGGCGCTGGCGCGCGAGCACGATGTCAGCCGTACGCCGATCAGAACGGTCATCCAGCGGCTGGAAAGCGAAGGGTTGGCAATCACCCGCCACGGCGTCGGCACAACGGTCACCGAAATTGACTTTGCCCAGGTACACGGTGCGATGCAGTTCCGGATGCATCTGGCCGAGCTCATCGGAACCCTGAACCCCCGCCCGCCAAGCCCGGATCTCGTCGGCTATCTTGAGCGATTGTACGAGGAATTCGAAAAAGTGGGCGACACCGCCTTTCCGGCGGAATTTGCCCGGATCGACATGCTGCTGCACGATCAAAAATGCCAATTGATCGGAAACGATCTGCTGCGGCGTACCTATGACGAGATGTATTATCGCACCGTGCGAACCTGGTTTCATTTCCTGCCGCGCATAGACTGGAAGACCGAGCGGGACGCGCTTCTAAGAGATATCGCACAGACCACCACAGCAGTGCGTCGCGGCGATATCGCCGCAGTTGGTTTTGTCACCCGCAACGCAATTTCGGATGGCCTTTTCAGGCTCTCCGGCCTGATTTCACAGATCGAGAATGCCGAGGCGGCGACATGAGCGGCGGCCCTTCCGGCCATTACGAAACCGTCATCGTGGGCGGCGGCGTGGCGGGTGCGAGTGCCGCCTATCATCTTGCCAAGCTCGGTAAAACCGATATCGCGCTGCTGGAGCGGCACCAACTGACATCGGGCACGACCTGGCACGCGGCGGGGCTGATCATGCAACTGCGCTCGACCCATGCCATGACCGAATTGGCCAAGTACAATGTCGAACTCTAGTCGACGCTCGGTGCCGAGACCGGGCAGGCGACCGGGTTCAAGCAGAACGGCACTCTGGGCGTTGCCCGCACGCCCGACCGGCTGCACGAGACCCGAAAGGTCGCCTCGATCGCCAAAAGCTTTGATATCGAAGCGCATATGATCACGCCCGCCGAGGCGCGCGAGCTCTATCCCGCTCTCGATCCGTCGGTCATCGAGGGGGCGGTGTTCATCCCCAAGGATGGCCAGACCAACCCGGTCGACACCACCATGTCGCTGATCGCGGGCGCCCGCCAGCGCGGTGTATCGGTGTTTGAAAACACCGGCGTACAGCGGCTGGAGCGACTGCCCGGCGGGGAATACCTTGTGCGTACCCGCGACGGCGATATTCGGTGTGAAACATTGGTGCTGGCCTGCGGGCTCTGGACCCGCGATCTGGCGGCACAGCTTGGCATCCGGGTGCCCTTGTATCCTGCCGAGCATTTCTACGTGGTGACCGAACCGCTGGCCGCCGCCACGCCCGGCCTGCCGGTTCTGCGAGACACCGACGGGCATGTCTATGTCAAGGAGGACGCCGGCAAATGGCTGGTCGGCGCGTTCGAACCCCGGGGCAAGCCCTTGCGGATGGATCAGTTGCCCGCAGATACGCCGTTCATCGAATTGCCCGAGGATTGGGATCATTTCGAACTGCCGATGAGCAAGGCGATGGAAATCCTGCCCGATCTGCGAAATGCCGGCATCGCAAAATTCTTCAACGGCCCCGAGAGCTTTACCCCTGATCTTCTGTTCATGCTCGGCGAAGCGCCCGGGCTGGCGAATTGTTTCATCTCGGCGGGGTATAACTCGGAAGGCATCGAGTTCGGCGCCGGGGCGGGCCGGGCGCTGGCCGAATGGATCGTCGAGGGCCGACCGACGATGGATCTGAGCCATGTCGACGTCACCCGCTTTCACCCGTTCCAGATCAACCGCCACTATCTGCACGCGCGCACTGCCGAAATCCTCGGCCTGCACTACAAACCGCACTGGCCTCATCACCAGATGGAAAGCGCGCGCGACGTCCGCAAAAGCGCGCTGCATGACCGCTGGGCGGATCTTGGCGCCAGTTTCGGCCAGGGCATGGGCTGGGAACGGCCGATGTGGTTTGCCGAGCCCGGCGCCGCGACCGGCAACGTCTATTCCCACACCGCGCCCAATTGGTTTGCCGCCACCGCAGCCGAATGCCGCGCTGCGCGCGAGGCGGCGATCCTGCTCGATCAAAGCTCGTTCGGCAAGCATCTGGTGCAGGGGCGCGATGCCTGCGCGACATTACAGCGTATGTGCGCCGGTAATGTCGACGTGGCCCCGGGCAAGCTGGTCTATACCCACATGCTGAACCGTGACGGCGGCATCGAGACCGATATCACCGTCAACCGGCTGACCGAGGACCGGTTCCTGATCATTTCTTCGGCCACCGTACATCCGCGCGACAAGGCCTGGATCGAGCGCCATCTGGGCGACAGCCACGTTACGTTAACAGATGTAACCTCTGCATATGCGGTTCTGTCCCTGCAGGGGCCGAATGCGCGCGATATTCTGGCCAGGATCAGCGAAGCGGATTTCAGCAATGGGGCATTCCCGTTCGCCACGTCGCAGGAAATCGATCTGGGCTTTGCGAGGGTCATCGCCAACCGGCTGACCTATGTCGGCGAATTGGGGTGGGAATTGTTCGTCCCGACCGAGTTCGCCCAGCACGTATTCGATTGCGTCTGGCAGGCTGGCGGCGAACACGGGCTGACCGCCGCCGGGTATCACGCGCTGGAGCATCTGCGCAGCGAACGCGCCTATCGCGAATACGAGCTTGACCTGACGCCGACCGACACGCCGCTCGAGGCAGGATTGGGCTTTGCCGTGAGTTTCGGCAAACCCGGTGGCTTCATCGGGCGCGAGGCTCTGTTGCGCCAGAAACAGGCCGGACCGCTGACCAAGCGGCTGGTCAATTTCAGGCTTCGCGATGCCGCGCCGGTCCTGTGGCAGGAAGAGCCTATCTGGCTTGATGGCCGGATCGTCGGTTATCTCAGTTCGGGCGCCTATGGCTTCACGCTGGGCGCCTCGGTTGGCATGGGCTATGTGCGTCACCCGGACGGGGTGACGGCCGATCTGGTCGCCGCCTGCAGCTGGGAGATCGAGGTTGCTTGCGAACGCTTTGCGGCCGATGCTTCGCTACGGTCGTTCTATGATCCCATGGGTCTGCGGGTGAAAGGGTAACGCCATGCCGATGATCAGCGAAAAGGAAATCGTTGCTGCCCAGACCCGCATTGCGCCGCACGTGCTTCGCACACCGCTGGTGTCCGCCGGGGCGCTGTCGCGGGCGCTGGGCGTTGATGTCGCACTCAAGCCCGAAACCTTGCAGGAAACCGGGTCGTTCAAACTGCGCGGAGCGACGAACGCGATGCTGTCGCTGTCGCCCGAGGCACGGGCGCGCGGGGTTGTCACCGCGTCCAGCGGAAATCACGGGCCGGCGCTGGCCTGTGCTGCCACAAGGCTGGGTGTGGCTTCGACCATCTGCCTGTCAGAAATGGTGCCCGAAAACAAAGTCGCAAATGTGCGGGCCAACGGAGGCACCACGCGCATCGAGGGGTGCGATTACGATCAGTCTTTGCAGGTCTGCATGCGGCTGGTGGCGGATCAGGGGCTGACCTTGGTGCATCCTTTCGACGACGCGGCGGTTGCAGCCGGGGCGGGCACGGTCGGGCTGGAACTGGCCGAGGACGCAGAAGATCTGGAATCTGTGCTGGTGCCGTTATCGGGCGGCGGGCTCTTGGCAGGCGTCGCGACCGCGATCAAGGCACGCATGCCACAAGTGCGGGTGATCGGCGTTTCGATGGAGCGCGGCGCTTCGATGATCGCCTCGCTTGCCGCCGGCCAGCCGGTCGAGGTGGCCGAGGTCGAAACCCTCGCCGACGCGCTGGGTGGCAATATCGGGCTGGACAACCGCTGGACGTTCGAGACCGTGCGGACCTTGGTCGATGATTGCGTCACTGTCAGCGAAGCGGCAATCAGCGAAGCGATGCGCCTGCTCTTCCGCCATCAGGGTATGGTGGTCGAAGGCGCGGGCGCGGTCGGGGTTGCAGCACTGGCGACCGGTGCGGTGCGCAGCTCCGGTCGCGTGGCCTGCGTGCTGAGCGGGCGCAACGTGGCGCCGGACGCATTCATCGATATCGTATCGGAAAGGAGCCGCGCCGATGGCTGATATATCCACGGATTTTCGCACCACCCCGGTCAAGACCGCGTTCACGCCCGACGCGGGCCCCGGAAAGCACAGGATCGGCCTGATCCTCTTGTCCAACGACTATGCCACCGAACGCGATTTCATCAACACCCGCCCCGGCGACGAGGTGGCGCTCTTTTCGGCGCGGGTGCCGAACACCACCGATTGCAACCTGAACACCTTGCCGAAAATGGCCCCGCACATAACCACCGCCGCCGGGCTGATCGTGCCCGAGGGCAGGCTCGATGTGATCGCCTACAGCTGTACCTCCGGCACCGTGGTGATGGGCTATGACGAGATTTGCGAACGCGTCCATGCCGCGCGGCCCGGTGTGCCGGTGGTCACTCCGATTACCGCCTCCCTGGCGGCGCTGGATCGGTTCGCGGCCCGAAGGCTCGCCGTGCTGACACCCTATACCGACGACGTGAACGGCGCCATCGCCGGGCATCTCGAGAGCAAGGGCAAGGAGATCTGCGCCTTCACATCGTTTC
The DNA here is from genome assembly GCA_041557855.1 of Roseobacter sp. Taxonomy (GTDB): domain Bacteria; phylum Pseudomonadota; class Alphaproteobacteria; order Rhodobacterales; family Rhodobacteraceae; genus Roseobacter. Next base: position 5,270 of record JBFFFS010000087.1, on the reverse strand, counting down.
ACATCGAAGACAACGAGGTCATGGCCGCGCTGCCGCCCGAAGCGATCTATCAGGCCGCGCTCGAGGCCGACCGCCCCGAGGCCGACGCGCTTTTCATCTCTTGTACCGCCATTCGGGCCGTTGATGTGGTCGAACGCATCGAACAGGCACTGGGAAAGCCGGTCGTTTCCGCCAATCAGGCGATGATCTGGCAGGCTTTGCGCTGGTCCGGCTACGGCGGCGCCATCGAAAACTATGGAAGTCTGCTGCGGCTAGCGGACTGACCCCGGAAAGGAGCTGCCATGCGCCAGCAAGATATTCTGTCCCATCCCGCCCGCGTTCTGACACAGCCCGAGCGCGAATCCTTCTTCGACCAGGGCTATGTGGTCAAGAAACGTGCGATCTCGGACCATTGGATCGGCAAGCTGAACGACGCCATCGCGAGGCTGGTGGAAAAGTCGCGCGGGCTCGAGAAGTCAGACGGTACGTTCGATCTGGAAACCGGCCATTCGCCCGACAATCCGCGATTGCGCCGGATCGCGTATCTCGACGATCTCGACCCTGTGTTCTGGGATTTCTGCCAGAATTCGAACCTCGCCGATTTGGCGGCCGATCTGATGGGCCCCGACGTGCGGTTCCACGAATGCCTGATCAACATCAAATGGTCCGACGGCGGGCAGGAAGTGAAATGGCATCAGGACATTCCATTCTATCCGATGACCAATTTCAGCGTGGCGCAGTTTCTGATCTGCCTGAACGATGTCGGCCCCGAACAGGGACCGCTGATGGTCGTGCCCGAAAGCCACAAAGGGCGGGTCTACGAGCATTACGACGACAACGATAACTGGCTGGGTTACATACCCGATGAACGTCTGGCCGATGCCGGGCTTGAAAACGCGGCCGAACTGACCGGTCCGGCAGGCACGGTCACGGTCCACCATTGCGCCACGCTGCACGCCTCGCGGGCCAACCTCAGCAAGATCGGCCGTCCGGTCCTGATCGTCGGTTTCGCGGCCTGCGATGCTATGCCCTATACGCCCGTCGCCTATCCTTCAGCGAATTACGGCAGGGTCGTTCGGGGCCAGGAGGCGCGGTATTCTCACCACGAGGCGCTCGATCTGCGTATGCCGCCCGACTGGTCGGCCGGCTATACCTCGATATTCGAACATCAGGAAAAGACGGAAGGCGCCTGAATGGACAAGGCAACACAACTACGATCTGTTGGCATCGCCGAAATCGAAGTCGCGCGCGCGCGCATCGGCGACACCATCCACCGCACGCGCACCGAGCCATCCGCCAGTTTGAGCGACCAGACCGGCGTGCCGGTTCATCTGAAGCTGGAGCACCATCAGCGCACCGGGTCGTTCAAGCTGCGCGGTGCCACCAACGCGGTGCTGAGCCTGTCGGACGCTGAAAAGGCGCGCGGGGTGGTGGGCGTGTCGACCGGCAATCACGGCCGCGGGCTGGCCTATGCGGCGCGCCAAAACGGCGTGCGCTGCATCGTGGCGATGTCAGAACTGGTGCCGCAGAACAAGATCGACGGGATCCGGGCGCAGGGCGCCGAGGTGCGCATCGTCGGGCAAAGCCAGGATGATGCCCAGCTCGAGGTTGACCGGCTGGTGACTGACGAAGGCATGACCATGATTCCGCCCTTCGACCACCCCGACATCATCGCCGGCCAGGGCACTCTGGGGTTGGAACTGGCCGAAGATCTGCCCGATCTGGCCTGCGCGCTGGTGCAGGTCTCGGGCGGCGGGCTGATCTCGGGCGTGGCGGCGGCGCTGAAGGCACGGCTGCCGGGCATCCGGGTGATCGGAGTATCGATGGAACGCGGCGCGGCGATGTATCAATGCCAGCAGGCGGGCCAGCCGATCTTCGTGAAGGAAGAGACGACGCTGGCCGACAGTCTGGGCGGCGGTATTGGGACGGACAACGCCTATACGTTTCAGATGACCCGCGATCTGGTGGACGAGATCGTGCTGGTCTCGGAGATCGAGATTGCCGAGGCGATCCGCCACGCCTATTGGGCCGAGAGCCAGATCATCGAAGGTTCCGGCTCGGTGGGCATCGCGGCCTTGCTGTCGGGCAAGGTGAAGCCGGCGGGGCCGACCGCGGTTTTGCTGAGCGGCGGCAACATCGACATGCACCTGCATCACCGGATCAGCTCGGGCGAAGATGTAGACGTGACGGCGGAGGGGTAAATGCCTGATATCAAGATCCTGACCGAAAGCGATCTGCGGGACCTGGTGCCGCTTGATCTGGCGGCGGTCGATTGCATCGAGGCCGGGTTCACCACGCTCGCCGGGGGCAAGGTGGAGATGCCCCCGATCATGACACTGATGGTGCCGGATCATAGTGGCGAGGTTTGCGTCAAAACCGCCTATGTGCCGGGCATCGACAGCTTTGCCGTCAAGATGAGCCCCGGGTTTTTCGACAATCCCAAACTTGGCCTGCCCAGCACCTCGGGCATGATGGTGCTGTTTGCCAGCAAGACCGGCATGCTCGAGGCGCTGCTGCTCGACAACGGCTATCTGACCGACGTGCGCACGGCAGCCGCGGGGGCGGTGGCGGCCCGGCATCTGGCCCGCGCTGACGCATCGCATGTCTGCGTGATCGGGGCTGGCGTGCAGGCACGGATGCAACTCAAGGCGCTGACGCTGGTGCGCGGGATCCAAAGCGCGGTGATCTGGGCGCGCGATCCGGCCAGGGCCGAGGCCTGCGCAAAGGCGGTGGGCGACGAGCTTGGGTTTGACGTGACCGCCAGCGCCGACATCGCCGGCGCCGTGGCGGGCGCGGATATAGTCGTCACCACGACCCCGTCGGATAGTCCTCTGGTCATGGCCGACTGGCTGCGGCCCGGGCAGCTGATCATCGCCATGGGTTCGGATCAGGAGCACAAGGTGGAACTCGACCCCGCCTGCCTTGCCGGTGCCACGCTCTATGTGCCCGACAGCCAGGCGCAATGCGCCCTCAAGGGCGAGCTGCGCAGCGCGATCGAGGCGGGACATCTTGACGCCGACCAAGTGTTCCGCGAACTTGGCGACATCACCGCCGGCAAGGCGCCGGGCCGCGTGTCGGACAGCGATATCATCGTCGCCGATCTGACCGGAACCGGCGTTCAGGACACTGCCATCGCCACCCTCGCCCGCGAACGCGCCGATGCCGCGGACAAAGGCGCAACTTTCGTGAGCTGAGACAACCGCTGAATGGAACCACCAAGTCCGGCTGGGTCTGGTTACTCGGGCCCGATGCGCAACGCTGATTTTACGCGCCAAATACAAGCTATTGGCCCGGCAAGTGGCAGCGGATTTCGTGAATGTCCGGTGTCGGCTAGTTGCCCCATCTCGTGTGACCCCAGCCCCAATCTGGCTCCCTAACTGCAAGAACCCGGCCGAACTCAGCACTCGCAGAGAGCCGCCATTGAAACGTCACCGCTGAAAGCCCGGTTTGGGCTGCCGATTCAACCGATCGACGCAACACTTCATTTTGAGAGCAAAGATGGAGTGTTGGGATGGGGTATCGTCGTCGGATCTATTTCACGGAGAAGCAGAAGGCTGAGATTTGGGATCGCTGGCAGCGCGGGGAGTCGATGAGGTCGATCGGACGGTTGTTCGACCGCGGCTCATCTTCGATCTATCCACTGCTTGCGAGAACGGGTGGCATTCGTCCACCGGAGAGGCGACGTTCACGACTGGCGATGACGCTAGCTGAGCGTGAGGAGGTCTCGCGCAGTCTGAGAGCGGGATTGTCCCTGCGTTGCATTGCTAGGCAGCTTCGCCGGGCGCCCTCGACAATCAGTCGCGAGGTGCGGCGCAACGGGGGTCGGCGCATCTACCGTGCCGCCAGCGCGGACCAAGCGGCCTGGGATAGGGCGCGTCGACCAAAACCTTGCAAGCTGGCGAACCGACCGGCGCTCTGTCACACCATTGCAGAGAAGCTCGCGCGCAAGTGGTCACCCCAGCAGATCGCAGGCTGGCTGAAGCGCGAGCGTCCCGAAGACGAGGGCGCCCGGGTGTCCCATGAGACGATCTATCGAAGCTTGTTCATCCAGGCGCGCGGCGTTTTGAAGAAGGAACTTCTGGCGCATCTGCGCTCCACGCGTGCCATCCGTCGGTCCCGACATGCCAGTCTGAAACGGGATGGGCTTGGACAAATCAAGGATGCGGTCTCGATCAGGGAACGGCCGGCCGCTGTCGAGGACCGCGCAATCCCCGGTCACTGGGAAGGTGATTTGATCGCCGGCTCGAAGAACAGCTTCATTGCGACTCTCGTCGAGCGGCGGACTCGATACGTGATGCTCGCCAAAGTTGGCGGCAAGGAAACACAGACGGTCATCACGGCCTTGGCCGCACAGGTTCAGCACCTACCGAGAGAGCTGCGCCTCTCACTAACCTGGGATCGTGGAAAGGAACTGGCCGATCACAAGAGCCTGGCGTTGGCTGCCGACCTCGACATCTACTTCTGCGACCCTCACTCCCCATGGCAACGGGGAACTAACGAGAACACCAACCGTCTTCTGCGCCAGTACTTCCCGAAAGGCACTGACCTCTCCGTCCATAGCCAGGAACACCTCGACGCCGTCGCCAGAGAACTCAATGAGAGGCCACGAATGACCTTGAACTACTTCTCACCCGCAGAGAAGTTCGAAGAGTGTGTTGCGGCGATCGGTTGAATCGGCAGGACAAACCGGGCTTTCGTTGCGAGAGACAACGCCCGTGAGGCGACTGCTCCAATTCGATGTGCTATGCACACTGTATGATGCGCTCTCCATGTTTTGCCGCTCTGCTAGTTTTTCTTGCGTCACTTCAACCTGCGTCGTCGCATTTCCTTGCTGTTCGTTTGCCGCCCGATGCAACCGACGCGCCCACTGTTCCCCGCGCCGATCCTGGGACGATTCAGCCTGATCTCGTCATCGACTTGCTTGGTTGGATCGCCGCATCAACAAACTACGACACGTCAAGCGAGCCGCCGGAGATTACCTTCAGCCAAATCGGCGACACTATCCCTTACGATTCCGGAACTGCCGTTATCAGCGACACGCTGCATGGAGCCTATGACCCGCTCAACCGCCGTATCATCCTAGTGCGGCCTTGGGATGTGGCCGATCCCCGCGACGTCTCTGTTCTGCTGCATGAGTTGGTGCACCACGTCCAACTGACAAACCGCAGTTATGAGTGCCCGCAAGCCCCTGAATGGGAGGCCTACAAGCTGCAAGCGGCTTACCTCACTGAGAACGGAATCGCTTCTGAATTTGACTGGCTGCAGATCTATTTTATGTCCAAATGCCCACG
>JBFFFS010000086.1:0-10326 GCA_041557855.1 Roseobacter sp. | reverse complement strand
GATCGTGTTGATGCGGCTACCCGCCTTGCCCCAGTCGCTGGCCATGGCCTTTACCATGCCTTCAAGCCCATGTTTGGAGGCGCAATAGACCGCGCGGTCGATACCGCCGACATGACCCATCTGGCTGGATATATGGATGATGGAACCTGGCCGGCCTTCCCGCATCAACGCGTGTGCGGCCTGTTGCGACAGGAAATAGGCGCTGCGCAGGTTGATGTTCATCACCGCATCGAAGTCCCGCGGCGCGGTTTCCAGTGCCGGTGTATGTCGTGCCATTCCCGCCGAGTTGACGACGATGTCGAAGGGTTCGTCAAAGCAGCTTTCGAGCGCCTCCAGATCGGTCTGGTCCAGCGGCAGGACCTGCGCCGAGAGGCCGGTCTCGGCCATGGCTTCCACGGCCTCATTCAAAGGGGCTGCCCGCCGCGCCGCGCAGACCACATGCGCACCGGCCTCGGCGATGGCCACCGCGCAGCCCAGGCCGATCCCGGAAGAGGCCCCCGTCACCAGCGCCCGTTTTCCTGTCAGATCAAACCCCGGTGCCTTTGGTAATTCCATCACAGTGCCACCCCCGTCTCAGGATCGAAACCCCTGCGTGCCTTGTTGAATTCGCGCATCCGCGCAAAGACATCCACGTCGATCTGATCGTACATGTGCAGCAGATCCACAAGCACCCAGTTCTCCCGGATCAGGCCGTTTTCCACGCGCCAGAAATCCAGGCTGCGCATCGCGATTTTCTTGCCCGTCGGCGCGATCCCGAGCCATCCGCCCTGCGACAGGGTCTGATACATGTCAGGCCATCCGGTCACGGCAGCATATTTGCGATCCCCGAAGAAGTGATAATCGATTTCCTCCAAGTAGGCACCGCGGTCCGGCATCGCCGAGAGGAACGGAATCTGGTGCCAGTTTCGAAAACCGGAAATGCCACGCCCGGTGCCGATCCCCGAGGGCCCGTACCACGACATCCTCGGATGCCAGAAACGTTCCATCTCCATGACCTCGGGACCACCCTGCATGGGATGTTTTTTCAGATGCTCCAGCATTTCCACGATATGCGCACATGTCGCCGCACCGGCATCGAGATCGCTCGGTCCCGGCACGATACCATCATTGGTGGCCGGGCCCGGTATGTGCCACTCACGCCCCAGGCTCGGGCTCATCGGCCAGGCCTGCGCCTGCATCATCACCTCGGGCAGATCCCACAGCGCCTGCATCTCCACGATCCGGCCCTCGCGCACACGGTAGAACTCATGAAACCGCAGATGCGCGACATGGCCGGTCGACGGAATATCGAGCCAGGGTGCGGCGAAGGTGCCCATGTAGAACCCGCCGCATCCGACCCAGTCGGCCCCTTGGGCTGTCGGCCCCGCCATGACGATGAAATCACGACGTTCCAGGTCGGGCCATGCTGCCTGCAGCGGCGCATAGACCCGGTCCACATAGGCGTCCACACCGGTAATGGTCTCGAAGGGAAAAGCCAGCCGGAACACCACATCGGGCGCACAGATCTCGTGCAGAACCCTGCGCAGGGACCCGATATCGAAATCGTACATGGCCGCCCGAAGCGGTGCGATAAGATTCTTGTGAGCTGTGTGCTTGTCCATAACTTCTTTGGTCCACAAATATCCCGGGGGACGGTGCGCCAGCACCGGGGGGCAGAGCCCCCTTACTCGGCAGCCTCCTGCACGGGGGCGGCTTGCCCGTAGGGCACATTGACCCCGCCGTAGCGCCTGACGCGCAGGTTGCATTGCTCGGCATGACCGACAAACCCTTCGAGCATGCAAAGTCGGGACCCATAGGCACCGATTTCGGCGGCGGCGGCATCGGTCAGCACTTTCTGGTAGCTATGGGTCTTCAGGAACTTGCCAACCCACAACCCACCGGTGTAGCGCCCGGCTTTCTTGGTCGGCAGAGTGTGGTTCGTGCCGATCACCTTGTCGCCATTGGCCACGTTGGTGCGCGGCCCCAGGAACAGCGCCCCGTAACAGGTCATATGCTCAAGGAACCAGTCGTCCCGTTCGGTCATGACCTGCACATGCTCGGAGGCCACGTCATCGGCCACCTGCAGCATCTCTTCCCAGGTGTCGCACAGGATGACCTCTCCGTAGTCCTGCCAACTCACGCGCGCGGTCCCGGCGGTAGGCAGGATCTCCAAGATGCGATCGATCTCCACCAGCGTTTCCTCAGCCAGCTTGCGGCTGTTGGTCAGCAGCACGGCGGGCGAATTGTAGCCATGCTCCGCCTGCCCAAGAAGATCCGTCGCGCAGATTTCCGCATCGACCGTTTCATCGGCGATCACCATGGTCTCGGTCGGGCCGGCGAAAAGATCGATCCCAACGCGCCCGAAGAGCTGGCGCTTCGCCTCGGCGACATAGGCGTTGCCGGGCCCGACCAGCATGTGCACCGGCTCGATCGTCTCCGTGCCGAGCGCCATGGCCCCCACTGCCTGGATACCGCCCATGACATAGATTTCGTGAGCACCCCCGAGGTGCATCGCGGCGATAACGGCGGGGTTCGGCTTGCCCTCGAAGGGCGGGGTGCAGGCGATGATTCGCGGCACACCCGCCACCTGTGCGGTGGCCACCGACATATGCGCCGATGCCACCATCGGGAATTTTCCACCCGGCACGTAACATCCGACGGATTGAACGGGGATATTTTTGTGACCGAGGATCACGCCGGGCAAGGGCTCCACTTCGATGTCCAGCATGGACGCGCGCTGCGCCTGCGCAAAGTTGCGTACCTGCGTCTGGGCGAATTCGATGTCATGCAGTTCCTGCGGAGTGAGCTGGGCGATCAGATCGTCGATCTGCGCCTGTGACAGCCTGAAAGAGTCAGGCGTGTAATTGTCGAATTTTTTCGACAAGTCGCGCACCGCCGCGTCGCCACGTGCCTCGATATCGGCCAGCGTCGCCTCGACCGCAGCCCTTGTCTGCGCATCCTCATCGGCACGCTCTGCATCTGATTTGCCTCGTTTGAGATATTCGATCGCCATCTTTTTCTCCTTACTGCGCGGGGCGGGGCGGCGTTTTCTCGCCGCGGTCATAGGCCTCCCAGCCCTCGCCCCTGAAAACATCAACGCCCAGTTGGGCCAGAACATGCGGAAAATCGACCATCACCCAGTTGTCGGTGATGCGCCCCTCTTCCACCTTCCAGAAATCCATATAGCGGATCTCGATCCGTTTGCCTGTCGGCGCGACCCCCATGAAACGGCCCGAATGCGTGGCCTCCTCCCGCCCGAAAGCCGCCGCCCATTCCCCCATGAAAAGCCGCGCCTCGTCGATGCAGACCTTGTCCGAAAAGGCCGCCTGAAAGGGGCGCTGCCAGTTGTTCTGGAACGCCTCCAGTCCGATCTTCGTGCCACAGCCCTGATTGCCCATCCAGCGGAAGCTCTCGGCGAAAAAAGCACCGATGTCGTCGATGCGGTGATCGTTGAGACCGTCCACCATCGCTTCGATAACGGCGCGGGTCTGTTCGGTTTTGCTCATGTCCGTATCGCGGCTGAGCAACGCTTGTTCGGGGCGGGCGCCTTTCATGGCAGTCTTTCGCGGTTGGGGCCGGCGGCGGGAGCCTCCGGCGGGAGTTTATCAGGCAAAGTGAAGACAGGTTTCATCCCTTGACGGCCCCTGCGGTCAGGCCGCTGACGATCTGGCGCTGAAACACCATTACCAGCAGGAACAGCGGCGCGGTGATTGATACGGCGGCTGCGACCGCCTCCACCTGATCCGTGGTGGTCGTCTCACGGTTGAAGTAGCCCGCGATCGCCGGCACCATCGTCTGGTTCTGGCCATCGAGCAGCAGCGAGGTAACCAGAAAGTCGTTGTAGCCCAGCAGGAAGCTGAAGAGCCCCGTGGTGATGACACCGGGCCACATGACCGGCATGATGACACGCCGGAAGGCCTGGAAGTGCGAGCACCCGTCCACCCGTGCCGCCTCGTCCAGTTCGGCCGGGATGTTCTGGAAGAACGACCGCAGCATCCAGATGGTGAACGGCTGGTTGATCGACACCAGAACCGCGATGACCGCCCAGGGTTGCCCATAAAGCGTCGGCGCGCTGTCACCTAAGATCGGGCGCAGAATTTCGGAGGAGTTGATGAAGACTGGCAGATAACCGGCCACCAGCACCGAATGCGGCAGGGCCCTGAATACCAGCGCGAGAATGAGCAGCCAGAAGGCCAGATCAGAGCCGGAGCGCGCGAGGCCGTAGCCTGCGAGCGTGCCGACGGTGAGGGAGATCGTGACGACGCCGGCGGTGACCAGCATGGAGTTGAGGAAGTTGCGATAGAATTCGTTCTCGGCCCAGACGGCGACGTAATGCTCGGTTGTCAGGCCCAGCACCGGGGTGCCAAGCGGCCCGAGCATGCTGTTCAGCGCGCCGCTCAACAGGGGTAGCCCCCCGAAGAAGATCAGGACGAAAATCACCGCATAGGCGACAGCGCCGATGATCCATCCCAGTGCGATCAGGCCTGGCGGGCTGTAGCGCCGCACCCATTCGGGCAATTGTGTGAATGCCCAGCGGATCGAGAAGAACAGCACCGCCAGCCCGAGGATGATATCCGGCACGGACAATCCGTTGCCCTTGGCGCGCGTGGCTGGCCCGAAGATCACGTCCCAGGGGCTGGCGGCAAAGGCATCCACGGGGGATTTGAAGCTCATCACCGCGATCCAGAAGATCGGGAAGGCCGCCAGCAGGCACCAGAAGGCGAGGAAGGCGCCTGACGAGAACCGCAGCGCGAAGGACTGCTGCATGGCTTTGGGCGTGGACATCAGTGTGCGCTCCCCTTGTGGTCGCGCCATGTGCGGCGCAGCGGCAGAATCAGCAGAAAGACGATCCCGATCATGGTCAGCATGGCAGAGGCGGAGGCGCGGCTGATGGCGCGGTTGCCTGCGTCGTCCGGCGTCATGAAATCGTAGGTCAGCCATTGCAGCGAAATCACATGCGCCTGGCTGCGGAAGCCGACGATTTCCTCGAAGACACGGTAGCAGTCCATCAGGTGAATGAGCGCGATGAAGATGATGAGCGGCATCAGGTGCGGCACGATCACGTGGCGCAGGCGTTCCCAGCGGTTGGCCCCGTCGATGACGGCCGATTCCAGGGTGTCCATGTTCACGGTTTGCAGGCCCGCATAGAAGATCACAAAGGCGAAGGGCGCCACGTGCCAGACGCGGTAGAAATACATCAGCAACTCGATCGTCCAGGCCTGGGCGAACATGGAGATATTGGTACCGGTCCAGCGTTCGAGCATCGACGTAAGAATACCGTCGCCGACAAAGAGCCAGTAAATCGAGAGCGAGCCGATCACCGGGGTGATGATGAAGGGTAACAGCGAGATGAAGATGATCGGGCCACGGATCGAACGCGTGGCGTTGTTGACCGCCAGCGCGATGGCAAGCCCGACGCCTATGACCAGCGGCAAGGTCAGCAACGTGAAACTCAGCGTGAACCTCAAGGCGCGCCAGAAGTCGATCTGCATGATGTCATTCCAGCTGCCACGGCCCACGGCATCCCAGAACTTATCCATTTGCAGCACATTCCGGTAACTCTCGAACCCGACCCATCTGGTTTGCGTCATGGTCTTGCCGTTCTCGTCGAGCACGGGCACCGTTTTCAGTTCGGTCGTGCAGGTCTGGGTCAGGAAACCGGGCGTGCAGGTTTCCACCTCGACCTGTTCCAGAATTGGCTGGGTCACCTGAAAGCTCTGGATGAACACGCTGACGAGCGGGGCCGCGATGAACAGCAGCATCATGAAGACGGACGGGCCGACGAAGGCTGCGAAAGTCTTGACTTTCATCGTGTTCTCCTCACGGAAGAGCTTTTGCAACTTGCGGCGCCAGGCTTTGCAAAACCCCGCGGCGTGGTGTTTTGCAAAATCAGGCGGGCACATGTTGGCTGGCCGGGAGGTCCGGCCAGCCTGTCGGTTTACTGCAGGACGCCGGCTTCCCTGGCCGAGGTCGTGTAGGCTTCCTCAATAGCGACGAGGGTCACGGCAGCGTCACGCTCACCTGTCAGAAAGGCCGGCAGTTCGTTGCCGAGGGCGGTGTGCAACAGACCCATCTGCGTGGTTGAAGGATAGGCCGGCGGCGGCGGTGTGGCGGTTGCGGTCTCGATGGCACCCACAGCCAGGTCGCCGGGCACATAGCCATCCACCAGCCAGATTGCCGCCTCGTTGGCACCGGTCACCATATCCTTGTCGAGCCCCTCCATCGCCAGACGGAAGGCCGCGTCCGCTTCCTCGTCAGAGATGTTCCTTGCGATCACGATGCCGTCCCACCACAGGGTCGTGGCCGGCGCACCGCCTTCCAAGGCCCTTGGCGCCGCAGCCATCGCCACTTTTCCGACAACCTGGCTCTCGGCGGGATCATTCATTGCGCCTGCACGGCTGGCCCAGAGGTTCGCCATGGCGATCTTGCCCTGCTGGAACTGCTGCTGGACGTAGGTGCTGTCGCTGACCAGCACTTCGGGGTCGGTGTATTCCAGCGCCCTGGCCATCGTCTCAAGGGCCTTCATCCCGGCATCGGAGTTCACCGCCGTGGTGTTGTCATCGTTGAAGAAGGTGCCCCCGAAGCCCGGGTACATGTTCACGAACTCCTGCGCGAGGTTCCAGCCGGACTTCATCGTCGCGCCCAGAGGATACTCCACCACGCCGGCTTCCTTGATCTTGGCGGCTGCGGCGTAAACCTCGTCCCAGGTCGTAGGCACTTCGATACCCAGGTCAGACAGGATATCGGAGCGGTACATCAGGTGCTGCGTGTTCACCATCATGGCCACCGCCATGACCTGGCCATTGATACGTATCAATTGGTTGGGCTTGAGGTTGGCGCCGTATTTCTCGACCAGGTCATCGAGCGGGCGGATCGTGCCAGCGTTGACAAGCGGCGTGATCGTGCCGTTGGACACCCCGCCGATCTGGTAGAGCGCCGGGTTCGCCTCGAAGGCGGCCGGCTGCTTGGTGCGGAATTCCTGGTCCAGTTCGGCCTGGAAGTTCCCGCACTCGGCCATCGCGTCGGTGACTGCTTTCCACGCCTCGAAACCGGCGCTCAGCGATTTGATCGGTACATCGTTTTCATAGGAACAGGCCGCGAAAGCGGCGCTTCCCATCAGCGAGACAACGCCCGCCAGTGCAAGTCTTTTGAAAAACATTTGCAAACTCCCTGTTGCAGTTGGCCCGGGTGCATCTTGCAAGGCTGTACCCGTATTTTTGCCCCCATGAGGGGAAATGAACGATCAGCCCGCAGCGATGCGCGTGCCGCTTGTTTTGTCGAAGAGATGACAAATCGACGTCGGAACCGCGAAGGAGATCGCATCCCCGATCTCTGCCCTGAACTCCTTGTGCGCCTTGACCGAGACAAGCTGCCCGCCCGCCCGAACCGTCAGCATGGTGGCGTCTCCCAGCAATTCGATCGTGTAGATGGGCGCGATGATCTGCCCGGCTCCGTCCTCGACAAGCGTCGCATCTTCGGCCCGGAAACCCAGGGTCACCGGGCCGTCCACAGCCTTCAGCCCGGAGATGGATACATTTTTGCCGGAAAAGGTGCCGCCTTCGATCACACCATCCATCAGGTTCATCGCGGGGCTGCCGATGAAACTGGCAACGAAGGTATTGGCCGGATGGTCGTAGATGTCAGTAGGCGTGCCCACCTGCTGCACCTTGCCCTGTTTCATCACCACGACCCGGTCCGCGAGCGTCATCGCTTCGATCTGGTCGTGGGTCACATAGACGGTGGTCACTTTCAGTTCGTGGCTTAGGTTCTTGATCTGCGCCCTTGTGGAGACCCGCAGTTTGGCATCGAGGTTCGAGAGCGGCTCATCCATCAGAAAGACGTTGGGTTCGCGCACGATAGCGCGCGCCAGGGCCACGCGCTGGCGCTGACCGCCCGAAAGTTCCGCCGGCTTGCGATGCAGAAAATCATCCAGTTCCACCATGGCCGAAGCGCGGCGCACGCGCGCGTCGTGCTCGGCCTCGGGCACCTTGCGGACCTTCAGAGGAAAGCGGATGTTCTCGTAGACATTCATGTTCGGGTAGAGGCCATAGGACTGGAAGACCATGGCGACGTCCCGGTCCTTCGGGTCGAGGTCATTGACCACGCGTCCGTCTATCACGATTTCGCCTTCGGTCGCGTCTTCGAGCCCCGCGATCATGCGCATCGTCGTGGTCTTGCCACAGCCTGACGGCCCCAGAAGCACCAGAAATTCCTGATCGGCGATGGTGAGGTCGAAATTGTCAACGCCGACGAAGCTGCCCCACCGCTTGTTCACGTTCCGCAGTTGAATTTCCGCCATGGTGCCCCCGCATGCGCAGCCTGCCTAAATCAGACATGCTTTCACGCTAGACACCTGCCCCCTGTCTTGGCAAGGATTTTTTGCACACGTGTGCAAAAAACTTTTAGGATTTGCTATTCTTATTTACTTTCAATTTATTAGATGAATTTCTGCTTAGAGAGAGAAAGCCTAGACAACCCCGAAAACAGGACAAAAGGGATCAATGCCGCGCACGCGTGGCAAAGCCAAATACATTTTCAGAAGACGAATCGAATACAAAAAAACGACGGCAGAGCTTGCGCCCAACCGTCGTTTCGCCCCGGCGATGATTTAATCTCGAGCCTCAAAAAAATGCCTGAATTCCGGTCTGCGCGCGCCCGAGAATAAGCGCATGGACGTCATGTGTACCCTCGTAGGTATTCACGGTCTCAAGGTTCATCATGTGGCGGATCACCTGAAACTCTCCGCTGATCCCATTGCCGCCGTGCATGTCGCGAGCCATCCGCGCAATATCAAGCGCCTTGCCACAGTTGTTGCGTTTCACGATGCTTATCATTTCCGGCGCGGCCTGGGCCGCATCCATCAGTCGTCCGACCTGCAAGGCGCCCTGAAGGCCGAGCGAAATCTCGGTCATCATATCTGCAAGCTTCTTCTGAAACAGTTGCGTCGCCGCCAGCGGCTTGCCGAACTGGTGGCGATCAAGGCCATACTGACGGGCCGCATGCCAACAGAATTCGGCTGCCCCCATAGCGCCCCAACTGATCCCGTAACGGGCCCGGTTGAGACATCCGAACGGCCCTTTCAGTCCCTGTACGTTCGGCAGCAGCGCTTCTTCGGCGACCTCCACACCATCCATGACGATCTCGCCGGTGATCGACGTGCGCAGGCTGAGCTTGTTACCCACTTTCGGCGCGGAAAGACCTTTCATGCCTTTCTCCAGAATGAAGCCACGAATTTTACCACCGTGCTCCTCGGACTTGGCCCAGACCACGAATACATCCGCGATCGGCGCGTTCGAAATCCACATTTTGGACCCGGTCAGCTTGTACCCGTTGGCCGTTTTCTCGGCCCGCGTCTTCATGCCTGCCGGATCCGATCCAGCGTCGGGTTCCGTCAGGCCAAAGCAGCCAATCCATTCTCCCGCGCAGAGCTTGGGCAGGTATTTCTTTCGTTGCGCCTCGCTGCCGTAGGCATAGATGGGGTAGATCACCAGCGAGGATTGAACGGACATCATCGAACGGTAGCCCGAATCCACACGTTCCACTTCGCGGGCAACCAAGCCGTAGGAGACATATGAGCCGCCCAGCCCTCCGTATTCCTCCGGACAGGTCACGCCAAGAAGACCCATATCGCCCATTTCCTTGAATATCCCCGGCTCTGCCGTCTCATTGGCAAAGGCATCGATCACGCGCGGTTGTAGCTTCTCGTGTGCATAGGCGGCGGCACTTTGCTGGATCATGCGCTCGTCTTCTTCAAGCTGCTGGGCCAGACGGAACGGGTCGCTCCAGTCGAAACGCCCCAGATCGGGGGCATCCTTGCCTTTCAAAATCGGTGCTTCTGCGTTCATGGCGTGTCTCTCGCTCCTGCTGTGGCGGATTCGGGTATGGCGGTATTATTGCAAATGCGGACGGGAAAGACTAACGACGCTTGATCCTGCCATTCATGAGAAAAACTCATATGCTGACGAAACGACGCTTTCTTCCCTCGATCTCCGCGCTGATGTGCTTCGAAGCGGTCGCCCGCCTTGGCAGCGCCACCGAGGCGGCGGCAGAACTGTCTCTGACCCAAAGCGCCGTCAGCCGGCAACTCAAGACGCTGGAAGGCCAACTGGGCGTGCAACTGGTTGCGCGTCGCGGACGGAAGCTGATGCTGACCCCCCACCGGCGAGACCTATGTGGCGGAGGTCCGAGACATCCTCAGACGCCTGACCCAAGCTTCCATCGCGGCGCGTACCGCCCCCTCGGGCGGGCCTTTCAACCTTGCCATCCTGCCCGCATTCGGGATGCTCTGGCTGGCGCCGCGCCTGCGCGATTTCGCCCAGGCTCACCCCGAAGTGACCGTGAACCTTT
>JBFFFS010000085.1:0-10372 GCA_041557855.1 Roseobacter sp. | reverse complement strand
CCGTCGCTGCGCTGGAAAGAAGATGTCGAACTCGACGCCCGGGGAGCGCCGCTGACGATCAAACCCTTGATGCCACCTTCCGACGCCGTCGCCGATGCGTCGGATGAACAGGTCCTCGACGAGGAAATGTTGCGTGAATTAGTGGCCGAGGTGGTGCAACAGGAACTGCAGGATGATCTGGTGGCGCGGATCGTGCGGTCCGAATTGCAGGGCGATCTGGGCGCGCGGATTACACGCAACATACGAAAGCTGGTACGCCGCGAAATCCAGCAGGCGCTGGCCGCGCGCGATCTCGGCTGATCGGTTAGCCGGGACCATCCTGCGCGAGACTAAGCAGGTGGTCGAGGTCCAGCGCCGCTTCCAGATGAACGGTCAGGGTGTCGAGGGTCTTTTCGACGGTCTGCTCGTAACGCGTCTGGCTTACCCGGCCGAAATCTGCAAGCCATGCCGCACGAAACGTGTCTGAAGCGAAGAGCCCGTGCATGTAGCACCCTTTGATTTGCCCGTTGCCCGAAGCCGCACTGCGTGTCGCCCCGTCCATCTCGATCCATTGCCGTGTGCAATCGGGGCCATCCGTCTCGCCCAAATGCAACTCGTAGCCTGATACCTGCGTGCCTGAAGCGGGGTGGATGCCGTTGCGCAGGGCGAGGGTCTTGGTGCCGGACAGCATCGTATCCACCTCAAGATGGCCCAGTCCTTCAACGGTGCCGGCATGGCCCTCGACCCCGTGGGGATCGGCGATCAGACGGCCCAGCATCTGGTATCCGCCGCAGAGGCCCAGCACATGCCCGCCGCGCCGGATATGCGCGGCGATGTCGATGTCCCAACCGGTTTGGCGCAGATCGGCGAGGTCGGCGATGGTCGCCTTGGAGCCAAGTAGAAGAACGACGTCTGCGCTTGCTGGAAGGGGCTGGCCGGGCGGGATGATCTCGACGGAAACGCCGGGCTCCGCTGCCAGCGGGTCGAGGTCATCGAAATTGGATATCCGGGGCAGTTGCGGCACGACAACCTGCAAGGCACCGAGCTTGCGGCGCGGGTGCGAGGCGAGGTCCAAAATGTCCTCGGCGGGCAGTAGTCCGGCATCCTCGAACCATGGCACCACGCCAAGGCAAGGCCAGCCGCTGCGCGCCACGATTGCGTCGCGCCCGGCGTCGAAGAGACCAACGTCGCCGCGAAACTTGTTGACGATGAACGCCTTTATCAATCTCGCATCCGCTTCTTCGAGTACCGCCTGCGTTCCGATGATCTGCGCAATGACGCCGCCACGATCAATATCCCCCACGAGAATCACAGGCACGCCGGCGGCGCTGGCAAAGCCCATGTTGGCGATGTCGCCCGCGCGGAGGTTGATCTCTGCGGGGCTGCCGGCGCCTTCGACCAGGACAAGATCGGCGCTGCCAGCGAGACGGTGATAGCTCTCCATCACGCGGGGCAGCAGCGTGGCCTTGCGGGTGCCGAAGTCGCGCGCGTTCTGAACTCCCAGTACGTGCCCCTGCACAACGACCTGCGCCCCGGTCGTGCTTTGTGGTTTGAGCAATACCGGATTCATATCCGTATGCGCCGGAACCCGGGCCGCCTGCGCCTGGAGCGCTTGCGCGCGCCCGATCTCGCCCCCCTCGGTTGTGACGGCGGCGTTGTTGGACATGTTCTGCGGTTTGAAAGGCCGGACAGCCAGCCCGCGATTCGCGTAGGCGCGGGCAAGCCCTGCGACCATAAGGGACTTTCCGACATTGCTGCCCGTGCCCTGGATCATGATCGTTTTGCTCATGCCTGTCCCGCTTTCCGTTCGGGTTCAATCTGCCCCATGAGGCCTGGCAGGGGAAGGCGGGAAACGGCTGCGTTCTGACTATCAGGGCCACTATTTCGCCCTGTAGTGCTGTGGCATGCAGGCGGCATAAGATGTCCGCTCGGCGTATTTGCCGGCATCAGACTGGCCTTTAGCCGCCGCGCAAAAAAACGCACCCTGAAGGGCGCGTTTTTTTCCGATTAACTTCGGTGTTTATGCAGCTTCGGCCTGCTGCGCAGCGTTGCGGCGCTCCGATTCTTCGCGCGACAGCGCAACGGATGTCCGTACACCTTTGCCGACGAATTCCATCAAACCTTCGACGACGCGTTCGTTGGGGTCGATGCCTGCACAACTCAACACTTCGCGTCCGTCGCGGGACCGTGCCCAGCGGGCAATCTGTTCCGGACCGTTGCCATATTTCTTGTCATCCGCAATGGCATCGTCCAGCGCAGCCAGTACCACGGCTGCGAAAAGTTTACGTGCACGGTTCCCTTGCTCGTTATTGAAGGCCGTGCCGTCAACGAAATCTCTCATCTCGTCGTCCTTTCGTTATTCTTGCTCTTGTGTTTTCGGCGTGACGCTCCTTATGGCGGAGTTTGGTTGATTCGGATACCCTGTAATTGCATGCCATCCATGCAATTTTTGCATGGCTAAATGCTTGCGAAAGCGAGATATCGTTGTCTTGCCACCCATCAGTCCCGCAGATATAGGGGGCTTCGAACATACATCAACCTATTTGCCATGGTTTTGTCATATGCCAAAAATCAACGGAAATGAGATCCGCCCCGGAAACGTGCTGGAGCACAACGATGGTCTGTGGGCCGCGGTCAAAGTCGATCACGTCAAGCCGGGTAAGGGTGGCGCCTTTGCTCAGGTCGAACTGCGCAACCTGCGTAATGGCTCCAAGCTGAATGAGCGCTTCCGGTCCGCGGACAAGGTCGAGCGCGTGCGACTCGAGCAGAAAGATCAGCAGTTCCTTTACGAAGATGACGGCATGCTGGTTGTAATGGATACAGAGACTTACGAGCAGGTGCAGTTGCCGTCCGAGCTTCTGGGCGAGCGTCGCCCGTTCCTTCAGGACGGCATGACCATTGTCGTGGAGTTCTACGAGGATGAGGCGCTGAACGCGACGCTGCCTCAGAAAGTAACGTGCAAGATCGTCGAGACCGAACCGGTGGTCAGAGGCCCGACGGCCGCAAATTCCTTCAAGCCCGCGATCCTCGACAATGGGGTCAAGGTCATGGTTCCTCCGTTCATCGGGCAGGATGAAGAGATCGTCGTCAACACCGAAACTATGGAATATTCCGAGCGCGCCTGAGCCAGTCGTCGTGCGTTATCCAGCGTGCTCGGGCCTCTCGGGCAGCGAAATGTGTCTGTAGATGTGACGCGACGTCATTTTTTAGTCGGCGCGCGTCACGGCGGCCTCACCTGCCCGCATTGACCCCGTAGCCCGGTCGAAGCGCAGGTAGGCGAGCCCCTCATCCCCGGCCCGGCTGTGCAGTTGACCTGCTGGTTTGCCTTCCGAAGTGGTGATTTCCGTACCCGGTTCCGCCGGGCCGTCCAGATGCACCCGCGCCAGGCCCTTGCGCAATTCGGTCTTGTGTTTCATCCGTGCCGTCACTTCCTGGCCGACATAGCACCCCTTGCGGAAATCAACCCCTGACAGTCTTTCGAAATCCATCTCGAGAATAAAACTGTCGGGCGTGAGTTCGATGCCGGTTTCGGGCACCTTGTTAGCGACGCGCAGTGCAATCCAGTCAACGGTGTCGTCGGTTTGAGGGCTGTCGCGATATGCGCGCCAGCCAAGTGCCGGGTCGCGCGGGTCGGACTGGGCGTCGGCGGGGGCCTCGCCGAGACCCCGGTGCAGGTGCAGCGCGGTCGGTGTGATCTTCACATCCGCGCGCAGCTTGTACATGCTCAATCGGGTCAGCAGCAGGTCGGCATGGCTTTCGGCCACATCCAGAAGCACGCCATCTTCCGTCTTGGATAGAAAAAAGTCGGCGATGAACTTGCCTTGCGGGGTCAGAAGCGCGGCATAGACCAGTCCGCTGTTGATACGCTTGATGTCGTTGGTAATAAGACCCTGAAGAAATTCCGTGACGTCAGAGCCGGATAACCTGAAAATGCGGCGTTTTGTCATGGTGGGACTCCTTAACCTTCCTGCCGTGCCATATAAACGCCATGCCGTCAGTTGGAAGGGGTAGCGTAATGCGCGCACCGATTTCGGTGATAATTCCGACCCTCGATGCTCAGGAGTGCCTTGGGGAGTGCCTGATGAGTCTTATGCCAGGGCTCGACGCCGGGCTGCTGCGCGAACTGATCGTCAGTGATGGTGGATCCTCAGATGCAACGGTAGAGATAGCCAAGGCCTGGGGGGCGGAGGTTGTTACCGGTGCTGCATCGCGCGGTGGGCAACTGGCGCGTGGCTGTGATGCGGCGGCGGGGGACTGGTTGCTTGTCCTGCATGCGGACACCACGCTGGACAGCGATTGGGTTGGACCGGTGATCGAACATCTTTCAGGGGATACGGCCGGCTGGTTTCGTCTCGCCTTCGATGAGGGGGGAATTGCCGGTCGGATCGTCGCGGCATGGGCAAATCTGCGCAGCCGGGCAGGTCTGCCCTACGGAGATCAGGGTCTGCTGCTGCCCCGGTCGCTTTATGCTGCGGTGGGCGGCTATCCCGATCAGCCGCTGATGGAGGACGTCGCCATCGCACGCGCTCTGCGCGGCAAACTGCGCGGTATCGACGCCACGGCGCGTACCAGCGCGGTTCGCTATCGCTCGCAAGGCTGGATCAGGCGCGGATCACGCAACATCTGGGCGTTGATGCGCTATCTGGCTGGCGCGTCGCCTGATGGACTGGCAAAGGCTTACCGCCGCTAGCGGATAAACAGCGATGTCATACGTTGGAAGAAACCGTTTGGGGGATCATCCGCCGGGTTGGCGCGCTGCTTCGGGCTAATCGAACGACCGTCGGAGACCGTTTTACCATCCTGGAATTGCAGCCGGTATAGATCCGCGTAGATACCGCCGCGCTCCAGCAGCTCATCGTGGGTGCCTTCATCGACGACACGGCCTTTGTCCATGACTATGATCTTGTCCGCACCGCGTACGGTCGAGAGGCGGTGCGCGATAACCAGCGTCGTGCGGCCCTCGGCCAGCTTGTCCAACGCGTCTTGCACCACCTGCTCGGATTGCGCGTCCAATGCCGAGGTCGCTTCGTCCAGCAACAGAATTGGCGTATTGCGCAGCAGAGCGCGGGCGATGACTACGCGCTGGCGCTGCCCGCCCGAAAGTGCCGAGCCCCGAGTGCCGACACGGGTGTCGAGGCCGTTCGCGAGCTTAGGAAGAAAAACGCTGACGTTCGCCGCGTCCAGCACAGGCTTGAGGTCTTCGTCGCTGACGTCTTCGCGGCCCATCAGAATATTCTCCCGCAGGGTCTCGTCGAAGAGCAGCGCTTCCTGCGTGACAACCGAAAAGAGCGCGCGCAGCTCGGGAAGGGCCATTTCGCGGGTACCGACGCCGCCAATACGTACATCGCCCTCGGTGGGATCAATCAGCCGGGTCAGCAGGTTGAAGACCGTGGATTTGCCGGCACCGGAAGCGCCGACAAGTGCGGTCGTCTGGCCCGCCGACGCCGTCAGGCTGAGCCGGTCCAGCACTTCGGTGTCGCCGTAGCTGAGCGAGACATTGTCCAGTACCACGTCGGGCGAGCCGGTGGGCGCGGGTTTGGGGTTCTCCGGCGAGGTCAGGCGGACCGGCGCTTCGAGCAGTTCCTTGAGCCGCTCGATGGAAGCAGCCGCGACCTGCCACAGGCCACTGATCGATCCAAGGCGCCGCATCGGGTCGAAGGCAAACCCCATGGCGGTAAAGAAGCTCATGAACTGTCCGATAGACTTATCGCCTGCGATGATCTGTGACCCGCCGTAGAGGATAACGGCCATGAAGCCCAAGCCGGACATGATATCGATCATGGCCGGGATCGCCGCAGAGCCGAATATCGTCCGTATCCGCGTGCGGACGTATTCCCGGGTAAGGCTGCGGTACTGCCGGGCCTGGTAGTCCTCGGCGGCGTTGAGCTTGATCTGAACGATGCCATGAAACACTTCGTCGAGCCTGACAGCGAGCGATGCCCCCAGATCCCGTGCCTCGCGTGCGCGCCGGCGCACGAAACGCTGGGCCAGCGCCGCAGGCAGTACAAGCAGCGGAACGCCGATGCAGGCCAGTAGCGCCCATACAGGATCGACGTTGATGGCAACGCCCATCAGCACCACGAGACCGATTGCATCCCGTCCCGCGCCGGTAATGATCGCCCGCCAGACGGTGTTGATCTGGTTCACGTCCGTCTGAACGCGCTGAATGAGATATCCCGGCGGGTGTGCTTGGAGAAATTCGCCGTCCTGCTTCATCATCTGCTTCAGAAGATCATTGCGCAACTCGGCGGCGGTCTTTTCGGAAATCCGGGTGAGCAGAACCTTCTGCAGCACTCCCGAAAAGGCGCGGACGACGAAAATGGCAATCAGAACCATGCCGACGACGAAGAGCATCGATTTCTGGCCCGCCACGAAGACCTGGTCGAACATCGGCTCCATCATGTAGGCCAGTGCGCCGAGCATGGAGCCTTCAATCACCATGAAAACAATGGCCACCGCCAGCATGCCCAGATGCTTGCGCAGGTACCCTTTCCATAGCCATGCAATCAATTTTGCCGAAGAGTCGCCGTTATCGCGCATCGCGTGCCTTTTTTCCGGTCGGGCCAGAGAGGCCTTGCTCAGGTTTCTTGGTCTAGGCCGCCCACGCCTTGCGTGCAAGGGGCGGGTCAATTGACGTGCCGTTTCAAAACGCTACTGTTGCTCAGAAACAAAAGGGCAGTGATCGTGACCCAAAAAACCAACCTTTCCGCCGGCCGCAGCTATCTGGCCATTCCGGGGCCGTCCGTTATTCCCGATGCCGTGCTCCAGGCCATGCACCGCCCTTCGCCCAATATCTATGCCGGCGAATTGCACGATATGATGCCGGGCATTGTTGCCGACCTCAAGCGTGTGGCCCGCACCCGTCATCACGTGGCCATGTATATCGGCAATGGCCACGCGGCGTGGGAAGCGGCGCTGGCAAATGTCGTCGGGCCCGACGATACCGTGCTCGTTCCCGCCTCGGGCAGCTTCGCGACGGATTGGGGCGACATGGCCGACGGCCTGGGCGCGCAGGTCGAAGTGCTGGATTTCGGCAAGACCGAGCCTGCCGACCCTGCGCGGGTTGCCGAGGCACTGAAGGCCGATACCGCACACCGCATCAAGGCCGTGCTGGTGGTTCATGTGGATACTTCCACGTCCGTCCGCAACGACATCGCCGCCCTGCGCGCCGCCATTGACGAGGCGGGCCACCCGGCGCTGCTGATGGTCGATTGCATCGCGTCGCTGGCCTGCGACACTTTCGAGATGGACGCCTGGGGCGTCGACGTCATGGTGGCCGGCAGCCAGAAGGGCCTGATGGTGCCGGCGGGCATGTGCTTTGTCTTTTTCAACGACAAGGCGGCTGCGGTGCGCGCCGGGATGGCGCGGGTCAGCCGTTATTGGGACTGGGTGCCGCGCGTCGATCCGGAGATTTTCTTTCACTACTGGCGCGGCACCGCGCCAACCCAGCACCTCTTTGGCCTGAGAACCTCGCTCGACATGATTCACGCCGAGGGCATGGAGGCGGTCTGGCGGCGGCACGCGGTGCTGGCGCGGGCGGTCTGGGCGGCCTGCGATGCCTGGAGTGCCGAAGGCAGCCTGTCGATGAACGTCACCAATCCCGCGTGGCGCAGCAACGCCGTCACCTGCATGCGTATCGAAAGTCCACAGGGCACGGCGCTGCGGGACTGGACGCAGGAAGAGATCGGGCTGACGCTGGGTATCGGTCTGGGTATGGCTCCGCCGGGTGATCCCGCGTGGCATGGGTTCTTCCGCTTCGGCCACATGGGGCATATCAACGGGCACATGATCCTGGGGCTGCTGGGAGGCGTCGAAGCTGGGCTGACCGCGCTTGGCGTCGATCACGGTGGCGGCGCGCTCGACGCAGCGGCCAAGGTCATCGCACAGGTCTGAGCTGTCTACTCCTGCGGCACGCCCGGTGCGTGCGCATCGGCCAGTTGCCGGCGTCGGTGCTCAAGCCAGTTCATCCAGTGATTGACCACAAGACAGATGAAAACGGCGACCGCCAGGCCGTAGAGGGCAAAGAGAAGAAGCAGCACCCATCCGAGGTTCACGCCGAACATGACGATACAGGCACCGGTGTAATTGGGCGCGCGGCCCAGCTTGTGTTGCTCCATGAGGTCACATCCATCAACCGATCACACGGAAGAGTATAAGACCTGCTGTGGCTGCGTCAGCATTTTTCTGCGGCGCTGAGGGCGCGCGGCAGTACTTCGGCAACCAGATCTAGGTCGGCAGGCGTGCCGCAACTGATCCGGATGCATCGATCCTGCGGCGCCACGAAGGGCATGCGTACGAAAATACCCTGGTCCACCATTCCGTTGAGCACCCGGCGGGCGAATTCGCCGTCGCGTCCGCAGTCGATGGCGACGAAATTGGTCTGGGACTTTAGCGGCTGCAGGCCGCAGTTTCTTGCAATCGAGGTGATGCGCAGCCGTGAAGAGCGGACCCGGGCGAGCACCGATTCCAGCCACGTACGGTCGGCGAGCGCGGCCAGCGCGCCTTCCTGCGCCGCACGGTTCATGCCGAAGTGGTTGCGCACCTTGTCGAAGGCAGAGATCAGTTCCGGCGCACCCAGCGCATAGCCGACCCGCGCCCCGGCCATTCCGTAGGCCTTGGAAAAAGTGCGCAGCCGGATCAGACGCGGATCATCGAAGGGCAGTGGCACCTCCGTGCCCTCGTCGGCGCATTCGATATAGGCTTCGTCGAGCACCAGCAGCGTGCGCGTTGGCAACGCGTCCAGAGCCGCGGCAATGTCCGCACCGCTGTGGGCGCTGCCCATTGGATTGTCAGGATTGACCAGATAGACCAGCTTGGCGTCCACATCGCGTGCCTTGGCAAAAAGCGCGGCCATATCCTCGTGGTCGTCCCGGTAGGGAACCTTGTGCAAAGTCCCGCCATAGCCTGCGACGTGATAGTTGAAGGTCGGATAGGCCCCGTCGGATGTCACTACAGCATCGCCCGGACCCACGAAGAGGCGCACCAGATAGCCCAGCAACCCGTCGATCCCCTCTCCGACGACGACGTGATCGGCGCTGGTGCCCAGCGACCGCGCGAGCGCCGCGCGCAGTTCGTAGTTTTCAGGATCGCCGTACATCCATTGCTGGGTTTCGGCCATCGCGCGGATGGCGCTGGGGGAGGGGCCAAAGACATTCTCGTTGGCGCCGAGACGCGCATCAAAGCGGCAACCGCGCGCGCGCTCCTGCGCTTCGGGGCCTACGAAGGGCACGGTTGCGGGCAGGCTGCGGGCGAGATCGGTCAGTCGGAAGTCAGTCATGTCGTTAGATAAAACACCGCGGCGGACTTCGGCAAGCCCGTCGTGCCGTCACGTTTCACTGGCCAAGATCGCACCCGCACGATTTGATGGCCGCAGCCTTTCAACCGCCACATCTGCCGGAGAACCCGCCATGTCCCGTCTGCGCTTTTCGATCGAGAACCACATTGCCCACGTCGTGCTGACCCGCGCGGAGAAGAAGAACGCGATGGACGACGAGATGATCGAAGCGCTGATCGAGGCGGGCGCGAAAGTGGCGTCCTCCAAGGCCCGGGTGGTCGTGCTGTCGGGTGAGGGCGATTGCTTTTGCACGGGCATCGATATTTCCGGGCTCACCAAGCTGATCGGGCAGGATATGGAGGCGCTGATTGTGCCGCGCACCCACGCTGACGGGACCACCAACCGTTGGCAGGAGGTGGCAATGGTCTGGCACAGGTTGGATATCCCGGTAATCGCGGCGCTGCACGGGGCTGTCTTCGGAGCGGGAATGCAGCTTGCGCTGGGTGCGGATATCCGTATCGCCGCACCCGACACGCAGCTTGCGGTGATGGAGATGAAATGGGGTATCATTCCGGACATGGGCGGGATGGTGCTCATGCCGCGCTTGCTGCGCGATGACGTGATGAAACGGCTGATCTACACGGCGCGGCCCATCGATGCGGCGCAGGCGGCGCACTGGGGGCTGGTCACGGAGGTGGCCGACGATCCGCTTGCCGCTGCGGTGGCGCTGGCGGGCGAGATCGCCGGCAAGGGGCCGAATGCCATCCGCGCGGCCAAGGCGCTGTGTGAAACGGCGTGGACCCAAGCGCCCGCCGATGTGCTGGTGGCGGAGGCACGCGCGCAGGCAGCACTGCTTGGACGGCCCGAGCAGATGGAGGTGATCGCCGCTCAGTTCGGCAAGCGACCCCCGAAATTCGACTAAGGCCGCGGGCCGCTGTCCCTGTGGGGACAGGCCACGCGTTAGCCCAGTTCGGCCAGCCGCGCGAGCGCCTCTTTCAGCTTGCCCTCTTCCTCCTCGCGGAGCGCGAGGTTGGCGCGGGTTTCCTCGACCACCTCTTCGGGGGCGGAGGCGGCGAACTTGGGGTTGTTGAGACGTCCGCGCAGCCCGCCAAGCTCTTT
>JBFFFS010000084.1:0-10476 GCA_041557855.1 Roseobacter sp. | reverse complement strand
GTCAGACAGCGGCACACTTGGCGTGGTCATGGGACAGAACGGGCTCATTTACGAGGGAACCCAGTCCGGGACCAAGGCAGAAATGACGATGGCGCAACTGCCCTTCCCGGTCAGCTTCGAAATGGCCCGCGCAGCTTTCAATATCGCCATGCCCTTGCGCAAGTCCGAGACGCCGGAAGATTTTGCGCTTGGCCTCACGCTCGAAGGTCTGTCGATGTCCGATATACTCTGGGGTCTGTTCGACCCGGGCGCCCAATTGCCGCGCGATCCCGCCACGCTTGTCATCGACCTGAGCGGAAAGGCGCGGCTGCTCTTCGACTTCCTCGATCCCGAATCCGCGATGGTCAGCGCCAACCCCGACAAGGCGCCTGCCGAGATCGAGAAACTGGATCTGAACCAGCTGAGGATTGCCGTGGCCGGCGCTGAACTTACAGGAGTGGGCGGTTTTACATTCGATAATGCACAAGGCCCCATGCCCAAGCCGGAAGGCGCCGTCGATCTCAGGCTCGTGGGAGGGAATGCACTGATCGACCGGCTTGTCACCATCGGACTGCTTCCCGAAGAACAAGCCATGGGCGCACGGATGATGATGGGCCTCCTGGCGGTACCGGGCGATGCGCCGGACACGCTGAACTCGAAGATCGAGATCAATGAGAAAGGCCACATTTCCGCTAACGGACAGCGCATTCAGTAACGCGTCTTCCCAGGGGATTTTCGCTCCGGCCCTTGCAGACCTGCCACGGGGTCGCTACCTCAGGCAGGTCTTTTTGCGGAGCTTTCCATGACGCAGTCCCTTGCCGATCTGACCGACAATCTCCTGACCGCCGCCAGACGGGCCGGCGCAGATTCGGCGGATGCGATGGCCGTTCAAGGTACATCGCTCAGTATCGAGGTACGCGGCGGGACGCTGGAACAGGCGGAACGTTCCGAAGGGATAGATATCGGGCTGCGCGTTTTCGTCGGCCAGCGCAGCGCCAATGTCTCTGCCTCTGACGTGCGTGACAGCACCATTGAGGAAATGGCGCAGCGCGCGGTTGCCATGGCTCGCGAAGCACCCGAGGACCAATATAGCGGGCTCGCCACCCCCGAGATGCTGAGCGCGCGGCGCGACGCCGAAGGTCTTGAATTGTCCGACCCAGCGGAAGAACCATCGCCCGCCGTGCTTCAGGAGGATGCCTGCCGCGCCGAGGCCGCCGCTCTTGAGAACGACAAGATTAGCCAGGTGCAATCCGCCTCGGCGGGCTATTCGGCACGCAGCGTTCATATTTCGGCGACCAATGGATTTTCCGGCGGCTACATGCGCACTGATCGTGGTTTGTCCTGCGTGGCCATCTGTGGCACCGGCACCAAGATGGAGCGCGACCACGACGGCGACAGCCGCATTTTCCAGGCTGATCTGCGCAGCCCCGAATAGATCGGCGCGCGCGCGGCAGAACGGGCGGTCGCGCGGTACGGCGCGCGCAAACCCCCTACAGGCGCGTATCCGGTGCTCTTCGACGAACGAGTCTCCTCTACACTGATCGGGCACCTGCTGGTGGCTGCCAACGGCGCGTCTGTCGCGCGGGGCGCATCGTGGCTTCGCGATGCACATGGCGCGCAGGTTCTGCCGAAGGGCATCAGCCTGCATGAAGACCCGCACCGTCTTCGTGCATCGGGGTCGCGTCCCTTCGATGCCGAGGGCCTGCCAACCCGGGCCCGTGACATCGTCGCCGACGGCGTTCTCACGGGCTGGACGCTCGATTTGTCCACGGGGCGAAAACTGGGAATGGCCTCGACCGGGAATGCGACGCGCGGCACGTCCTCGGGGCCGTCCCCTTCGACGTGGAACGTGGCACTGACACAGGGGGATCATACCCGCGATGACCTCATCAGGGACATGGGTACGGGCCTGCTGGTCACGTCGATGATCGGATCAACCATCAACCCGAACACTGGTGATTATTCGCGCGGGGCGGCCGGGCTCTGGATCGAAAATGGCGAAATCGCCTATCCAGTGAACGAATGTACGATTGCGGGCAACCTGCGCGATATGTTGTTGCGGATCATTCCGGCGAATGATGCCCGCACTCATCTCAGCCGCGTGGTGCCTTCGTTGCTGGTCTCGGGAATGACCCTTGCCGGCAACTGACCTCAAGCTTATCACCGATGCGGCGCGCATGGCCGGACGGGTCGCCACCAGCTACGTAGGCGGGGGCGCACGCGCCTGGGACAAACCCGAAGGCGCGGGCCCAGTCACAGAGGCTGACCTGGCGGTCAACAACTATCTCGAACGTGTCCTGCGGATGGCGCGCCCGGATTATGGATGGCTTTCCGAAGAGACCGAGGACAGCGCCGAACGGCTTTCGCGTGATCGGGTGTTCATCGTCGATCCTATCGACGGCACGCGGAGCTTTGTCGAAGGCGCGCGGACTTGGGCACATTCCGTTGCCGTGGCCGAGCACGGCCAGATCACAGCCGGTGCCATCTACCTGCCGATGCGCGACCTGCTCTTTACCGCCGCCAGGGGAAAGGGTGCCTTTCTCAACGGCGTACCGATGCGCGTGTCGCAAAAGACCGACCTAGATGGCGCCGATATCCTCGCGACAAAACCTATCCTCGCCCCCGATCACTGGCCAACGGGCCTGCCCGGCTTTACACGAGCGCATCGTCCGTCGCTGGCCTACCGCCTTGGGCTGGTCGGTCAGGGGCGCTTTGACGCGATGCTGACCTTCCGACCAACTTGGGAGTGGGACGTCGCCGCCGGCGCGATCATAGTCGAGGAAGCCGCCGGGCGATGCAGCGATCGCATGGGGCGGTTGCTTCAGTTCAATAACGCGACGCCACAACTCGACGGACTGATCGCCTCGGGACCCGGTTTGCATGACAAGCTGTTAAAGGCGCTGGGACGGGTGCCCCAAGCACGCGCTTGACCGCGTGCCGCTAATCAGCAAGTTTCTCCTGAGCCTTTTTAAACATCATCAGACAGAAAGATTTTCCATGGCACAACGGCTTCATCTCGTTTTCGGTGGCGAACTCGTCGATCCCAGCAAGAACGTCTTCAAGAATGTTGATGACCTCCATATCGTGGGGATTTTCCCCGATTACGCCACCGCATTCGACGCCTGGAAATCAGAGGCTCAGCGGACAGTGGATAACGCGCATATGCGCTATTACATCGCGCATTTGCATTGGTTGCGCGACGAAGAGACCGCTGCCTCATCCACCGAAGAACTTGGGTAATTTGATATGGGCCGCTCGTTCGGGCTGGCGGCCTATCGCGCCTTGTCGCGTCGGGCAACGCCGCGCAGATACACGACCGACATGGAACGCCCCAAGGGTCCACTGGTCTGGATCCACGCCCCCGCACCCGACAGCTTGCTGGCGGTGGAAGACCTCGCCCAGCGCCTTTGTGCGACGCGCCCGGATATCCACGTCTTAATTACCGTGCCGGATCAGGAAACGCTGAAACGTGCCGGCAAGAACGACTTGCCGCGCGACAAGGTGATGATGGACAAAGTCCCTTCCGATCACCCCGAAGCCGTGTCCGGCTTCTGGCGTCAATGGCATCCCGACATCGGTATATGGGCTCGCGGACATCTGCGCCCCAATCTGCTGATACAGGCTCATGCTGCAAAATGCGCGATGATGCTGATCGATGCCGATACCGACGGTTTCGACGGAAGGCGCGACCGATGGTTGCCGGACCTGTCGCGCCAGTTGCTGGAGCCGTTTCTCGCGGTAATGGTGCGCAGCAGCGAAGCTCTTCAGCGGGTAGAGACACTGGGTTTGCCCACCGGTCGGATCAGCCTCATGCCCGCACTGGAGGCAGGCGGGCTAACGCTCAGTTGCGAAGACTCCGATCTGGCAGACCTGTCGGAACGGCTGCGCGGCCGTCCGGTCTGGTTTGCCAGCAATATTCAAGAAGCGGAACTTTCCGCCGTACTGTCAGCGCATCGCGAAGCCCTCAGGCTTTCACATCGCCTGCTGTTGATCCTGCATCCGGCGCGCGAGGACTTGGCCCAACTTTTTGCGCAAGGCGTGACGGATGAAGGATACCGCTTATCCAACTGGACCAAGGGGGATGAAATCGACGACTCGACACAGGTACTTTTGGCCCCGGATGCGGCGGACCTAGGTCTGTTTTACCGCGCTTCGCCGATCTCCTTCATGGGAAGCTCACTGATCGCCAAGAAACCCGGGCGCAACCCGTTCGAGGCTGCGGCGCTGGGGTCTGCCGTGCTATACGGTCCCAACGTCAGCATGTTCATGCCGTTTTATTCGCGGCTGGCAAAAGCAGGAGCGGCAAGGATCGTTAAAGACGAAAAAACGCTCGGCGCGGCGGTAACGCAGTTGATCGCGCCAGACCGCGCCGCGGCCATGGCTCATGCCGGCTGGGATGTTGTAAGCCAGGGAGCCGATCTCACGGACCGGGTGGTCGAAATGGTTGAAGACGTGCTGGACGGTACATTGGAGGTTGGCGATGCGCGCGCCTGATTTCTGGCACAGACCGCCCGATGCACCCTCGCTGGCGGCGCGGATTCTGCATCCCTTGGGGCTGATCTATGCGGCCGCTACGGCAAGGCGACTGGCGCGCGGCCCATATCTGCGGCCCGGGGTTCCGGTGATCTGTATCGGCAATCTCAATGCGGGCGGTACAGGCAAGACGCCGACGGTCATGGCCGTCCTGTCGATGTTGACCGACCTCTATCAGACGCCGCATGTGATCAGCCGGGGATATGGCGGCTCGATGAAAGGCCCGGTGCGCGTCGATCCAAGTAAGCACACTGCCCAGCAGGTCGGGGATGAGCCGTTATTACTGTCCGCCTTTGCCGAGGTCTGGGTGTCCGAGGATCGCGCCGCCGGAGCCAAGGAGGCCATCAAGGCGGGCGCAACGGCAATCGTCCTCGATGACGGATTTCAGAACCCGGCGCTGCACAAGGATTTCAGCATTGTCGTCGTCGACGCCGAAAAGGGATTCGGTAATGGCAAATGCCTGCCTGCCGGCCCCCTTCGCGAACCGGTGGAAATCGGTCTTGCGCGAGCGGATATGCTTTTATCCGTGGGGCCGACGGAAGCGCAGGCGCGCTTTGATTCAAGCATCCTGCCCGTGAGCCTTCCCCATATCCGTGCAACCCTCGAACCCTTGCAAACGGGGATGGAATGGTCGGATACCAGAGTTATGGCCTTTGCAGGCATCGCTCATCCGGAAAAATTCTTCGCCACCCTGCGCAGTCTCGGCGCAGATGTCATCCACGCGGAACCACTGGACGACCACCAACCGCTGACCCCTGCGCTCATGAGCCGCTTTGAAGCGGATGCGCAGGCAAAGGGTGCGCAGCTCGTCACCACCGAGAAGGATGCAGTGCGCCTACCGCACAGCTTTCGAACCAAGGTCATCACCTTGCCCGTACGACTGACCTTCGAGGATAGGGGCGAGACACTGAAACAAGCGCTGAAAGCGCTGTTCCCGGCCTGACGTTAGATTAGACCTTGGTATCGTCCTCACCAAGCTTTGGCGCCGGGCGGTGCAAGGCAAGGGTGGCATCCGAGAAACGAAACGGAGAGCGCACGCCAGGAACGCCGTCGAGATCGATCTGCATGCCGCGCGCCACCACCTGCGGATCGGCCATGACATCCGCCATATTGTTGATCGGGCCGGCAGGCACGCCCTGCGCTTCACAGGCGGCCAGAAGATCGGCGCGCGTCCGCCCCGATGTGGCCTCCGTCAGGCGCCGGATCATTTCCTCGCGGTTCGCCAGGCGGTCGGCATTTTTCAGAAACTCCGGCGCAAGCGCCATCTGCTCCAACCCGAGCAACCGGCACAGACGCTGATACTGTCCGTCGTTGCCCGTCGCGATGATGATATGCCCGTCCGCACAGTCAAAAACCTGATAGGGCGCGAGATTGACGTGGGCGTTGCCCATCCGCCGCGGCGGTGTCCCGGTGGTAAGGTAGTTCAGCGCCTGATTGGACGTGACCGCGACCGCCACATCCAGCAATGACATGTCGATCTGCTGACCACGTCCGGTGCTGTTGCGCTGATGGACCGCTGCGAGGATCGCGGTTGTGGCATATATGCCGGTCAGGATATCGGTGATGGCCACGCCGTACTTCTGCGGTTGGCCTTCCGGTTCCCCGGTCAGCGACATCAACCCGGACATCCCCTGAATGATGAAATCGTACCCTGCCCGCGGCGCATAAGGCCCGTCATGGCCGAACCCGGTGATCGAACAATAGATCAGGCGCGGAAATTCCGCCTTTAGGCTCTCATAGTCGAGACCGTATTTCGCCAGCCCACCGGTTTTGAAATTCTCGATCAGAATGTCCGCTTCAGCCAGCAGCTTTTTGAGCCGCGCCAAGCCTTCCGCCGAACGGAAATCAATCGTGACGGACTTCTTTCCGCGATTGGTGGAATGGAAATATGCGGCAGAGACATCTTCATCCCGCGTCACGAAGGGCGGACCCCACTGGCGCGTATCATCACCCGCGGGGCTTTCCACCTTTATGACCTCGCAGCCGAGGTCTGACAGGGTCTGACCGGCCCAGGGGCCAGCCAGAACACGCGCCAGTTCGACGACCTTCAGCCCTTCGAGAGGTGCTGTCATCACTCCGCCGCGGCGTCCAGTATCTCTGTCATCTCGCTGTATTCCATGTTGGAGTAACGCTTGCCGTTGATGACAAAGCTGGGGGTGCTTTCAATGCCGTCCTCGGTTGCGTTTTCCTGGTACCAAGCCACCAAGGTACGGGCCTGTTCTCCGTCCTGCAGACAGGCCTCCATCGTTTCGGCGTCAAGACCCGCAAGCAGACCGATTTTCCGAAGCTCTCCGACGATTGCGGCCGGGTCGCCCGCACGGGCCCATTCCGACTGCTTGTCATAGATCAGGTCCGCCATACCAAAGAACGCATCGGTACTTCCGGCGCAACGCGCGATCATCGAAGCCCAGAGGCCATAACGGTCGAAATAGACTTCGCGGTAGATGAAATTGATCTTGCCGGTGTCGATGTAGTCAGTCTTGAGCTGCTTGTAGGGACCCGAATGAAAGCGGGCACAATGCGGGCAGGTAAAGCTGGCGTATTCCACCATGGTTACAGGCGCGTCGGCATTGCCCAAGGTCATTTCAACGACGCTGGAAGTATCGATTTCCCCGGCTTCCTGCGCGTTGGCCGCGCCGAACGGATCAGCCGGACTGACTGAGTTGCTCCCGGGCGAGGTCACGAAATAGGCGCCAAGGCCGATCACAGCAACGGCTGCTGAGACGATCATCAAACGAGACATAGTGGTTCCCTTTATCGGTCTGTTTTTTTCAGAATATTTTCGCCCAGTCGCGCAAGAGCGGCTCTCAGCCCGTCGTCGCTTACAGGGCGTGTCACTTCGGATGCTATTGCACGTGCAGCGGGACTCGGTTCGGCGGCAACTGCTTTCTTCGGCCCATGGTGAAATGCCACCTGACCCTCGGCAAAACCGGTCGCGGCGGTCTGCGTCACCCTGATCCGGGCAATGGCGTTGTAGCCGTACACGCCGTTGACCCGTGTACGCAGCTTTTCCTTTTCCATTTCCAGCATTGGCGCATGGGCCCCGGTGGTCAGCAAGGTCAGGGTCGCGCCCATGCCGCCGCGCCCGTAGCTCACCTCGACCGGGCGCGAAATTCCGGCAATCTGCTCGCCTGCGATTTCCGCCCAGTGGGTAAGCAGCCGGCTTTGTACAAATCCCCGCGCCTCCGACGCCTTGCGGATGCGCTGCGTCAGCAAGGATGACGTGCGGGCAAAGCCTTTTGTGGTGGCGCGGCGCTGAGGCATCGCTATCTTCTCCTAGGACTTACTGCTTCTTAGCGCTTTGATGGCGCCACAACCAGCCCGAGCCGGTACGGAGAGACATAAAAGTTGCGTGACCAAATGCCAGTACCGCAGAATCTCGGGCGGAATCTGCTTGCGTGGTATGACGACCACGCGCGTAAGATGCCCTGGCGTGTACCCCCTGCCGAGCGCAAGGCAGGGGTCAGGCCGGACCCCTACCGGGTATGGCTTTCGGAGGTAATGCTGCAACAAACCACCGTCGCCACGGTCCGAGATTATTTCGAACGCTTCACGGCGCGCTGGCCCACGGTGACCGATCTTGCCGCTGCGACTGATGCGGATGTGATGGGAGAATGGGCCGGTCTGGGGTACTATGCCCGGGCACGCAACCTTCTTAAATGTGCCCGCGTGGTCGTCGCGGAACATGACGGCAGGTTTCCGGCGGATCACGAGCAACTTCTGAAACTGCCTGGCGTCGGGCCTTATACCGCTGCCGCCATTGCGGCTATTGCCTTTGATCTGCGTCACACGGTGCTTGACGGCAACGTCGAACGCGTGATGGCCCGAATGCATGACGTCCATACGCCCTTGCCGCAGGCCAAACCCCTTCTGATGTCACATGCGGAGAACCTCACACCCGAGGCTCGTCCGGGCGACTATGCGCAAGCGGCGATGGACCTAGGTGCGACCATCTGCACACCTAAATCGCCGGCCTGCGGCATTTGCCCCTGGCGCGATCCCTGCGCCGCGCGGGCTGCCGGGACCGCTGCCGAGCTTCCTAAAAAGACGCCGAAGAAAGCAAAACCGATCCGCCATGGCATCGTCTATCTGGGTCAGCGAGAAACAGATGGCGCCTGGCTGCTTGAAACACGTCCGGAAAAAGGGCTTTTGGGTGGTATGCTGGGCTGGCCTAGCTCCGACTGGATCGATGCCGCAGACCCCCTGCCCGTTCACACACCGCCGGCGGAGGGCGACTGGCAGCCTGTCGGGGCGGAGGTTCGGCACACATTCACCCACTTCCACCTTGTACTGCGGGTGCTGAGGGCTGACTTGCCACTGGGCTGCAATCCCAAAAGGGGAAGTTTCATGGGCCGGGACAAATTTCGCCCGTCCGATCTGCCAACGGTGATGCGAAAAGCATTCGACGTGGCACGCTGATGCAATCAGACGCCTTGGCCTTTCCTCCGCCTCCCGACTAAGCTGACATCATGACCATGTCCCAGACATCACAGGCCGATACGGCGAGCGCGCTGCCCTCTGCAGCGCCCTTCTGGATTTCTCTCGCACTGATCCCGCTGGCTTATGTCGGCGCGGCCTTCGGAGGTTGGACAGTACTGCTATTGCCACTGGTCACATGGTACCTTTTTTCCGGTCTCGATCTGGCCATCGGACGCTACAGCAAGAACGCCGACCCGGACACGGCAGAGACGGCCATGCAGGCGCATCGGGCGATCACTCTCATCTGGACACCGCTCCAGTTCATCATGCTGTTCAGCCTGATCTGGTATGTCCCGAACGCCGAATATCTCTCTTCCCTTGAGCGGGTGGGCCTGTTCTTTGGCATCGGGGTCATCACCGGCACCGTCGGGATCAACTACAGCCACGAGCTGATGCACCAGAAACCCAAAGTCGAACGCTGGATTGCCGATATCCTGCTGGCGATGGTGCTCTACTCGCACTTTCGTACCGAACACCTTCTGGTGCACCACCGCCACGTCGGCACCCCGGCGGACGCGGTAACCGCGCGCTACAACGAAGGGTTCCACCGGTTTTATCCCCGCGTTCTGTGCCAGTCGCTTGTTTCCTCCTTCCAAGCCGAAAAGCGGATGCTGGCGCGCAAAGGACTTCCGTGGACGGACCTGTCCAACCCGTTCTTCAAATACTGGGCCTTGCAGGGCGGAATGCTGGTCCTTGCCTTCGCGCTGGGGGGCTGGTCCGGCCTTGCGCTCTTCTGCGTGCAGGCGGGCACCGCAATTTGGCAGTTGGAGCTCGTCAATTACATCGAACACTACGGGCTGACCCGCGAACATCTGGGCGAAGGAAAGTACGAGCACGTCAAACCGCATCATTCATGGAATTCGGATCACCGCGCATCCAACTGGCTGCTCATAAACCTGCAGCGCCACTCGGACCATCACTTCAAGCCCAGCCGCCGCTACCCGGTGCTGCAGACCTATACCGCCAACGAAGCGCCGCAATTGCCTTTCGGCTATCCGGTAATGACAATGGCGGCGATGATCCCCCCCTTGTGGCGGCGGGTCATGAACCCGCGCGTGCGGGAATGGCGCAAAAAGTACTATCCCGCGATCATCGACTGGAGCGCCTATAACCGCGCCGAAAACCCGCCGCCCCGGTAACCGCAAACACTATTTTAAGACCTTCGTGGCACGATCCTGTTTTGGTCGCCAAGAGATCTTGAACATGCAGGGTAACAGACAATCACAAAGGCAGCGGCCCGCCCGGGCAACATGCCTCTTGGTCGAGGACAGCGCTTTCGATCAGGAAAAGATCAAACGCATCCTGTCGCGCTGCTTCAAGGAACTGGACGTCGCCGTCGCACCCGACCTTGCTCGTGCACGCGCCGCCATGGAACGCTACGATATTGCGCTGATCCTGCTCGACAACAACCTTCCAGACGGGCACGGCGCGAGCTTCGCGGTCGAATTGTCCGAAGATCGCCGCTTCACCGATATTCCTGTCGTC
>JBFFFS010000083.1:0-10692 GCA_041557855.1 Roseobacter sp. | reverse complement strand
GAAATTCTGACCCTTGCCGTCGCACCGGAGCAGCGCAGGCAAGGGATCGCCGACAAATTGATCCGAGACTGGCTCGCGGCCACCACCGCCAAGTCCACTTTTCTTGAGGTCGCCACGGACAACATTGCCGCACGCAGGCTTTACGCCAAACACGGATTCGTCGAAATCGCCCGCCGCAAGGGATATTACGCCCGACCGGGCAGCGCACCTGTGGATGCGGTGCTCATGAAGCTTGCAATGACCCGCCGTCAGACTGGTGAATCGCCTCAGCCCCCCCTAAAAACCGGTTGACCCTGCTTGTGCCTTTGGCCCTAAACTGCGCAGGATCAGAAATCATCTGCTCACCATGGGCACCCCCGGATCACGTCTTTCCGGACAGCCCCAAAATCAGAACCTGGGAGACCACCAATGACCCTTATGCAAAAATTCCTTGGCGCGACGGCGGCACTTGCCCTGTCCTCGGGTGCCGCCATGGCAGAACCCGCGCTGATCTTCGATCTGGGCGGCAAGTTCGACAAGTCCTTCAACGAGGCGGCCTTCAACGGCGCCCAACGCTGGGCTGAAGAGACAGGCGAAGAGTTCCGCGAAATCGAACTGCAGTCCGAAGCCCAACGCGAACAGGCTCTGCGCCGTTTCGCCGAGGCCGGCTCCAACCCGATCGTCATGGCAGGTTTCGCCTTTGGTGACGCGCTCGGCCAGGTTGCTGCCGATTACCCGGACACCAGCTTCGTGATTATCGACATGGTGGTGGATGCACCCAACGTGCGCTCGGTGGTTTTCAACGAGCATGAAGGATCCTATCTTGTCGGCATGATGGCGGCGCAGGCTTCGGAAAGCGGCACCGTCGGCTTCATCGGCGGCATGGATATTCCGCTGATCCGTAAGTTCGCTTGCGGCTACGCTCAGGGCGTCAAGGCCGTGAAGCCCGATGCCACGGTCATCGCCAACATGACCGGCACGACCCCGGCTGCGTGGAACGACCCGGTGAAAGGCTCCGAACTGACCAAGGCGCAGATCAGCCAGGGCGCGGATGTCGTCTATGCGGCAGCAGGCGGCACTGGCGTAGGTGTGCTGCAAACGGCGGCGGATGAAGACATCCTTTCCATCGGCGTGGATAGCAACCAGAACTACCTCCACCCCGGCAAAGTCCTGACTTCCATGCTCAAGCGCGTCGATAATGCCGTTTATGACGCCTTCTCCGAAGGCCCCGGTCTCGAAACCGGCTTCCAGGTGATGGGCGTCGCCAATGGCGGTGTCGGCTATGCGATGGACGAATTCAACGCCGAGCTTGTCAGCGCTGAGATGGAAGCATCCGTTCAGGAGGCCGCCGACAAGATCGCGGCCGGCGAATTGAGCGTGCATGACTACACCTCGGACGATAGCTGCCCGGCGCTGAGCTTCTGAGCACAGACAGCACGAAAACCTGAGGCCACGCCGCGAAAGCGGGGCGTGGCCTTACTCGAACCGGGGGGTGTGACATGGGCGATGCGGCGCCAGCCATAGAATTGAAGGGCATTTCAAAGGCCTTCGGTCCTGTGCAAGCCAACAAGGACATCTCCATCCGCGTCATGCCCGGCACGATCCACGGGATCATCGGCGAGAACGGCGCGGGCAAATCGACCCTGATGTCGATCCTCTACGGCTTTTACAAGGCGGACGCGGGCGAAATCTTCGTCGCGGGCCGCAAGACCGATATCCCTGACAGCCAGGCTGCGATTTCCGCCGGCATCGGCATGGTTTTTCAGCATTTCAAGCTGGTCGAGAACTTCACCGTTCTGGAGAACATCATCCTCGGCGCCGAAGATGGCCGCCTGTTGCGCCCCTCGCTCGCAAAGGCCCGCAAAACCCTGCTGGAGCTCGAACACGAATACGGGCTCAACGTGGATCCCGACGCCATCATCGAAGACCTCGGCGTCGGCATGCAGCAGCGTGTCGAAATTCTCAAGGCGCTTTACCGTCAGGCAGACATTCTCATCCTCGACGAGCCGACCGGTGTGCTCACCCCGGCGGAAGCTGACCAACTCTTTCGCATACTCGGCCGGCTGCGCGACGAGGGCAAAACGATCATTCTCATCACCCACAAGCTGCGCGAGATCATGGAGATCACCGATACGGTCTCAGTCATGCGTCGTGGCCAGATGACCGCAACCGTCAAAACCGCAGAGACCTCGCCGGCGGAACTGGCCGAACTGATGGTCGGGCGCAAGGTATTGCTCAGAGTGGATAAAAAACCAGCCAATCCGGGCGAGGTGGTACTGGACATCAAGGGCCTGCGCGTGGTGGACGACAGCGGCGTCGAACGCCTCAAGGGCATTGATCTACAGGTGCGCGCGGGTGAAATACTCGGCATCGCAGGTGTCGCCGGCAATGGGCAGTCCGAACTTCTCGAAGTGCTTGGCGGCTATGCGCAGGCCACTGGCGCCGTCACGATAAGCGGCCGGAAGCTCAAGCTGTCCGGCAAGGACGCCGATGGGCAGTCGCGCAGGGCACAGGGCATTGCCCATGTGCCCGAAGACCGCCAGCGCGAAGGCCTCATCATGGAATACCAGGCCTGGGAAAATACCGCCTTCGGCTACCACCGCGATCCCGCCTACCTCTCAGGCGCGCTGATGAACAACGCCGCCATCCGCGCCGACACCGAAGGGAAGATGGCCCGCTTCGACGTCCGCCCCCCAAATCCAAAACTCGCCGCCAAGAATTTTTCCGGCGGCAACCAGCAGAAAATCGTGCTGGCGCGCGAAATCGAACGCAACCCGGACCTGCTGCTCGTCGGCCAGCCCACCCGCGGCGTCGATATCGGCGCCATCGAATTCATTCACCAGCAGATCGTAGCCCTGCGCGATCAGGGCAAGGCAATCCTGCTGGTCTCCGTCGAACTTGAGGAAATCCTCGCGCTGTCCGACCGGGTAGCCGTGATGTTCGACGGCATCATCATGGGGGAGCGCAGTTCGGCCGAAACGAACGAAAAGGAACTCGGCCTGCTGATGGCGGGGATGAACGAATGACCCAAGCTTCACCTGGCCCGATAAACTCTGGGGGAGTCGCGCAAGTGACGGGGGTAAAACCCCTTGACGCATCCGCCGCGCATCGGCCCCGCGCAGATGAAGGAGCCGCACCATGGACGTGATGCCGAAATGGGCCGAGGTCATCCTCGTACCGCTGATCTCGTTGATCCTTGCCGCGATCCTGTCGGCGCTGGTGATCCTGGCCATCGGTGAAGATCCGGTAGCCGCGGTCAAGTTGATGGTTACCGGCGCGCTCGGAAGCACCTATGGATGGGGCTATACCCTCTACTACGCCACCAGTTTCATGTTCACCGGCCTCGCTGTGGCCATCGCTTTCCACGCCCGTCTGTTCAACATCGGTGGTGAAGGCCAGGCGATGATCGGCGGGCTTGGAGTCGCGATCGCCTGTCTTTACGTGCCATGGCCGCACTGGTCCGTCGCTCTTCTGGCAGCCATCGCCATGTCCGCGCTCTTCGGCGCGATCTGGGCCGCTGTCCCGGCCTACCTTCAGGCCAAGCGTGGCAGTCACATCGTCATCACCACGATCATGTTCAATTTCATCGCCGCCGCCCTGCTGAACTACGTTCTCGTCAACCTGATGAGGCCTGCCGGCAGCATGGACCCGGCCACGGCCCGCTTCCCGCAAAGCGTCCACCTGCCCACGTTGCACGACATTCTCGCCCCACTCGGCATCGAATTTTCGAAGGCGGCCCCCGCCAACATCTCCTTTCTCGTGGCCCTGCTCGCCTGTGTCCTGCTCTGGCTTCTGATCTGGCGCACACCGATCGGATACGAACTCCGCGCCTACGGCCATTCCGAAAGCGCGGCGAAATACGCGGGCATTTCGCCGGTGAAAATCACCATGATCACCATGGTCATTTCCGGCGGGCTTGCCGGCATGATGGCGATCAACAACGTCATGGGCGAAGCGGAAAGACTGGTGCTGAACGCGACTGAAGGTGCGGGCTTCATCGGCATCGCAGTCGCGTTGATGGGGCGCAGCCATCCCATCGGAGTGTTCGTAGCCGCGATCCTGTTCGGATTTCTCTACCAGGGCGGCGCGGAACTGGCGCTCTGGACATCGATTCCGCGTGAGTTGATCGTCGTGATCCAGGCGCTCGTGATCCTCTTTACCGGAGCGCTCGACAACATGGTGCGCATGCCGCTGGAACGCATGTTCCTCGCCGCGCGCCGCGCCCGCGCACCCAAGCCCGAGCGCAAGCCCGTGGAGCCAGCCGAATAATGGATTTTCTCACACTCATCCAACTGCTCGACAGCACCGTGCGCCTCGCCACCCCTCTGCTTCTGGCCTGTCTGGCTGGCCTCTTTTCGGAACGTGCCGGCATCTTCGACATCGGCCTTGAAGGGAAAATGCTCGCAGCTGCCTTCTTCTCGGCGGCGGTAGCCGCTCTCTCGGGCTCGGTCTGGGTCGGTCTGGCGGCGGGCATTGGCGCCTCCATGGCGCTCAGCCTGCTGCACGGGCTCGCCTCGATCACCTTTCGCGGCAACCAGCTGATCTCTGGCGTTGCGATCAACTTTCTCGCTGCCGGCCTGACGGTCCTGATCGCTCAAGACTGGTTTCAGCAGGGCGGGCGTACCCCGTCACTGATGGGCGGAGCGCGGTTCGAGCCGATCTCCCTACCCTTCGCCGACAGCCTCGAAGCCGTACCGATCCTGGGTCCGATTTACGCCGAATTGATCTCCGGCCATTCGATCCTCGTCTATGCCGCATTCGCCACCGTACCCCTGACCTGGTGGCTGCTGTACCGCACCCGCTTCGGGCTGCGCCTGCGCGCCGTCGGCGAGAACCCGGCAGCCGTGGACACCGCGGGCATCTCCGTCGTCGGGCTTCGCTTTGTCGCCGTGCTCATCTGCGGCGTGCTCTGCGGAATTGCAGGCGCCTATCTGTCGACCGCCCTGCAGGCAGGCTTCGTCAAGGATATGTCCGCCGGGCGGGGGTTCATCGCGCTGGCGGCGCTGATCTTCGCAAAGTGGCGCCCATGGTACGCGCTTTACGCGACACTGCTCTTCGGCCTTTTCGGCGCGCTGGAAACCCGGCCTGACGTCATCGAGAAGATGGTGGGCTTCAAGGTACAGGGGCAATTGCTCGGTGCGTTGCCCTATATCATGACGGTGATCATCCTTGCCGGATTCGTCGGCAAGGCGATCCCGCCGCGCGCGGGCGGCGAACCATACGTCAAAGAACGCTGACCGCATAAGTCCAGATTCGAAAATTAGATCAGTCCTTTTGGCCACTGCGCGGATAGAGCCATTGATTTTGCTCCGCCGCGTGCTAAACGAGGACATGCAAATTTACCTCCCCATCGCCGAAGTATCGGTCAATGCGTTTTTGCTTCTCGGGCTGGGCGGTATTGTTGGCATTCTGTCGGGCATGTTCGGTGTCGGCGGTGGCTTTCTCATGACGCCTTTGCTGTTCATTATCGGCATTCCGCCAGCGGTCGCCGTGGCGACAGAGGCGAATCAGATCGTGGCCTCTTCCTTTTCGGGCGTTCTGGCGCACCTGAAAAGAAAAACGGTGGACCTCAAGATGGGCACAGTGCTGCTCATAGGCGGTCTCATCGGGGCGGCCGTGGGCGTCCTGATATTCAACTATCTCAAATCGCAGGGGCAGGTCGATCTGCTGGTCAAGCTCTGTTACGTCGTCTTTCTCGGCGTTATCGGCGGGCTGATGTTCATCGAAAGCCTGAACGCGATCCGCAAAACCAAATCCGGCAAATCCGCCCCGCGCAAGAAGCACAACTGGATTCATGGTCTGCCCTTCAAGATGCGCTTCCGCGTCTCCGGTCTCTATATTTCCGTTATACCCCCGCTTCTGGTCGGTATCTCCGTCGGCGTTCTGGCCGCGATCATGGGTGTCGGCGGCGGGTTCATCATGGTTCCCGCGATGATCTATCTGCTCGGCATGCCGACCAAGGTCGTGGTTGGCACCTCGCTGTTCCAGATCATCTTTGTCACCGCCTTTACCACGCTGCTGCACGCCACCACCAACTTCACGGTCGATATCGTGCTTGCGGTTCTCCTGCTGGTCGGTGGTGTTATCGGCGCGCAGATCGGAACCCGCATCGGCGTAAAGATGAAAGCCGAGCAACTGCGCATCCTTCTGGCCATCATGGTGCTGGCGGTCTGCGGCAAGCTGGCGCTGGATCTGCTGCTGATGCCCTCCGAACTCTACTCTATCGGCGCGGGAGGTCACTGATGCGCGCGCTGGCCCTCCTCCTCCTTCTTCTGGTGTCAGCCCTTCCCGCGCTGGCCGAAGAAGTGGTGCTCGGTATGAGCAAGGATACGGTCTCCATCAACACCAGCTTCGACGGCTCGGAAATCCTGATCTTCGGAGCAGTCAAACGTGAAGAGCCGATCATATACGACCCGCGGCTGCAAGTGATCGTAACCGTCGCCGGCCCTGACCAGACTTTAACCGTGCGCCGCAAGGAAAAGCGCCTCGGGATTTGGGTCAATACGGACGCGGTCGAAATCGACAGCGCACCGAGCTTTTACGCCGTCTCCACAAGCACGCTTTTGGGCCTATCGCTCAGCGATACCGAAGATTTGCGCCACCGCGTTTCCATCCCGCGTGCCATCCGCTCGGTCGGCGCACCTGATACCGTCGGAGACTCGACAAGCTTCACCGAAGCACTGATCCGGATCAAGTCACGGACAAACCAGTACCAGTTGAACGAGGGAACTGTCAGCGTCGATGCTCAGACCCTGTTTCGAACATCTGTCAAGCTGCCCGCCGCCCTGACCGAGGGCAACTACCTGACACGGATTTTCCTTACCCGGGGCGGCAAAGTGATTTCGAAGTATGAAACCAGCATCTACGTTCGCAAAGTGGGTTTGGAGCGGTGGCTGTTCAACTTGTCACGGGAAAACGCCCTGATCTATGGGCTCATGTCACTGGCTATCGCCATCGCCGCAGGCTGGGGCGCGTCGGCCATCTTCCGCATGTTCCGCGCCTAAGTCGCATGGCTGAGCCGTACCCGTAACGGTGGAGGCCTAGCCGCGCCCGATATAGGGCATCTTCGTCGCCATCACCGTCATGAACTGCACGTTCGCCTCGGGCGGCATCTGCGCCATGTGCAGGACCGACCGCGCAGCATTGGCCACGTCCATGGTCTGGGTGCCCGGCTGGGTCTTTTTCAGCGCCGCCAGCAGCGGCGTCTCGGCATTGCCGATATCGATCTGACCGCATGCAATACCGAAAGCCCGACCATCCAGCGACAGTGTCTTGGTCAGCCCCGTTACCGCATGTTTGGTCGTGGTGTAGCAG
Organism: Roseobacter sp.; assembly: GCA_041557855.1. Lineage (GTDB taxonomy): Bacteria > Pseudomonadota > Alphaproteobacteria > Rhodobacterales > Rhodobacteraceae > Roseobacter. Next base: position 3,399 of record JBFFFS010000083.1, on the reverse strand, counting down.
ACCGAATTGGGCCGCGGCACATGCGCCGACAATGAGCCGTTGTTGATGATCCGCCCGCCCTGCGGGTCCTGCCGCCGCATCCGTGCAAACGCAAGGCGGGCCGCAATGAACATACCCCCGATGTTGACCTGCATGACCTGCGTCCAATCGTCGAGAGTGACCTCGTCGATCGGTGCGGAAGGTCCGAAGAGACCCGCATTGTTAAAGAGGACATCCAAATGACCGAAGGTCTCGAAAACGGCTTCCATGGCCTTGGCATCCGTCACGTCGCAGGGCAGAGCCACGGCGTTTTCGTAACGCCCGGCCACTGCCGCCAGCGCCTCGGCGTTCCGTGCGACAAGACCGACGCGCCACCCGGCACCCAGAAACAACTCGGCCGTTGCCAGCCCGATGCCGGAGCTTGCCCCGGTGATGAGTATCGTTTTCATGATTCGGCCTCTATTGATGGTTCCGACAGGTTCAGGGGAGCTGCAGGCAGGCTGCGCAGATCGTTGGTGCGCAGGGGCTCCGTCGGCTTGGCCAGTCGGTTGCGCACCACCCATATCAGCCGCTCCTGCGCGCGAGTGATGGCCACGTAGGCCAGCCGCTTCCACAAAGGGTGCCCGGCTTCCGTGCGCCCCATGCGCGCGGCGGCATAAAGATCGGGCGCAAAGACCTGCACCGTGTCCCACTGGCTGCCTTGCGCTTTATGGATGGTCACCGCAGCCCCGTGCAGGAAGGTGGCTCCCATTCGCGCCGCAAAGGGGATGAAGGGCTCCTCCTCGTCCGGCTTTTCGATCTTCACGATCGACGCGGCAGAAACCTGAGGGTCTTCGGCCCCCATCACGTGAAGGCGGCTGAAGCCCGGCTTGCGGCCCTCGCCAAGATAGATCACCTGGGCCCCCTTGATGAGCCCGCGCGCTTCGAGATCGAGCCGCTTCTTGCGGTGCTTCATCGGCAGCTCCAGACCGTCGCAGATCAGCGGCTCGCCTTCCAGCAGCGCATCCTCTGGTGCCCCGTGGACCTGCCTGAAGGCGTTGATGAGCCGGATGCGCGTGGCATTTCGCCAGACCAGCACCGGGCTGCGGGCCATCAGGTCCACCTCGACCCGCTGCCCGCAGACGACGCGATCATCGCGCCGGGCGGCCTCCTCCACCATGCGTTCGAAACCTTCGAAGGTCAGGTCCGGATCGCCCAGCGCATGTGCGAGATCGAGGATCGGGTTGTCCGCCTCCTGCCGATGGATTCGATTAAGGTGAAGCACGCGCCGGTCAGGCAACTTGTCGAATACCATGGTCCCCGACTGGTTCACCGGCGCGAGCTGCGCCGGATCGCCGAACAGCAGCAATGTCGGAAAGATTTCCTTGAGGTCCTCGAACTGACGGTCATCCAGCATCGACGACTCGTCCACGAAACCGATATCCAGTGGCTCTTCGCGGCGTTTCCATCCGGTGATGAAGTCCGACCCGCGCAGCCCCGCCGCTGCCAGCGCACCGGGAATTGACTTGTTTTGAGCGTAAAAGGCAGCCGCGCGTTCAAGTGCCAACTCGGTCAACCCTTCGATCTCCGGACGCTCGCCGCTGCCTGCCAGCCATTCGGCAATCCGTTCGTATTCCGGATCATAAACGGGCGTGTAAAGGATGCGGTGTATTGTCGTCGCCGGCACGCCACGCAGCCGCAAGACCGAGGCCGCCTTGTTCGTCGGAGCGAGGATCGCAAGGGTGCGCGCATCGCGCTTCCGGCGTGGCTCGTAGTCGCCAGAGACGATGTCCACCCCGGCAGAGCGCAGCGCCTTATAAAGCTCGCCCAGCAGCAGCGTCTTGCCCGACCCGGCCTTGCCGGTCACCGCCATGACGCTCGCCGCCGCGCTGCGAGGTGGCATCAAAAGCTGGTCGTCCAGATCGACGCCGGCACCGCGCAAAAGCTCGGTCACGCTGTCATATGCAGCGGCCTGATCATCGGAATATTGAACCGCGTTCTTGGACATGGCGCGACCCTACAGGCAGGTCGCGCAAGGTGCCAGATCAGAACGTGCGCCTCAGCCCGCCCGCGCCAGATCAACCGGTTTTGCCTTTCCGAAGGCACGTTCGAACCACAGACGGGACAAGGCCAGCGACACACCCGCTTTTGACGCCACCCTGGCCTGCGCATCAGGGGTGAATTCCCACAGGCCAACGGATATCTTATCACGGCCCTCACCCTGGGTGCCTAGGATTTCCGGCGACGATCCGATCAGGCGGTATATTCGCACCATCCGGGCATCGAACACACCGGCGAAATGCGCCACACCAAAGCCCGACATGATCTCGCCCCCGCCGAGCATCAGCGCGGCGGCGACCCGGCTTTCCGCCTTGCGGTTCAGGCAGAACCGCGTGCATTCCCAGATCAGCGGACTGATGATCGTGCCACCTCCCGGCATATAATTCCTATATCTTGTTGCCCCAATCTGCACCAAAGTATTTGATTAATTTGGTAAACATCTGATTTTAATGTACCATGCCATTTCATCCTGCCCCGCTATACCACATATGCTGAGGGTGGATAAAAAGGTAGATAATAAATGGCGCCCCCCCGTCACAAGCTCACGAACTCGGAACTGAAGACGAAAGCCCCCGGCAAATATTCGGACGGCGGCGGGCTTTGGTTTCACAAACGACCGGACGGCGGCGCTCAATGGTTTCTTCGCTACAGCATTTTTGGACGGCGGCATGAAATGGGTCTCGGTGGCTATCCAGATGTGACGCTCAAGGCCGCACGGCAGGAAGCTGAGAAATGGCAGGCCGTGGTTCGTGAAGGCAAGGACGCCATCAAAGAGCGTAAACGCCAGCGTCGTGAGGCCGAAAGCAACCTGCACATGCTCCGTGATATCGCGCTAGACGCTTTCGAGAGCCGCAAGGCGGAATTGAAAGGCGACGGGAAATCAGGCCGGTGGTTTTCTCCACTGGAGTGGCACGTACTTCCGAAACTGGGAAAAATGCCGGTCTCTCAGATTGACCAGCGCGATATACGCGACACGCTCGCGCCCATCTGGCATGAGAAGGCGGACACCGCCCGCAAAGCGATTAACCGTCTAAGCATCTGCATGAGGCACGCGGCGGCGTTGGGGCTGGACGTCGATTTGCAGGCAACGGAGAAGGCCAAGGCGCTTCTGGGCAAGCAGCGCCACACGCGAAAAAACATCCCCGCGATGAACTGGCGCGATGTGCCAGCCTTCTATCAATCGCTCAACGGCGGCAGCATCACGGAAATGGCGCTGCAGCTGCTGATACTGACGGCGGTGCGCAGTTATCCGCTGCGGACGCTGCACCTTGACCAAATCGATGGAGATATCTGGACCATCCCCGCTGAGGCCATGAAAGGCCGCGTAGGGGCTACCAGCGACTTTCGGGTGCCTCTTTCACAGGAAGCCCTGAAGGTGAT
>JBFFFS010000082.1:0-10750 GCA_041557855.1 Roseobacter sp. | reverse complement strand
TCGCCGACCCCGTTGCGGCTTTTTCCAACATCTGCAAGGCCATCCGGCCCAACGGCGTTCTGGCGATGTCCTGCTGGTCCGACCTCGGGGCAAACCCGTGGTTCGCCGTGCCGTCCGATGCCGCGAAAAAACAGCTTGGCACCCCGCCGTCGATTGATCCCGACAGCCCCGGCCCGCTGGCATTTCGCAATATCGACCGGGTCTGCGGCATTCTCCGGCAGGCCGGGTTCACAGCCGTGGAAGGCGAAGCTGTGGAAATTGAACTGACCCCGAAAGGTGATCTGCACCACGTGGCAAGCCTTGCAGCTTCCATCGGCCCGGCGGCGCGCATAATGGAGCACTTCCAAGGCAGCGCAAGCGACTTCATGGAAATCGCGGCAGACGTCGAAACAGGCTATGCCGCTTATGTCACGGCGCACGGCATCCGGATCCCTGCCGAAATCAATTTCTTTACGGCCCGCGCTCCGCAAGGCTGATGTGACTTGACGCTTTCGTGGTCTCACCATATTCCCTGCATCTGCGGCGGGTATGGTGAAAAGGTATCACGGCAGCTTCCCAAGCTTTAGTTACGGGTTCGATTCCCGTTACCCGCTCCAAAGTCACTGCAGTTCAAATCTCAGTCCGACGGTCAGAATCGCGTCAACCGAGTCGCCGGCGCCTGGCAGCAGTTGTGCGAAGACGTGGCGATACCGGGCCTGCAACCCGACCAGTGGCACCAGATCGCCGACCGCATGGCGGAAACGCTCCCCATCGCCGGGATAAAACGCCACGCCCGCGAATATGCCGATTTCGAAATCATGCCGGATTTCATAACCATATCCGATGGCGGCCAAGGCAGAGGCTTTCTTGTAACTGTTATAATACAGACCCGCGCTGTAGTTCAGGCCCCTTTCCCAGGTCAGGATGATCGCCGGATTCAATTCCTGATAATCGCGGCTGGCCCCAAGATGGTCGGACCCCAGAAGGACCGAGACACGATCCGGCCCTGCGAATGCAGAACATGGCAGCAAGGCACCAAACAGAAGTGCCCCTGCGAAGGCGATGATTTTCACAGCTATATTCCCCCAGCAAGCGGCGAAGCGTGCCGCGGAGACAGCTTAGGAGGGGAAGGTTAAAATGAGGTTTTAGGGCATCAGGAGCCGCGCGAATTCCTCGCGCAGGTCTTTTTTGAGCACCTTGCCTGTGGCGTTACGGGGCAGGCTTTCCTTGAAGATGACGGCATCCGGCCGCTGCCAGCTTGCGATCCTGTCATCGAAGATCTCCAGTATTTCCTCTTGCGTCGGTGTCTTGCCCGCTACCGGTACGGCGACCACGACTGGCCGCTCGTCCCACTTCGGATGAGGTACTCCGATCACCGCTGCATCCGCGAGGTCTGGATGCGCAATGGCGATGCTTTCCAACTCCACCGAGCTGATCCATTCGCCGCCCGATTTGATGATGTCCTTGGCCCGGTCCACGATGGTCAGGTAGCCTTCAGCGTCGATGGTTGCGACGTCGCCGGTATTGAACCAGCCGTCCTGCAACGTGTCCTCCTCGCTCATCTGGAAATAGGCGTTGAGGATATGCGGCCCGCGCACCAGCAGTTGTCCCTGGGTCTTGCCGTCTTCCGGCAGCCGCGCACCGCTGTCATCGACAAGCTTCATTTCCACCCCATAAACCGCGCGGCCCTGGTTTTCCCGGAGCCGCAACTGCTCTTCTGGCGGCAAGTCGGCATGGCGCGCGAGCGGACGGTTGACCGTGCCGATCGGCGACATTTCCGTCATTCCCCAGGCATGTATGGTCTCGACCCCGAAACGCTCGCGAAAGCCCGTGATCATCGATGGCGGACAGGCCGAGCCGCCGACAATGGTGCGCTTGAGGCTTTCCAGCTTGCTGCCCACTCCTCCGGCTTCCTTGAGAAGTCCGATCCAGATCGTCGGCACCCCCAGCGCCACTGTCACCCGGTAGCGGTCGATCAGCGCCACCAGCGACGCCCCGTCCAGCCCCGGCCCCGGCAGCACCAGTGACGCCCCGACCATGGCGCAGGCATAGGGCGATCCCCAGGCATTGACGTGGAACATCGGAACAACTGGTAGCACCACGTCCAGGGCCGAGAACCCCGCGACATCCGTAAGGTTCGCGGTGAAACTGTGCAGCACTGTCGAGCGGTGGCTGAAGAGTACCCCTTTCGGGTTGCCGGTGGTCCCGGAGGTGTAACAAAGGCTCGACGCCGTGAATTCATCCAGCTTCGGCCACTCGTACCCCGGGTCACCAGAACTCAGCAGATCATCGTAGCTGATGATGCCGGGAAGCGCATCTGCCGCACCGCCGGTCTCCGGCTCCAGCAGAACGATATGGGCAACCGTCTCCAGCCGGTCCCTGATCGAGGCCACCAGCGGCACGAAGGTCTGATCGATAAAGAGCACCTCGTCCTGAGCGTGGTTGATGATATAGACAAGCTGGTCGGGAAAGAGGCGCGGATTGATCGTGTGGCAGACAAAGCCGCCGCCCGAGACCCCGAAATAGATTTCAAGGTGGCGGCGGCTATTCCAGGCGATCGTCGCGCAGCGCGCCTGCGGCTCAAGACCCAGCCCGGCCAACGCCGAGGCCAGCAACAATCCGTTGTCGCGGACCGATCCCCAGTTTGTAACTTCCACCCCGCCGCCAGTATTTATCGAGGTGATCTGCGTCTGACCGTGGTAACGGGCTGCGTGCTCCACGAGCGCAGAGATCAACAGCGGTTCGGTCATCATCTGCCCACGCATCCGGACCCTCCCTTTTCAGGCTGAAGGCATCGCCGACGCGGGTGCACCGCCAAAGCCATAGCTGGCAGCCTGCCCTGCGCGCGGTCATCGCGCAAGACTTGGCTTCGCTGCGGTTGCACGGTACATCGGTTTCATGACCTTGCCTTTTCACACCCCGCTGAATGCCGCTCAGCAAGCCGAATGCGGGATCACACCGCCTGCCCCGCTAGCCATGGCCGACCAGGTCCGATTTTCGGAACTGGACGTGCTCAATCACGTCAACAACGCCGTCTACCTGCAATGGTTCGAGCGCCTGCGCGTCCGCTACACGCAGGAAATCGGTCTGTCGCGGAACATCGAAGGGAAAGGCGGCCCGCGGATCGTGATACGCTCCGGGACCATCCATTACCGTGAAGAGATGCGGATGGACGAGGTCTATGTAGTCACCTGCGGCTGTACGGCCTTCCGCAACACGTCCTTCACAATGCACCAGGAATTGTGGTCGGCGGGACGGTTGCGTGCCACTTTCGATTGCGTGCTGGTGCTGCTGCAGCCCGATGGCAGCGGCCGCTATCCGATCCCGGACAACCTGCGGCGACATTTCGCCGAGGTTGACGGCGCCACGCCCGAAGGCTGAAGGCGGAAGGTGGCCTGAAGGCCACCCTACAGGCGGCCCCCGCCGTAACGCGGGCTACCCGGCCTGCGCGTGGATGAAGCCGACCAGGGCGGCGGTCGAGCCGTCCTTGTCCTCCCCCGAAGCCTTGCCTTCGATCACCGACTGCAGCGAGGTGGCCAGTTCCTTGCCCAGTTCCACACCCCATTGATCGAAGGAGTTGATGCCAAGGATCACCCCTTCGACGAAGACCCGGTGCTCATAGAGCGCCACGATCTGGCCCAGCGTGAAGGGATCGAGCATCGGATAGGCCAGCGTGGTCGAAGGGCGGTTGCCGGCAAAGACCCGGTGGCGCGCCTGCCGCTCAAGCTCGTCGCCCTCGAATCCGGCCTTTACCATCTTCGCGCGCGCCTCTTCCAGAGACCGTCCACGCATCAGTGCCTCGGACTGCGCAAGGCAGTTGGCGATCAGCAGCTTGTGGTGATGCGCAAGATCGGGCTCGTGTCCACTGGCCGCGATCATGAATTCGCAGGGCACCACGCGCGTTCCCTGATGGATCAGCTGGTAAAAGGCGTGCTGGCCATTGGTGCCCGCAGCCCCCCAGACGATCGGGCCGCTGCTGACCTCGACGAGCTCTCCGCCCATCTGCACGCTCTTGCCGTTCGATTCCATCTCCAGCTGCTGGAAATAGTCCGGCAGACGCGACAGGCGCTGGTCATAGGGCAGAACCGCACGGCTGGCATGGCCGCAGACCTGTGCGTGCCAGATACCGACCAGCGCCAGCAGCACCGGCAGGTTTTCTTCCCAGGCGGCAGCGCGGAAATGCGTGTCCATCGCCTGACCGCCGCGCAGAAAGGCGTCAAAGGCCGTCGGGCCAATCGCGATCATCACGGAAAGCCCGATCGGACCCCACATGGAATAACGCCCGCCGACCCAGTCCTCGAAGCCAAAGACCCGCTCTGCCGGGATGCCGAAATCCGCGGTCAGCTTGTCCGCCGTCGACAGCGCCGCGAACTGCTTTTCCGGATCGCCGCCGTGATCGGTCATCCACGCCCGCGCCGTACGCGCATTGGTCATGGTCTCGATGGTGGTGAAGGTCTTGGAGGCGACGATCACCAGCGTCGTCTTGGCGTCCAGCCCCCGCAGCGTGTCGGCAATATGCGCTCCATCCACGTTCGATACGAAATGGCATCGCGGTCCGTCGTGATAGGGCGACAGTGCCTCGACAGCCATGGCTGGCCCGAGATCGGAGCCGCCAATACCGATGTTGACCACATCCGTTATGTCACTGGCGCGCACCTCCTCGGCATAGGCGCGCATCCGCGCCAGCGTATCGCGCACGCCCGGCATCACGTCTTCGCCGTCCACCAGAACCGCACCGCCGTCGAGATTGCGCAGCGCCGTATGCAGCACCGCGCGGCCTTCCGTGTCGTTGATCGGCGCGCCGCTGAACATGGCATCGCGCTTGGCAGCCACGCCGGCCGCCGCGACCAGATCAATCAGCGCCGCACGGGTCTCGGCGTCGATGTTGGTCTTCGAATAATCGAACAGCATGTCCCCGCTGCGCGCGCTGAAAGTCTCCGCGCGGGCCGGATCGTCGAACAGCGACAGGATCGAACGATCCTTCGTCGCCTCATGGCGCGCCTGAAGCGCGTTCCAGCAAGATGTCATTTTGCCCAATGTACTGTCCCCCCTGTCATGACTGCACTGATCGGCGCCTCCTCGGACGGCAGGGTTACCGCCCGCTCCAGCGCCTCTTTCTTCTCGTCTCCGTAGATCACCAGATGTTTTTCCAACGCCCCGTCCAGCGCCTCGGCACTCAGAGTGATACGCGGCTCGGGCTGGCTGTCGGTCTCGATGGCGCAAACCGTCGGCGCCCGGTGCGCCAGCGCTCTCTCCAGCCCCTCTGCGCCCGGGAACAGCGACGCGGTGTGCATGTCCGCCCCCATCCCCAGCAGGAGCAGCGAGATCGGCAATTCATCCTTCAACTCTTCGGACAGCGCCTCCGCCGCCTCCTGTGCCGTCATGCCTTCACGGTAAAACGGAATGAATTTTGCCGCCGCCGCAGGGCCCTGCAACAGGCGCTCGCGCACCAGCCGCGCGTTGGAGCGCGGGTGGTCTTCCGGCACCCAGCGTTCGTCCGACAGCATCACATGCACCCGGTCCCATTCGATCTCCGCCGCGCAAAGCACATCGAAGATCGGCCCCGGCGACGTGCCGCCCGGCACCACGAAAGTGGCAAAGGGATGATGCAGCAGGCATTTCTCCAATGCGCCCCCAAGCGTGTTGGCCAGATGGATCGCGACCATGTCCCGGTCGGAATATTCCTTGATCTCCATAATCTATACCTTTCGCCACTCCCGCCCGTCGCGGCGCATCAGCTGATCGGAGGCGCTGGGGCCCTCGCTGTGGCTGTCATAGGGTTTTGGCACATCACCGCGCGCCTGCCAGCCTTCGATCAGCGGATCGGTCCAGGCCCAGGCGGCCTCGACCTCATCGCCGCGCATGAAGAGCGTCTGGTTCCCACGGATAACATCCATGATGAGTCGCTCATAGGCCTCGACCGATTGCCCCTTCTCCGGCCCCAGCGCATCGGCAAAGGTCATATCCAGCGGCACATCGATCAACCGCATACCACCCGGACCCGGCTCCTTGATCGTCACACCAAGGGTGATGCCCTCGTTGGGCTGCAGCCGGATCGACAACACGTTGCGGTGCCGCCCCGCTTCCTCTCCGAAGATCGAATGCGGCGTATCCTTGAATACGATCGTGATCTCGCTGGAGCGCTTCGACATCCGCTTGCCGGTGCGCAGGTAGAAGGGCGTTCCCGCCCAACGCCAGTTGGCGATATGCGTCTTCAGCGCCACGAAGCTCTCGGTAGTCGAGCGCGGATTGTCCACGGCGACGCGATAGTTGGGCTGGTTTTCCTCGTCGCCCGGCTCCGCCTCGTACTGACCGCGCACGATATGGTGCGGCTCAACCGGCTCCAGCGCCCGGATCACCTTGAGCTTTTCGTCACGCACCGCATCCGGATCGAACCGCGCCGGCGGCTCCATCGCGATGAGGCACAAAAGCTGCATCAGGTGGTTCTGGACCATGTCCCGCATCGCGCCGGACTTGTCGTAATACTCGCCGCGCCCGCCAACACCCACGGTCTCGGCCACTGTGATCTGAATGTGGTCGACGAACTGGCTGTTCCACAAGGGCTCGAACAGCATGTTGCCAAAGCGCACGGCCATCAGGTTCTGCACCGTTTCCTTGCCGAGGTAATGGTCGATCCGGTAAATCTGGTGCTCGTCGAAATACTTCGCCAGCGTCTGGTTCAGTTCCCTCGCCGAGGCGAGGTCACGGCCGAATGGTTTCTCCACCACGATCCGCGAGTTATCATCCGCCATTCCGTGGCTCTGCAGACGCTCCGCAAGATCGCCGAAAAGCGCCGGCGCCACAGAGAAGTAATAGGCCTCGATCCGGTTTTCCTCGCTCATGATCTCGGCCAGCTCGTCCCAGCCTCGCTCGCCGCGCGCATCGATGGCCACATACCGAATCTGATTGAGGAATTTTTCCAACCGTGCTTCGTCACAGGCAGAAGCCGGATCGAATTCATGGATCGCCTCGGAGACCATCTGGCGGTATTCGTTCACGTCCATTTCGCTGCGCGCAGCCCCGATCACCTGCGCTTCGGGCGGCATCTGCCCCGCACAGTAACGCCGGAAAAGACCCGGCAGGATCTTGCGCCTCGCAAGATCGCCGGTGCCGCCGAAAATGACCAGATCGAAAGGATCAACGGGAATAACGCGTGAGACCATGGTTCACCCACCCTAGTTTTCGCGCCACCGCTGGCGCGGTTTTTGTGTTAGCGCAAACATGCATAGATTGCGAAACTTCACAAGAGTGTGCACGGAGATTTATCGCCGTTTTCTTGCCTTCCGGGTAAGGCTAGCACAAATAACGCACAGAACGAAAGAAGGAGCGCCGCGCCGTGAAGGATATGGTCACCGCCAATGAAGGCAAATTCCAGAACCCCGACGTCACAGCCAAAGGCGAGCCACGCGCGATAGTCAGCCTGACCGCGCCGAAAACGCTTTGGTTCAACACCGGGACGCTCTGCAATATCGAATGCGCCAACTGCTACATCGAGAGCAGCCCCACCAACGACGCTCTGGTCTATATGACTGCGCAGGAGGTGCAAACCTTTCTCGATCAGATATCGGAGCGGGGCTGGCCGGTCACCGAAATTGCCTTCACCGGCGGCGAACCCTTCATGAACCCGCAAATGATCGACATGGCGCGGGCGGCGCTGGATCGGGACTACGAGGTGCTCATCCTCACCAATGCCATGCGCCCGATGATGCGCAAGAAGATGCAAAAGGGCTTGCTTGCTCTCAACGCAGCCTATCCCGGCAAGCTGACCCTTCGCGTTTCCGTCGATCACCACGACCCGGCGCTGCACGACGCCGAAAGAAGCGCAGGGGCGTTCGCCAAGACTCTCGCGGGGATGCAATGGCTGCGCGACAACGGCTTCCGGATGGCCGTGGCCGGGCGATCGGTCATGGCCGAGAACGAGGCCGAAAGCCGCGCGGGATACGCCGCCTTCTTTGCACGCCACGGCTTTGAGATCGACCCGCTCGACCCGGCGATGACGGTGCTGTTTCCAGAAATGGACCTTTCCGTGGAAGTGCCCGAGATCACCACCGCCTGCTGGGACATCCTCAACACATCGCCGGACGGGTTGATGTGCGCCTCCTCGCGGATGGTGATCAAGCGCAAAGGGGCCACAGCGCCCGCCGTGTTGGCATGCACCCTGCTGCCCTACTCGCCTGAATTCGAACTGGGGGGTACGCTGGCCGAGGCCGAAACGTCAGTGGCGCTGAATCATCCCCACTGCGCCAAATTCTGCGTTCTGGGCGGCGCGAGCTGCTCCGCCTGACCGACTGGACGGTGCACAGTCTGTGCACAGGCGGTGCATGCTCTGTGATCAGGATATTCGATCAGTGCAGCGTGAATTCACCCGTAACGTTTCGCCATTCGCCGGGACCGATCAGCTTGCGGTGCGTAAAGCGGACAGAATGCAACGGTCCTTCGATTTCGGACTGCCAGAACTCGACGAATTTGAACAGGCGCGGATGATCCGGCGCTATATCGTAATCCTGCCAGATGTAGGAATTCAGCACATGCGTGTAGTCGGGCATATGGTAGAAGAATTCCGCTGTCGTCAGCCCATATCCTTTGAGCATCAATTCCGTTTCCGTGGGAGCCATATGAACCTCAATTTTGTTTTTATGGGTCCAGAATGGCATGTTGAAATTACTTTTCAATAAAAACAGTATGTTATCACTTTTCCTCGACTGCTGCCAATCCTCGACGAACTCAAGGATTGCACCTTATATGCACCCTCTGCTAAGGTCCGGACACAAGATATAGACCCTGCGGAAAAATTGGGCAGATGACGTGAGCGATACACCACAACCCCCTGATAACGATGATGAAATGATGCCGGAACGCCCTGCATACGAAGGGCCGTCTGTCAGCATCGAGCACGAGATGCGCACTTCGTATCTGGATTACGCGATGTCGGTCATCGTCAGCCGGGCGATTCCCGACCTGCGGGACGGATTGAAACCGGTGCACCGCCGCATCCTTTTCGCGATGCACGAGACGGGCAACACGCACGAAAAACCCTACCGCAAATCCGCCCGCCCCGTGGGTGACGTGATGGGTCAGTATCACCCCCACGGCGACTCCGCGATTTACGACGCGCTGGTGCGCATGGCACAGGATTTCTCGATGTCCCTGCCGCTGCTCGACGGTCAGGGCAACTTCGGCTCCATGGATGGCGACAACCCCGCCGCCATGCGCTACACCGAAGTCCGCATGGACAAGCCCGCCGCCTATCTGCTGGCCGACATCGACAAGGAAACCGTTGATTTTCAAGACAACTACGACGGCAAGCAGCAGGAACCCACGGTGCTTCCCGCGCGCTTCCCCAACATGCTCGTCAATGGCGCGGGCGGCATTGCCGTGGGCATGGCCACCAACATCCCGCCCCATAACTTGGGCGAGGTCGTCGATGCAACGCTCGCGCTGATCGAGAATCCTGACCTGACATCCGAGCAACTGATCGAATATGTACCCGGCCCCGATTTTCCCACCGGAGGCATCATGCTCGGCCGGTCCGGCGCCCGCAAAGCCTACCTGGAGGGGCGCGGGTCGGTCATCGTGCGCGCCAAGACCCGGGTCGAGGAACTGCGCAAGGACCGTTGGGCAATCATCGTCGATGAAATTCCCTATCAGGTGAACAAATCCACCATGATCGAGAAAATCGCCGAACAGGTGCGGGAAAAGAAGATCGAGGGAATCGCCCATGTGCAGGACGAATCCGACCGCAACGGGGTGCGCGTCGTCATCGAACTGAAACGTGACGCCACGGCTGAAGTCGTCATGAACCAGCTCTATCGCTTCACGCCGATGCAGACCTATTTCGGCTGCAACATGCTGGCGCTGAACGGCGGCCGCCCCGAGCAGCTGACCCTGCGCAAGTTCCTGACATATTTCATAGATTTCCGCGAAGACGTGGTGGCGCGGCGCACCGCTTACTTGCTGCGCAAGGCCCGCGAGCGCAGCCACGTGCTTTGCGGTCTGGCGGTTGCGGTTACCAATATCGACGAGGTGGTCGCCACCATCCGCTCCTCCGCGGATGCATCCGAAGCGCGCGAAAAGCTGATGACGCGTCGCTGGCCGGCGGCGCAGATCCTCGACTACATCGCGCTCATCGATGATCCGACCCATACCGCCAACGACGACGGTACCTATAATATGTCCGAAACCCAGGCCCGCGCCATTCTCGATCTGCGTCTGCAGCGCCTGACCCAGATCGGTGTCAAGGAAGTCACGGACGAGTTGGAAGAACTGGCGGGCAAGATCAAGGAGTACCTCGAAATCCTGGGCAGCCGCGACCGGATCATGGGCATCATCGCAGACGAGTTGCGCGAAGTGCGCGAGCTGTTCGCCGTTCCCCGCCGCACGGAGATCGTCGACTGGTCGGGCGACATGGAAGACGAAGACCTCATCGCCCGGGAAGACATGGTCGTTACAGTCACGTCGGGAGGATACATCAAGCGTACACCGCTTGGCGATTTCCGCAGCCAGCGGCGCGGCGGCAAGGGCCTCGCCGGCATGCAGACCAAGGAAGAGGACGTAGTCACCACCCTCTTTGTGGCCAACACTCACACGCAGCTTCTGTTCTTCACGACCGATGGGATGGTCTACAAGATCAAGACATGGCGCCTGCCGCAGGGAGGACGCACGTCCAAGGGCAAGGCCATTGTCAACATACTTCCGATCCCACCGGGGGTCTCAGTGGCGGCGATTCTGCCGATCGACCGCGACGTAAAAGAGTGGGATCAGTTGCAGATCG
>JBFFFS010000081.1:0-10830 GCA_041557855.1 Roseobacter sp. | reverse complement strand
CGTCAGCGCAGCTGGTTTCGCGCGCGGATGACCGCGTGGACGGTCATCCCGCCGGACTGAACCGTCATGAAAAAGGGCCGCCCGATCCGGACGGCCCCAAAATGCGTGCAGACGCGGCTTATGCTTCGAGAACGCCGTCGTCCTCAATCTTCTCAGTGGACGGCATATCGAAATCCAGCCCGTGCGCCGCTCGGATTTTGTCTTCGATTTCCAGCGCCATCTGCTTGTTTTCGCGCAGAAAGATTTTGGCGTTTTCACGTCCCTGGCCGATACGCTCGTCACCGTAGCTGAACCAGGAGCCCGATTTTTCCACGACCCCGGCCGCGACGCCGAGATCGAGCAACTCGCCCATCTTGGAGATACCCTCGCCATACATGATGTCGAATTCGACCTGCTTGAAGGGGGCCGCGACCTTGTTCTTGACGACCTTCACACGGGTATGGTTGCCGACCACCTCATCGCGGTCCTTCAGCGCACCGATGCGGCGGATGTCGAGACGCACCGAAGAGTAGAATTTCAGAGCGTTACCGCCCGTGGTGGTTTCCGGCGACCCGAACATCACTCCGATTTTCATTCGAATCTGGTTGATGAAGATGACCATGCAGTTCGAGCGGCTGATGGACCCGGTCAGTTTGCGCATCGCCTGGCTCATCAGGCGCGCCTGCACGCCAACAGAACTGTCGCCCATGTCGCCTTCAAGTTCCGACTTCGGCGTCAGCGCGGCCACCGAATCAACGATCACCATGTTCACCGCGCCCGAGCGCACCAGCGTATCGGTGATCTCAAGCGCCTGCTCGCCCGTGTCGGGCTGGCTGATGAGCAGTTCGTCCAGATCGACGCCCAGTTTCTTTGCATAGGTCGGATCAAGCGCATGTTCGGCATCGACGAAGGCACAGACGCCGCCGGCCTTCTGCTGCTCGGCCACACAATGCAGCGTCAGCGTTGTCTTACCCGAGCTTTCCGGCCCGTAAATCTCGACGATGCGGCCCATGGGCAGCCCACCGATTCCCAGCGCAATATCGAGACCCAGAGAGCCGGTCGAGCTGGCCTTGATATCCTGCACGGCACCTTCGGCACCCAGCTTCATGATGGAGCCCTTGCCGAACTGGCGCTCGATTTGCGCCAGCGCCGAATCCAGCGCCTTTTGCTTGTCTGCCGATTTTTTGCTGTTCATGCTGAGTAGATCTGCCGTTGCCATTTTATGCTTCCTCTTAGTGTCATAGTTCGCAGCATTGAGCAATGAGTGCCATGCCACGCCGCACCGATGTTCTCATTACGTTCCTTATGAGATCAAAATGAGAACATTTCAATCAAAATTTTTCTCAAACCATCTTTTTCCAAAACTGGTTAAACAGTAGTTTAAGAGCGGAAATTGATCTGGGGGCCTTGAAATTTGCTGGTTTTTTTCAAGCAGCGCCTGGTCATTCTGGCCATGCCCAAGACTGGATCGACAGCACTCGAAGCAGCACTCGGCCCACAGGCGGATCTGACCGTTACCGGGCCGCCCGCGCTCAAACATGCGCCGGTCTATCGCTACAACAGGTTTTTCCGCCCGATGTATGACAAGGTCTGCGGCGTCGAGCTGGACCTCGTAGCCGTCATGCGCGAACCGGTCAGTTGGCTGGGCAGCTGGTACCGGTATCGTCGTCGTCCGCAGATGCAGGGTCACCCCGACAGCACGCAGGATATCAGCTTCGACGCCTTCGTGGACGCTTATTGCCAGGGCAAACGCCCCGGATTCGCCGATGTGGGCAGCCAGGAAAAATTTCTCGAACCGCAGCCCAACGGCTGCCGGGTGCACCATCTCTTCGCTTACGAGAACCGCGCCGCGCTGCTTGAATTTCTGCAGAAGCGTCTTGGGCCGCTGCCCGATATTCCAACGCTTAACGTCTCACCGGAAATGGAGTTGCGTCTGAGCCCGGAGGTGGAAGCGAAGTTCCGGCACAAACATGCCCGCACCTTCGAGCTTTACGAAAGTATCCGCAGCCCTTCAGCCTGAACCTGGCTCAGTGTAATTGCCGCTGAACGGTTTCCGTCAGATCATTGAGCGAAAAGGGTTTTGGCAGGAAAACCGAATTGGGGATTTTCATCTGCGCTTCACCGAAACTGTCCTCGGCATAGCCTGACACAAAGACCACCCGCACACCGGGCCGGTCCTTGAGCGCCTTGCGGACCCAAGAGGGCCCGTCCAGGCCAGGCATCACCACGTCCGTCACAAAGACATCGACGGTCAGCGTTTCATCCTCAAGCGTTTTCAACGCTGCTTCGGCACTGTTAGCCACCAGTACCGTGTAGCCGCGCAGACGCAGCGCCCGGCTGGCAAAGACGCGTACCGGGGCTTCGTCTTCGACGAGAAGAATCACGCCGTCGCCATGTTTGGCGGAGGGCCGTGCGGCGGGCATTGGCGATCGCGCCGCGGCCGGTATCTGTTCCGATCGCTGCAAAACCGGAAAATACAGCGTGAAGCAGGTGCCGGAGCCGACCTGACTATCGACAAAGATATACCCTCCGGTCTGCTTGACGATGCCGTAGGCGGTGGAAAGCCCCAGCCCCGTCCCGTCGCCGGTCCGTTTTGTCGTAAAGAACGGCTCGAACACCTTTTGCATCTTGTCCGCGGGGATGCCGACGCCCTCGTCCTGCACTTTCACCGTAACGTAATCACCCGCCGGCACAGAGACCTGGTCGCGCTCCAGCGGTGCATCGAGGTGGGTACATTCGGTGACAACGCGGATTTCTCCGCCGTTGGGCATCGCGTCGCGGGCATTCACCACGAGGTTCATCATCACCTGTTCCAACTGCCGCTTATCCGCCCGGATCGGTTGCAGGATCGGATCGTGGTTGAGGGTCAGCGTCACTTTCTCGCCCACCAGTCGGTTGAGCAGATGGGTCAGGTCAGACAGGGTATGGCGCATGTCGAGCGTTTCCGGCCGCAGCGTCTGCTTGCGTGAAAAAGCGAGAAGCTGGCCGACCAGCGCCGCCGCCCGATTGGCGTTCTGGTTGATCTGAACCAGATCGCTGAATTCCGGGTCGCCCTGATCATGGCGCAGCAGCAGCAAGTCGCAATGCCCCGAAATCGCTGTCAGCAGGTTGTTGAAGTCATGCGCCACCCCGCCCGCAAGCTGCCCGATCGCCTGCATTTTCTGGCTTTGCACGAATTGCGCCTCAAGCGATTTAAGCTCCGTGGCGTCGTTGAGGACCGCAATCAACGCAGGCTCTCCCTCCTCGGTGACGCGGTTGAGCGTGACCTGAACGAATACCTCCCGATCCGTCCGTTTGAGCCGCAGGAATTCGGAATGCTGGGGTGCGCGGCCTGCCAGCGTCTCTTGCAGCCATGCGGTGATCGACCGTCCCAGTCCCTCCATTAACTGCGACAGATGCACCTTGTCCTCGAGGGCCACCCCGATCAGCGCGGCGGCCATGCGGTTGAACGCCTGCACGTTGCCCTCGGCGTCCACTCTGAGCAGCGGCACCGGCAGGTTCTCGAAGGCATTCCACCCACCGGCCGCCATCTGTGTCTCACCGGGCGGCAGCAGGTACAACGCCCGTCTCTCTGTTCCGGCGCTGGTCTCGAAAACCGTAACCCGCACCGGACCCTCGAGTCCGCTGATCTCGCAGGTACTGCCGGAGATCACCGGCAATTCCTTGAAAACACGGTCAAGCGCTGTCACCTGACCAAGAAGGTTCCGGGCAGAGGCGTTCATTTCGACAACCGTATTGCCGGGCCCCGTGAGAATGACCGGCAGAGAGGGGATGTCCGCCGGATCGGACGCCGGGGCCAGATCCTCCGTGCGCCAAATATCGGTCTGCGGCCCCGCCCGATGCACCGAAATGCGCAAGTGACCCTGGCGGGTAAATATATCCTCCTGCGCCGCCCCCTCGCTGTCCGCCCGCGATCGCAGGCGTAACAGAATGCCAGCAGGGTTGGCCAATGTCCGGTCGAGCGTTCCGGCAATCGTGTCGGCAAGATCATCGCCAAATCTTTGCCGTGCTGCTGCGTTGCACGACTGAACCCGCCCGTTCCCATCGGTGAGAAAGCCCACCGCCACATCCCCGTCGATGAAAGAAGAGAGAGCGGATAGAGCCGCCCGGCGGCGTTCCTCATGCGGCCGGGCGCGCAGGACGATGCGAAAAGCGCCTTGCGCAGCAACAGATCGGGGGCGGCCAGAGCAGCGGCGCATATACCCAGCGCCACGAAAGCTAGCGTACCGAGGCGGGACTGCGCGGCCAGTGCAATACGGGTCATTCGCGATGGTGTCAGGGCGCTTTGATTCAAATCCGGGGTCCTCATGAAAGAATCAGGCCCCCATCAAATCGCTTAGAGGGTTAATCTCCACTTAACCACGAACGGGAACTATCCTTAAAGTTGAGTATGCGATTTACGCTTCAAGCGTCAAGTGTGCCGTATAAAATCCGTCCGCTTCGTCACTGACTGCGAAGCGACGATCGAAAGCACAGCGCCACTGCGGGTGCCGGACAAGAAATGCCGCCACCCGATCCTCGTTTTCGCAGCGCAAAACGGAGCAGGTCGCGTAGATCAGCCAGCCCCGCCGCGCCGTCAGTCCGGCAGCCGTATCGAGAATAGTGTCCTGCACTTCGGTCAACGCATCGAGACCCGCGTGGGTCAGCTGCCATTTGCCTTCCGGCGCGCGCCGCCAGGCACCGCTGCCCGAACAGGGCGCATCGCACAACACGACGTCGAAAGGCGCCTTCGCCCGTGCCTGGGCCTGCGACAGTTGCGTGATGCCGACACCCGCGCGCGCCGCACGCGCCGGCAGATCCGCCATCCGTTCCGGAGCGGCGTCATGGGCGAAAACCGTCCCGTCACCGCGCGCGGCCATCGCCAGTGCCTTGCCGCCACCGCCCGCGCAATAATCCAGCATCCGCGCGCCTGCAGGCATCAGCGAGACAACCGCCTGAGAGGCGGCGTCCTGAAGCTCGACCAACCCGTCGTTATACGCCGCCGACTGGCGCAACCGTCGCGCGCCTTCCGTGACGCTCAATGCAGTGTCGCAGACCGAATTCACCACGGTCTCTATCTGGTCCGCCGCGAGGCTGCGCTGCGCGTCCTCCCGCGACACTTTCGCGGAATTGACGCGTAGCGTGACCGGGGCGCGCGCCTGCAACGCCTGCGCGATCTGTTCCGCAGTCTCCCCGAGGCTGCGTTTCAATTCCGGCATAATCCAGTCGGGCATGTTCCACTGCATTGCCTCCGTCGCCGGACCGGGATCAAACGCACGCTCTTCCTCCGTCAGCGCGGCGGGCCCATAGCCCGTGCCGGTAAAGACTTCACCCGGATCGATGCCCTGATGGCGCAATAGGCCCAGCATCAGCGCGCGACCGCCCTGCCCGCCTCCCAGATGCCCGGCGATGCGGCGCTGGCGCATGACGTCATAGACGTGGTCGCGCACCGCCGCGCGATCGCGGGAGCCGGCGTATCGGTTCTGCCGCCCCCAGCGGGTCAATGCCTGCTCACAGGCCTGCCCCGCCACCACGGTATCGAGCACGTCGATGGCAGCGGCCACGCGCGCCTCGGGCGTCACGCCGCCGCCTCCGCTCCATGCCGCATCGCCACCACGTCGGCGTTACCCGATCCGGTAATTGGGGCTCTCCCGGGTGATCTGCACATCGTGCACGTGGCTCTCTTTCAGCCCTGCGCCAGTGATCTTGACGAAACTGCAGTTATGCCGCATCTCGTCCACCGTTGCACAGCCGGTGTATCCCATGGCGGCGCGCAAACCGCCGACGAGCTGGTGAATGACCGCGTTGGCCGAGCCCTTGTAGGCCACCTGCCCTTCGATGCCCTCGGGCACGAGCTTGTCGCTGGCGGCGTCTTTCTGGAAATACCGGTCGGCGGACCCGCTCGCCATCGCCCCGAGCGACCCCATTCCGCGATAGCTTTTGAAGCTGCGCCCCTGATAGAGGATCACTTCTCCGGGCGATTCATCGGTGCCCGCAATCATGCTACCCACCATCGCGCAGGAGGCTCCCGCCGCGATCGCCTTGGCAAAATCGCCAGAAAACTTGATGCCGCCATCGGCGATGACCGGCGTGTCCCCGGCCGCTGCAGCGCAATCCAGGATCGCCGTCAACTGCGGCACGCCTACGCCGGCGACCATCCGCGTGGTACAGATCGATCCGGGTCCGATCCCGACCTTTACCGCATCCGCACCGGCGTCGATCAAGGCCCGCGTCGCCTCTGCCGTGGCTACGTTGCCGGCGACAATCTGCACTTCGTTCGACAGCGATTTCGCGCGGCGCACGGCGGCGGCAACCCCTTCGGAATGGCCATGTGCCGTATCGATCACGATCATGTCCGCACCTGCATCCATCAGCGCCTCGGACCGCTCGAACCCGGCATCGCCGACCGTTGTCGCCGCCGCAACCCGTAGCCGGCCCAGATCGTCCTTGCAGGCCGTCGGATTGAGCACCGCCTGCTCGGTGTCCTTGAGCGTCAGAAGGCCTGTCAGCTTGCCGTTCTTGTCGGTGACCAGCAATTTCTCGATCCGCCGCGCCTTCATCAGATTGATTGCTTCGTCGCGGTCGGCCGGTTCCTGCAGAATGGCGAGCTTTTCCGAGGTCATCATGACCGAGACCGGTGTCTTGTCGTCGCTGGCAAAGCGCATGTCACGGTTGGTGACGATGCCCACGACCCGACACTTTTCATCGACCACCGGGAAGCCGGTGACGCGGTAACGCTCCTGCAGCGCCTTTGCATCGGCCAGCGTCTGATCGGCGCGCAACGTGATCGGATTATAAACAATACCGCTCTCGAAGCGCTTTACCCGGCGGATTTCGCGGGCCTGTTCATCGATGCTGAGATTGCGGTGCACCACGCCAATGCCGCCGGCCTGCGCCATGGCAATGGCCATGCGCGCTTCGGTGACGGTGTCCATGGCCGAACTGAGCAAAGGGATGTTCATCGAGATTGAGCGGGTCACACGGGTACGCAGGTCCGCCGTGGACGGCAGAACGGACGATGCCCCGGGCACCAGCAATACATCATCAAAGGTGAGCGCCTCGCGAATCTCCATGGCATACCTCGCGTTTGGAGTGTTCATTTGGCAGTTTCCTATTTCACGGGTCCGCCGGAATTGAAAGGGTGAAATTGGTCGCGCCGCCTCCCTGCGGCATTGTCAAACACCGCTGCCGGAGCGAATGTGGCGCCACGCGACAACATGCAGGAGACCACGATGTCAGGGCACGGGTATGAAAGCGGCAGGCTCGATCTGCCTTTCGTTGGGATTTCGACCTTCGGCAAGAGACCCTATCAGGCGGACTGGTCCACATTGGAGGCGGACGTGGCAGTGCTGGGCGCGCCTTTCGACGCTGGCACCCAGTGGCGCTCGGGCGCGCGCTTTGGACCGCGCGGTGTGCGCGAGGCCTCCACCCTCTTCAGCTTCGGTCACGCCGGCGCTTACGATCACGAAGATGATGTGACCTATCTTCCCGCCGAGGTGCGCATTGTCGATATGGGCGATGCGGACATCGTCCATACGGATACTGAGAAAAGCCACGCCAACATCGAGACCGGCGTGCGTGCGGCCCTCGCCGCCGGAGCCTTGCCGGTGGTAATCGGCGGCGACCATTCGGTAAATATTCCCTGCATTCGCGCATTCGGCGGGCCGGAATATAGCGGCGGCCCGTTCCACATCCTGCAGATCGACGCGCATCTCGATTTCGTCGATGAACGGCACGGGGTCCGGCACGGGCATGGCAATCCCATGCGCCGGGCGGCCGAAAAGGCTTACGTGACCGGGCTCACGCAGGTGGGCATCCGCAATGTCTCCTCCACCGCCCGGGAGGGATACGAGGCCGCCCGAGAGATGGGCTCCACCATCGTCTCTGTAAGACAGGCCCGCCAGATGGGGACACCGGGAGTGATCGCTTCCATCCCCGAAGGCGCACCGCTTTACGTCACCATAGATATCGATGCCTTCTGCCCCTCGATCGCTTCGGGCACCGGCACGCCAAGCCATGGCGGCTTTCTTTATTATGAAGTGCTCGAACTGCTGCAGGGCGTGGCCCAAAGAAACCCGATCATCGGGCTCGATCTGGTGGAGGTAGCCCCCGATTACGACCCCTCCGGCAGCACCTCTATTCTCGCGGCACAGCTTTTGCTGAACACGCTCGGCTTCATCTTCTACGCCAGGGACAAGAACCCCGCGCTGGCACCCTGACGGGCGCGAGCCCGCAAGGCTCATGAAGGTTATGACAAAAACGATCTGGCAGATGACGCCCCAAACGCTTTATGTGACGCAGACCGGCGTTCCGGCTCCTGCCGGAGCGCTAAGGTAGATCAAAGTCATAGGCAGCAGGCACCCGTGAATCATGAGCACTGACCCCCTCGTCATTTTCACCCCTTCCGGCAAGCGCGGCCGTTTCCCGGTCGGCACCCCCATCCTGACGGCGGCGCGCCAGCTCGGGGTCGATCTCGATTCCGTCTGCGGCGGGCGCGGCATCTGTTCCCGCTGCCAGATCACGCCAAGCTACGGCGAGTTCTCCAAGCACGGCGTCACCGTGGCTGCAGACGCCCTTTCCGAATGGAACAAAGTCGAACAACGCTACAAGGAAAAGCGAGGCCTGAGGGAGGGACGCCGCCTTGGCTGCCAGGCCACCGTGCAGGGCGATGTGGTGATCGACGTGCCGCCAGAGAGCCAGGTGCACAAGCAGGTGGTGCGCAAACGCGCCGAAGCCCGCGAAATCGTGCTCGACCCATCGACCCGGCTTTTCTACGTGGAAGTGGCGGAGCCGGATATGCATGACCCCTCGGGCGATCTCGAGCGCCTGCGCGACGCGCTGCGCGAGCAGTGGGAGTTGGACAAGATCACTGCCGATCTGCACATCCTGCAGGAGATGCAGCCGGTGCTCCGCAAGGGCGACTGGAAGGTCACCGTGGCCGTGCACTTGGGCGACCAGGAAAACAACCCGCGGATCATGAACATCTGGCCCGGCTACTATGACGGGGCCGTCTATGGCCTTGCCGTCGATCTCGGCTCAACCACGATCGCCGCGCATCTGTGTGACCTGCAAACCGGCGAGGTGCTGGCCTCCTCGGGCCTGATGAACCCGCAGATCCGCTTTGGCGAAGACCTGATGAGCCGCGTCAGCTACTCGATGATGAACCCCGAGGGCGCGCAGGAGATGACCCGCGCGGTGCGCGCCGGCATGCGCGACCTCTTTACCCAGATCGCCGAGGAGGCCGGGGTCGATCTGCGTCTGATCGTGGATGCGGTCTTTGTCTGCAACCCGGTCATGCACCACCTGTTTCTCGGCATCGACCCGTTCGAGCTTGGCCAGGCGCCCTTTGCGCTGACGACCAACAGCGCCCTTCGCCTGCGCGGCGACGACCTTGACCTGAATATCCATCCTTCGGCGCGCGTTTACCTGCTGCCCTGCATCGCCGGGCACGTGGGCGCGGATGCGGCCGCCGTGGCGCTCTCCGAAGCGCCCGACAAATCCGACGACCTGATGCTGGTGGTGGACGTGGGCACGAATGCCGAAATCCTGCTGGGCAACCGCGAAAAAGTTCTGGCCTGCTCCTCGCCCACCGGTCCCGCCTTCGAGGGCGCGCAGATTTCCTGCGGTCAGCGCGCCGCCCCCGGCGCGATCGAGCGGGTGCGTATCGACCCCGAGACCAAACGCCCGCGCTTCAAGGTGATCGGCTGCGACCTGTGGTCGGACGACCCGCGCTTCGTGATCGAGGTGGGCGCAACCGGCATCACCGGGATCTGCGGCTCCGGCATCATCGAGATGGTGGCCGAGATGCGCATGCACGGGATCGTCGATGCCGCGGGCCTGATCGGCTCGCCCGAGCAGACCGGCTCCGACCGGTGCTTTCTCGACGGGCGTACCTATTCCTATCTGGTACATGACGGCACCGGAGACGGCGGGCCGCTCATCACGATCACCAACCGCGATATCCGCGAAATCCAGATGGCCAAGGCCGCCCTTTATTCCGGCGCGCGCCTGCTGATGGACAAATTCGGCGTCGACAAGGTGGACCGCGTGGTGCTGGCCGGCGCCTTCGGTGCGCATATCTCGCCCAAACACGCGATGGTGCTGGGCATGATCCCCGACGCGCCACTCGAAAAGGTCACGTCCGCCGGCAATGCCGCCGGCACCGGCGCACGGATCGCGCTGCTGAACACCGGCGCGCGGGCCGAGATCGAAGCGACCGTCCGCGCCATCCACAAAGTCGAAACCGCCATTGAGCCGCGTTTCCAGGAGCACTTCGTGAATGCCTCCGCGATTCCGAACGCGGTAGAGCCGTTCCCGATCCTGAATTCGCTTGTCACCCTGCCCACGGCGACCTTCAACACCGGCGCCGAAGGGAGTGGACGGCGCCGCCGTCGCGGCTAGGAACTTGTGGACAGCAGGCGGCCAATGCGCGACCCTCGTGCTTTAATCTGGGGAGTTGCGCGGCATGGCCTTGGAAAACGATGTCCAGAAAACCTTCTGGGAAAGGTTTGCGGAGATGTGGGTCACGCGTCAGGACGATCTTGACACGTTGTTCGACCCGATCCTCCGGGGCACGTTGCAACGCGCGGGCCTCAAAGCCGGGGATCACGTGATGGACATTGGATGCGGCACCGGGCAAAGCTCGCTGAAGGCCGCCGCAGCAGTTGCCCCGGGCGGCCATGTCACCGGCATCGATATCTCCGAACCGATGCTGGCGCGCGCAAGGACGCTGGCGGCTCCCGGCGATGCCATCACCTTCACCACCGCCGATGCCGCCGACCATCCTTTCACACCGGGCCATTTCGATGCCGCGATTTCCCGCTTCGGCACGATGTTTTTCGCGGACCCCATCGCGGCTTTTGCCAACATTTG
>JBFFFS010000080.1:0-10907 GCA_041557855.1 Roseobacter sp. | reverse complement strand
GTAATGTTCCGCAACCCGGGTGCCGATGAACTGCCGCCCCGGCACGAATCGGTGAGTGCGGTAGAGCCCGGTGCCGATCCCTTCCACCAGCGCCTGCGCCAGATTGCCTGACGGATAAATTACCAAACGCGGATCGGACAAACGATAGGGAAAGTCCGGATCACCCCGCGCCAAAGTCACCTTGAGACAACACGCACCCTCGGTCGAAAGCGCCGTCACATCAGCCAGAAGGTCATCGCGATGCAGGGCAAAAGACGCCGCGACATCGCTGGCTGAGAACAATGATCCATCGTGGAAGCGCACATTTTCCCGGAGATCGAAAACCCAGATCCGCGCGTCGGACGTACCGCGCCAGCCCGTTGCCAACTCACCCCGCAGCGTTCCATCCGCTGCGATCTCCGTGAGCGTGTCAAAGACGGCTCCCACCATTGCGACCTGCATGAAAAGCCCCTGCCTCTGGGTGGCATCGAAACTGTCGGTGCGGTCCGCTCCGGATAGCGCGATACGCAACCGGCCACCGCGCGTCGGGCTTGCCTGCGCGGACACACCCGTTGCCGCCAGCAGGGCCGCTGCGGCACCCGAGGCAAAAAGAGCACGCCTGTCGATATGAGAGCGGCGCGTCATTGTCCGGCAATCCTGTCCATGGTGCGGACAAGCTCAGCACTTATGCCCGGCTCTGACAAGGCATGACCGGCATTGCGCACCATTTTCAACTCGGCGTTCTCCCAGGCTTGTGACAGGGCATAGGCGCTATCGGGTGGGCAGATCATGTCATACCGTCCCTGAACGATAACTCCCGGTATGTGCGCGATCCTGCCAATATGCGCAAGGATCTGGCCGTCGAAATTCAAAAACCCGGAATTCGCAAAATAGTGATTCTCAAGCCGCGCGAACGCGCGTGCGTAATCGCCTGGGCTTTCGCCGGTGCTGCCGGAGGAATGGATCGAAGCCAGAGCGTTTTCCCAGGCCGACCACGCCTTTGCGTACCGTGTCTCAAGTGTCATGTCCCCGGAAAACAGCCGTCTCCGATAGGCTTCGATGTAGTTGCCGCGTTCGTCCTGCGGGATCAGCGAGGTGAACCGGTCCCACACTTCGGGCCAGAATTTCCCGGCACCGCCGCCATAGAACCAATCGAGTTCTGCCTGTGTCATCAGGAATACGCCGCGCAGGACGATATGGCTGACACGGTCGGGATGCGCCTCGGCATAAATGAGCGCCAGCGTCGCCCCCCAACTGCCGCCAAAGACGATCCAATCGTCGATCTCCAATTCGCGGCGGATCAATTCGATATCATCAACCAGATGCCACGTTGTATTGTGCGCCACACTGGCATGAGGCCGAGAGCGGCCGCAGCCGCGCTGGTCGAAGAGGATTACCCGGTATAGATCAGGATTGAAATAACGCCGCATCGCCGGGCTGCATCCGCCGCCCGGCCCCCCATGCAGCACGACAACCGGAATGCCATCTGGATTGCCGCATTGCTCAATATAGACACGGTGATCCTGACCCACGTCCAGCATCCGCTGATCGAACGGGTCGATCGGCGGATACAGGTACTGAACTGCGCGCTTTTGGTCCGGGAACTTATCCATTACAGGCCTATATAATACGAATTCGCAATTGAGCACATGGAGATGAGAATGCAAGCGCCTCTATCGACCGTTGACCCCGAGGAAGTTGCCAAATTTGAGGCGATGGCGGCGGAATGGTGGGACGAGAATGGCAAATTCAAACCTCTGCACATGCTCAATCCTTGCCGTCTGGACTACATCACCACGCAGATCGCCGGCGAATTCGACCGCGATCTCACGCAACCCGGGCCGTTCGAGGGACTGCGGGTTCTCGATATCGGATGCGGCGGCGGTCTTCTGTCGGAGCCAATGGCGCGGTTGGGCGCGGATGTGGTCGGCGCAGATGCGGCTGAGCGCAATATTCCCGTGGCGCAGCTGCACGCGCGTCAATCGGGTCTGGAAATCGACTACCGCCATACCACCGCCGAAGCGCTGGCCGAAGCGGGCGAGCAGTTCGATGTCGTGCTGAACATGGAGGTGGTCGAACACGTCCCCTCGCCCCTTGATTACCTCACCGCCTGTTGCCGGCTTCTCAAGCCCGGCGGGCTGCACGTCTGTTCGACCCTGAACCGCAACCCTAAGTCTTTCATGATGGCGATCATCGGGGCCGAGCACATCATGCGCTGGCTTCCGAAGGGTACGCACGAGTGGTCGAAATTCATCACCCCGGACGAGTTGTTCGACCTTTTGCAGCAGGCGGGTCTCGACCCGGTGGACCGCAAAGGCTTTGTCTTCAATCCGGTCACGTGGTCCTGGCGGTTGTCCGATCGCGACCTGAGCGTCAATTACGTCACCGCCAGCGTCAAGCCAGCCTAGGCCTTCTCCGCGAGTTTGGCGCGCATCTCGCGCAGGATCGGCAGAGCGCCCCGGACCTGCTCAGCCCCCAACTTTTCCACCACCTGGTTGATCACGGGAGCAAGTGATCCGACCGCCTGGTCGCGGGCCTGCAGCCCTGCCGGGCTGATCGCCACCATCTTGCGGCGCGCATCGTCCCAATCGGGTCTGATATGAACATATCCGGCCCACTCCAACTTGCTCAGGGTGTTCGTCATGGCCCCGCGCGTCACCTGAAATGTTTCCGCCAGTTGTGCCGGGGTTCGTTCCAGACCCTTGCGCGCAAGATGGTTGAGAACCGCAAAATGCGAGATTTCCATGCCCTTCGGCAACACCCGGCTTAACCGCGCCCGAACGAGCTGGTCAGCCGCCATTACCTCTGTGAAGAGGGCAATTGCCAGCGAATTTCTGTCGTCATTCATTCACGGTCCGTTAAATGGCCTTGCATTCTCGAGGCTTGGCACTTTTCTTCTCGCCTCAGCCACTTGTTCCATATCAAGGTCGGTCATGTAAACGCCCGGTGCCTCCCCTGCGTCCAATTGAACCTCCCCCCAGGGCGTGACGACCAGCGAATGACCATATGTCTTGCGGCTTTTGTGCGTTTTGCTTGTATGCTCGCCTGTCTGTGCTGGTGCCAGAACGAAGCAGCCCGTCTCGATCGCGCGGGCGCGCAGCAGCGTATGCCAATGTGCGGCCCCGGTGACCGGGGAAAAGGCTGCCGGAACCGTCAATATTTGTGCCCCCGCATTGGCAAGAGCCGCGTGCAGCTTGGGAAAGCGCACGTCATAGCAAACCGTCATGCCAATCTTGGCAAAACCAGCATCGGCCAGTACCGCGCGATCTCCGGGACGATACCCTTCGGATTCGCGCCACGTCTCTTCCGGCGTGACCTGAACATCGAACATGTGAATCTTGTCGTACCGCGCGATGATCCCGCCGGAGGGATCGATGAGAAAAGAACGGTTGGCAAACCGCCCGTCGGGATCGCTCGTCTTCAGCGCCAACGATCCGATCAACAGGGTGATGCCATGCTTTGCAGCGGCGTCGCGCAGGGCCGCGAGACTCTCGTCCTCTTCCTCAAGCCGCAACACATCGTTCTGATGCGTGCGGTTGGTGGAAATACAGTTCGTCACCTCCGGGGTCAGGATGAATTCCGCCCCCGCTTCGGCTGCCTCACGAACACTCTCCAGCGTCACGACCAGATTTTCCGCCGGCGCGTCCGTTACATTCAACTGCACAAGCGCGGTTTTCATAACTACGCCGCCAGAAGCTGATCAAGTTTGCCGGCGCGCTCCAGGTCATAAAGATCGTCGCATCCGCCCAGATGCATGTCACCGACAAAAATCTGCGGCACGGTGCGACTGCCGTTCGCGCGCTTGATCATTTCGGGTTTGCGGTCGGGATCCGCGAGGATATCGACCTCGGAAAAATCGA
This sequence comes from Roseobacter sp., assembly GCA_041557855.1. GTDB lineage: Bacteria > Pseudomonadota > Alphaproteobacteria > Rhodobacterales > Rhodobacteraceae > Roseobacter. The sequence continues at coordinate 7,068 of JBFFFS010000080.1, read as the reverse complement.
CGCCCTTTTGCATGAGCAGGCGTTTCGCCGCATGGCAGAAGCCACAGAGCGGCGATGTGTAGATTTCGACCGGTTTCATTTCCTGTTCCTTTTCAACAAATGGGTCGAGAAGGCATTTAGGTATCCTTTACCGCACGTGCTAGAGCTAAGACGCATACCGAACCTGATCCTGCTGCAAGGCAGGCATCGGTGGCTGAGGCCAGCGTGGCTCCCGATGTCAGCACGTCGTCAACCAGCAGCACCGGTCGGCCGATAAGCCGGTGCCGCCGCTTGGGATGCGCGCGCATGGCGCCCTTGACCGAGGTGAACCTTACTTCCTTCGTCAGCCCGTCGAGCGACTGTGTGCGGCGTTGCCTTTGCAACAGGTCGGGGCAGACCGGCAGGCCGATCTCGCGCGCCAAAGCTTGCGCCAGCAGAGCCGATTGGTTGTAGCGCCGTTGCAGCAGTCGCATCCAATGCAGCGGGATCGGAGCGATGATCATGTTGTCCATGGGCAAGTCATCGATCGCTTTGGCCATCCAACGCGCCGCAGGCCTTGCGATCTCCTGGCGATCGCCATGTTTCAGCGCCAGCACCATCCGCCGCGCGTTATCCTTGTAGATCAATGCAGCACGGCCTTGCGCCCACGGTCTTGGGATGATGATGCAGTCATCACATTTCAGCGCACCGGACAGGTTCTCTCCCGGCAGGGGCGTGCCGCAGGTGTCGCAGATCGTACCGCCGATGAAAGGCGTATCCCGCCAACATGGCCCGCAAAGTCCGAAATCGCTGTCGACCTGCCCACCGCACCCAAGGCATCTTGGTGGATAGACCAGTGAAACTGCCGTTTGAAAACCAAGCTGTGCCACAATAAGTAGCCTCCCATGAAAAAGCTGACGCCCCTGACCGATCTCGACGCTCTCGCCTTTCATCGCGCGCGGAGCCGTCGCGACGCGCTGTTTTTGCAAGAATCGGCAGCAGACGAGATCGAGGATCGGCTTGCCATGGTTAACAGGGCGTTTACGGACATCGCGATTGTCACCCCCTTCCCAGATGTCTGGGCGGCGCGGATGCCTCAAGCCACGTTAATCGCCGATTCAGAGACACTGGATTTGTCAGAGGCCGCGCATGACCTCGTGATCCATTCCCTGTCTCTGCATTGGGCCAACGACCCGGTCGGGCAGCTCATCCAATGCCGCCGCAGCCTGAAACCGGACGGGCTTCTGATCGCGGCAACACTGGGTGGACAGACTCTCGAGGAATTGCGGGCCTGCCTCTCGCAGGCGGAAATCGCTTTGACCGGCGGTCTGTCGCCGCGGGTTGCGCCGATGGGAGAAATCCGGGACCTCGGTGCGCTGCTGCAGCGCGCGGGGCTGGCATTGCCAGTGGCCGATAGCGTGCCGCTGCGTGCGGAATATCGCGATTTGCTCCACTTGATGCACGATCTCCGCGATATGGGCGAGACCAACGCACTGACCCAAAGGCAGAAACGCGCGCCCTCCCGCGCGCTCTTCGAAGCCGCGCAATCTCTTTATGCCGAGAACTTTCCCGGCGACGAAGGTCGCATAGTCGCAACCTTCGACATGGTATTCCTGACTGGGTGGGCCCCTGACCCAAGCCAACAGCAGCCACTGCGCCCCGGATCTGCCAAACAGAGGCTTTCGGACGCGCTCTCGGTCCCGGAAACGCCTTTGCGTGATTGACCCACGGGCAAAACCGTCTATTTCAGGGCGATACTTCGAGAATTAAGGAACCAGATATGCTGGACAGCAGCTCCACATCGCAGGTTGCGGCACGCCCAACCCACGCCGCAGCGGATCATCCGGCCATTGCCAAGCCCAAGATCGGTATCCTTCTGGCCAATCTCGGGACGCCGGACAATTACGACTACTGGTCCATGCGCCGCTATCTCAACGAATTCCTCTCGGATCGCCGCGTGATCGATTACAGCCCATGGATCTGGCAACCGCTGCTGCAACTCATCATTCTGTCAAAGCGCCCCTTTTCCAGCGGCGCCGCCTACAAGTCGATCTGGAACGAGGAAGAGGGCGAAAGCCCGCTTATGACGATCACAAAGGCGCAGACCAAGAAGATCAAGGAAGCAATGCACGACCGCCACGGCGATGAAGTCATGGTTGATTTCTGCATGCGCTACGGCAATCCGTCCACCCGGTCCAAGGTAGCTGAAATGACAGCGGCCGGATGCCGCAAGATATTGTTTTTCCCACTTTATCCGCATTACGCAGGAGCCACCTCCGCCACGGCCAACGACGAATTCTTCCGTTCTTTGACCTACGAAAAATGGCAACCCACCACGCGCACGGTTGATCCCTATTTCGACCGGCCGGATTACATCGAAGCGCTCGCACAGTCGATAGAAAGAGCCTATGCCGGGCTGGATAAAAAACCCGATATTCTGGTGTGTTCCTATCACGGCGTGCCCATCCGCTACCTGATGGAAGGAGATCCCTACCATTGCCAGTGCCAGAAGACGACGCGGTTGCTGAAAGAGCGGCTGGGATGGAAGGATACCGAGATCACCACGACCTTCCAGTCCAAGTTCGGGCCCGAGGAGTGGCTGCAGCCCTATACGGTCGAAGAGGTCGCGCGACTTGCTGAAGCCGGCAAGAAAAACATCGCTGTTTGCGCGCCGGCCTTTTCAGCGGACTGCATCGAGACGCTGGAAGAAATCAACGAAGAGATCAAGGAAAGCTTTGAAGAGGCGGGGGGCGAGCATTTCACCTATATTCCCTGCCTCAATGACGACGACGCGCATATCAAGGCGTTGTGCAATACCATCGATGACAACCTCAAGGGTTGGATCGACTGACAGCGCCGGCATCGAATTGCTCATAAACCATTGCGCCAAACAAAAAAGGCGGCACATAGCGTGCCGCCTTTTCTTTAGTTGTAGTGCTAACTATCAGGCGATAGCGGCAGCAACGATGACCAGCAGGATCAGCGGCAGCCAAACACCTGTAGAGGAGCTTTCTGCTTCTTCTACCACGACCGGTGCTTCAACAACGGGCTCTTCCATGTTGCCAGCATATGCTGTGGATGCTGCGGCTGTCAGAGCAGCTGCGAGAACGAGTTTTTTCATATCATAACCTCCAGAAATGGCGCGCCAAGTTTTGCGTTGGCGCGCACCCAAGACTTACCTCGTGGTCCCTTGTAAATCACCATACGCGCCTGTTTGCAAATCTGATTCTGCCACGCTTTCCCCAAACCGGCAAAATGTCGTCAAATAAGCAACACTTGGGTGCCTACTTTTGTGAGGGCAAAAAGTTCCTGAATATGCTCATTGTAAAGGCCGATGCATCCGTTGGAAGATTGCCGTCCGATTTTGCGTGTATCGTGGGTCCCGTGGATTCGATAATACGTCCAGCTTAGATAAAGTGCATGCGTTCCCAATGGGTTATCCGGACCCGGGCCAATGTATTCCGGCCAATCCGGATTTCGCTCCCGCATTGACGGCGTGGGTCGCCAGCTGGGACCCTCGACTTTTTGTACAACCTGGGTACGGCCGCGGCGGGTCAGTTCTTCGGTCAGCGGTACGCTCGACGGGTACAATTTGTAAAAATTACCGCCTTCCGCCCAGTAATGCAGCGCCCGGCTATCAATATCGACAAGAATTGCGCCATTGTTGAGGTTCGAGAAATAAGGCTCCCACCGCAGGGTTCGGAAGCTGGAAATATTGCGCCGTACACTTGATGTCAGATCCCGCTCGCCCTGCGTTGTTGCCGCCGAGTTTACCGAACCAAGGTTCTGCGAAAGTGCCGGTGTCGCAAGAAGAGCAGCGCCGCCCGCGAGAAAAGCCCGGCGCCCCGCCACCTTGAACGAATTGTCCGACATAATATGCCTCCATCATCGAGATCGTGCTTTGTCGTTGGAATATCTATTGCTGGAAAGCCTCATCCGCAAATCAAACAGGCGTCATCGCGCGACTTCACGCCGATGTGCGTTTGAATTACCACGACGGGCGGGCTAAGACGCCGATGATCCGACAAGGAGTGTGTCATGATCCGCATGTTGTCCATTTTTGCTGCGCTTGCCCTGATACTTTCGGCCTGTGCGCCTGCGCCGAGGCAGGTATATTCGGATGGCAAGCCGCTGCCGCAGGTGTACCGGATCAAGGAACGCGACATCGGGAAGATACAGTTTCGAATGCTCGACGCCGTGAACGCACTGCGCGGTGCGTCCGGAATGCAGCCGGTCGAGTTGGATGCCCAGTTGAATGCAGCCGCCGCCACGCATTCCCGGGATATGTCCATTCAAAACCGGCCCTGGCATTTCGGATCGGACGGCTCTTCGCCCATTCAGCGCGTGCAGCGCGTCGGCTTCACGGGGCAACTGGTAGGCGAGAATATCTCCGAGACATACGAATCGGAACTTGAAACCCTCGGCGCATGGATGGACAGGCCCGATACCCGCCGCACCATCCTGAGCGGAGAGGCGGACCGCATGGGTTTCGCATGGTTTCAGGAACCCAGCGGCAAACTGTGGTGGACCCTCATCATGGGCACCACCGGGGCACTCGCTCTCGAAGAAAACACCTGAAGTTCAGGCGTTAATCTGGATCAACGTACCATCGAGGACCATCGCGTAGATATCCTCGATCTCTTTGTTCTTTACGGCGATGCATCCCCAGGTCCAGTCGTGACCTGAACGGTCGGTTTTCCCTTCCTGACCGTGAATGAAGATGTCCCCGCCAGCGGACTTGCCGTTTTCCCGGGCAAAAGCCACATCCTTCACGTTCGGGTACGAGATACCGATAGACAGGTGATATTTGCTGTTCGGGTTGCGGCGGTCGATCCGGTAGAGCCCTTCGGGCGTCTTTCCATCGCCTTCGAACTGCTTGTGTCCGACCGGCGCAAATCCCAATTGGATATCGTAGCTTTCAAGAACCTTGTCGTGATTCAACAGATGCATCCGCCGTTGGCCCTTGTTGACCACGACAAAGGTCACCTCCGGCCCGGAATAGCGTTTGAACTTGGGGTCCGCGCAGGCCCCCAGCACCATGAGGGCCGCGGTGCCCGTCAATAATTCTCTTCGACGCATGGCTTTGCCACCTGATTTGTCTTTACGACTTACTGCTCTTTTGCATCGATACCATGGTCAAAGCGTTAATCAAGACAGCAAAAAGCTCACTTTGGCGGGTTTTTGTCGAGCCGTTTCTCAATTGCAATAAGCCGCGTCAGCACCTCGTCACGGTAAGCATCCGTCACCGCACCCGCCTCTTCCTGATGCGCGTCATGCATGGAGTTGACGATCAGGCCCACCAGCAGGTTCACGACTGCGAAGGTCGTCACCATGATGAAGGGAACGAAAAATACCCAGGCATAGGGATAGACCTCCATCACCGGGCGCACGATCCCCATCGACCAGCTTTCCAGCGTCATGATCTGGAACAGCGTATAGGCGCTGAGAGGTAGAGAGCCGAACCACTCGGGAAAGCTCGAGGCAAAGAGCTTGGTCGCGATGACCGAACCGATGTAGAAGATGATCGCCATCAGCAGAAAGACGCTTCCCATCCCGGGAAGCGCGGTCACGAAGCCTTCGACCACGCGCCTCAGGCTCGGCGCGACGGAGATCACGCGCAGGACCCGAAGAATTCTTAGTGCCCGCAACACCGATACGCCCTGCGATCCGGGCACCAGCGCAGCCCCGACGATCACCAAGTCGAAAATGTTCCAGCCGTTGCGAAAAAACTGCCCGCCGCGCGCATAGATTTTCAGCAGGATCTCGATGACGAAAAACGCAAGGCAAGCCTGATCCAGCGCCAATATCAACGGGCCTGCCTGCGCCATGATACGGGGTGAGGTTTCCAGGCCCAGAAGGACAGCGTTGAAGATAATGACGGCAACCACAAGGCTGGTCACCCAAGGCTGGTCCAGCCAGCGATCAAGACGTTCGCGCGCGGTCATCATGGTCTCCCCGTAAATCTGTCACCGCATATGGGAAGCGGAAAAGCAGGCGGCAAGCTCCACATGCGCGGACCAGCGGAATTGATCCACTACCTGTATCCAGTCGAGGCTGTAACCCGCCGCTGTCAGGACGGCGGCATCGCGTGCGAAGGTTACCGGGTTGCAGGAGACATAGGCCAGACGCGTCACGCCCGACCCCGCGAGTTCCGCCACCTGCGCCTCGGCACCGGCGCGCGGCGGGTCGAGCACAACCGCCTCGGCCTTCGCAAATTCGTCGGACATAAGCGGGCGCCGGAACAGATCGCGGGTCTCGCAGGATACGGTTTTCAGACCGCTCCCATGCCGCCATCCGGCATCGAGGGCCGCCAGCATCGCCGCGTCGTTCTCGACCGCATGTACTTCGGCGGTCTGCGCCAGCGGCAGCGAAAACGTACCGCAGCCGGCAAAAAGATCGAATACCCGCCCGGCGTCGCCCACCGCTTCCTTTACCGCCTGCGTAAGGCACTCCTCCCCATGGGCCGTGGCCTGCAGGAAAGCGCCCGGCGGCGGCGTGACTTCGGCAGTTCCGAAGATATGTCGCGGCGGCTCCCGCTGTGCCAGCACTTCGTCGCCCCATGACAACCGTGCCAGCCTGTGCTTTTCGCACAGGGCGGCAAGCTGCTGGCGCAAAAGACCATCGAGCGGTTTACCGTCACTGACCGCCACATCGAGCCCGGTGCGCGTCGCGGTCACCATCACAGACAGCACCGCCTTTCGGCTCGCCCCCAGCGTGGCAAGCTCTTCCGCCACCGGGATCGCCGCGAGAACCTCGGGCAGCAGGATTTGGCAGTCGGGCACCGGCACGATCGTGTCGGAGGCGCGTCCGTGAAACCCGACCATCGCCCCCTTCTTCGTGCGCCTCGCGGCAAATCCGGCCCGGCGGCGGCTCTGCGGGGGCGAAGTCAGAATGGGCCTGAAAACAGTCTCTAACCCGTGGGCAGCGAGTGCGGTGCGTACCACATCCAACTTCCATTCGGCCACCAGCTCATCATCGGCATGCTGCAACTGGCAGCCGCCGCAGGATTTGAAATGGCGGCAGGGCGGAGCCACCCGGTGATCCGAGGAAGTGACGATCTTCACATCTTCGAGCCGGTCGCCCTGCAGCCGCCCTTCGACCACTTCGCCG
>JBFFFS010000079.1:0-10910 GCA_041557855.1 Roseobacter sp. | reverse complement strand
GCGCGTGGGCATCACGTGAGCAATCGCCGGATGGTGCATCGGGGCCATCATGAAGCCGATCCCGGCTTCCTTCAGGGCTTTTTCCACCACCTTGGGACCGACCATCACGTTCAGCCCCATCTGCGTCAGCGCATCGGCCGCGCCCGACTTCGAGCTGAGATTACGGTTGCCGTGCTTGGCCACGATCACGCCCGCCCCGGCCACGATGAACGCGGTGGCGGTCGAGATGTTCAGCGTACCTTTGCCGTCGCCGCCGGTGCCGACGATATCCATCGTACCTTTCGGTGCCTTGACCGGGTTGCATTTGGCGCGCATCACCGCAGCGGCAGCGGCATATTCCTCGACGGTTTCGCCGCGCGTGCGCAGGGCCATCAGCAGGCCGCCGATCTGGCTCGGCGTGGCTTCGCCTTCGAACAGGATGCCGAACGCCTCTTCTGCCTGCGCGCGCGTCAGCGGTCCGTCCGCCGCCGCACCGATCAGGGGTTTGAGCGCATCACTCATGCCGCCACCTTCATCTCGTTGAGAAAATTCTTCAGCAGCGCGTGCCCGTGTTCGGAGCGGATCGACTCCGGGTGGAACTGGACGCCGTGAATGGGCAACTCGCGGTGTTGCAGCCCCATGATGGTCCCGTCGGTCAGCGCGGCGGTAATCTCGAGGCACTCCGGCAGGCTGCCGCGTTCCACGACAAGGGAATGATATCGCGTGGCCGCAAACGGAGAGGGCAGCCCTTCGAAGACACCGGTGCCATGGTGATGAATTTCGCCCATTTTCCCGTGCACGATGTCCTGTGCCTGAACCACTTTGCCGCCGAATGCCTGGCCGATCGTCTGGTGTCCGAGACAGACACCCATCAAGGGGGTACGCGTTTCTGCCGCCGCCTGTGTCAGTGCAAGGCAGATTCCCGCCTGATCCGGGTCGCAGGGTCCCGGCGACAGCAATATTCCGCCGGGATTCATCGCCATGGCCTGCTGCACATCCAGCGCGTCATTGCGTTTCACCACAACATCGGCGCCTAAGCTGCCTAAATAATGTAACAAATTGTAGGTGAAACTGTCATAGTTGTCGATCAGCAGCAACATGTCCAAAACTTTGCATTCAGGGCTGGAGGCGGATGCCCCAGGCGCGGTATAAGTTGCGCATACATGTTCAGGGTTGGCCCGCTGCGTCAAGGGGTGCGGGAGGCCGACGGATGACGGAAGCGAACGGATCGGCGGATGTGCTCTGACCGAGACGCGCTGAATGAGAGGATGGGCAAGACGTGGCCAAAGGTTTCATCAGAGGCGCGCTGTGGGGCGCGGGCATCAGCCTCGGTGCCGTGACCCTTCTTTCTCTGGCCGATGACGGCCCGACGGTAAGGCAGATGCCTCGGATCACGGCAACCGTCCCGACAGAGCCCGCGGCAACGGATGTTCAGATCGGCTCCCGGATGCAACCGGTCACCGGCAAGTTTGCCGATGGCGCGATGGCTCCGGCACCGGATACGCTGGCCGGTATCGCGCCGGACGTTGCCGATCCTGCGGCGGTCCCGCAAACGGGGCTGGCAACTGCGCTTGAGCAGGCCGACGTTCCACAAGCCTCGGCGCGTGACGGGTTGGCGGCGGGTAATACAAGAGCGCCCAGCGTCGCCGTGGCACAGCGCGGCAGCCTGACCGTCCCAACGACGGAACCGCGCGTGTCGATCAGTACCGAACCCGCGCAGCCTGCGGCCCCCGAAGTGGTGACCCAGACCTCCGCCTTCGAGCCGGTCGAAGAGCCCTTGGTCGCACAGCAGCCGGCGGCGGAAGATGCCGCGCCCGCGGCAATGACGGACGCCCCGGAGATCGCCCAGCAACTCGATGTTGAAGTGACCTCGATTGCTGCCGATCCCGTTCAGCCGCCCGCGCCGGATGCCCATACGGAAACCTCCGCTTTTACCGAAAGCGCGCAAGAGCAGAGTCCCCCCGCCGGGACGGTAGCGGCAGAGGCTGACCCGGCGCCGGCCGAAGCGGCCCCCTCCGTGATGACCGACGTATCTTCCCCCACCGCGCCCGACACGGCTGAGACCGCAGCTCTGATTGAGACCTATGAGGTAGCGGCGTTGCCGGTGGAGACCGCACCTGCGGTGAAAAGCGCCGCTCCGGCGCCCGAGGCTGCGCCCGATCGCGAAACGCCGCAACCCGAGGTCGCGACCGAAGTTGAAAAACCGGCGGTGCAGGCGCAAGTGCCGGAAGGAGCCGTCAGCGATGATTTGGCGCGCGAGCCTGCTGCCCCCGAACTGGCGATGGCCGAGGATCTCGAAACGCCAAGCGGGGCAGACGCGCCGCAGAATGCAGGTGAAAGCGAATCCGCTGCAGTCGAAGCGACCGCAACGCTGGATGCGCAGTCCGCAGCGCCGCTCCCCGCCACGAACGGAGACGAGGCGGCACCTGCGCTGGAAGAAGCCCCTGCGCCACAACTGGCACTGGCGCCGGCCGCACTTGTCGAGACCGCGCCGGATGCAGTGGCCGAACCTGATCAGGCTCAGTACGTCGCGGCCTCCAACAGCACGGAAAGTGCGCCGGAAAAGGATGAGGTTCTGATCAACCGCCTGCCGACCCTGACTGTCCCGGCGGCAGAGCCGCCGCAACCTGAGCCGCAAATCGCCCCGGAACCGGCGGCAGTGGTCGCCGACCCGGATATGGCGCCGGTCGAGAAATTCGCGGTGCCCTTCGAAAACCCAGAGGGCAAACCCGTCATGTCCATCGTCTTGATGGACAACGGCGTGGATCTTTCGGGTGACAAGATCGGTATCGCGGCCCTGCGCAGCTTTCCATACCCGGTAAGTTTCGCCGTGGACGCCATGCTGCCCGATGTGCAGGAGCGCATCGAGGCCTACCGTGCGGAGGGCTTCGAGGTGCTGGCGATGATCGATCTGCCGGAAGGGGCAACGGCACAGGATGCCGAAGTCAACCTTGCGGTCGCACTGGAACGCGTGCCGCAGGCGGTTGGTGTGCTGGAAGGAGTGCGGACTGGGGTGCAGACGAGCATCGACAGCGGTCAGCAGGTGGCGGAAATCCTTGCGCAGACCGGACACGGTCTGGTGACGCAAAATCAGGGGCTGAATACGGTGCAGAAACAGGCCGCCAGAGAGGGCGTGCCTTCGGCGGTGATTTTCCGGGATTTCGATGCACAAGGGCAGTCGCCGACCGTGATCCGGCGTTTCCTCGACCAGGCGGCGTTTCGCGCGGGGCAGGAGAACGGCGTGATCATGTTGGGCCGACTGCGCGAGGAAACGATTTCTGCCTTGCTTCTCTGGGCGCTCAATGACCGCGCATCGAAGGTCGCGCTGGCCCCGGTATCCGCCGCGCTGCGAACATCCGCGCAATAAGCGCACAGGTTTGATAAAAGCAGCGCTGAGCGCTTTGGCCCTGAAAGGTTTTGCCGCGCATAGCGGGACGATCAGGTTGACCGCTTGGACAGAACGCTGCCAGCAGCAAGCCCGCGCCGCGTTTTTGGGTCTTGCTGACGGTGCACAAAATCGACCTATGGATATTTGCGCGGCTCATTTCCGCCGACTTCTGTCTCTGGTTCCAGCGATATGCATCGGTTTGGGTCGCGGTGGCGGATCAGATGATCTCATCCTCATCGAACAGCGGATCTGTTTCCAGTTGCTGCGCGAGGTTCTCCACCGTGGCCCCGGTTGCGCGCGGGCTCAGTTGCGCGAGGTGAAAGACAGCGTCTCCCTCGTTGACCACCGGCAGAATAGCCCGCCCCACGAGAATACCTGGCGATGGGGCGATGATCTCCGTTTCGGTCTCGCCGAAAGGATCAGCCACGCAGGCCAGCACGCAGCCCTGTTCGACCACTTCGCCTTCGGCTCTGAAGGTGCGCAGCAGACCTCCGGCCGGGGCACGTACCCAGGCGGAGGACGCGCAGACATACGGGGGCGCCTTGGCCTTGGCGATGCCCTTGGCGGGTAGCATCGACAGGCTGCGCATCACCCGCAAAATCCCGGCAACCCCTGCACGCACCGCCATCTCGTCAAACCGCAGACCTTCGCCCGCTTCGTACAGCAGCACCGAGGTGCCGCGTTTGGCGGCTTCGGCCCGCAGCGATCCTTCGCGCAGCGGCGAGGTCAGTACCACCGGCGCGCCAAAGGCTTCGGCCATCGCCTGCGTGGTCTTGTCGTCGGGCGAAACCCGGATTTGCGGCAAGTTGGTGCGGTGAATGGCTGCCGAATGCAGGTCGATACCCATGTCGCACCGCAGCACCACCTCCGACAGGAAGATATGCGCCAGCCGTGCCCCGAGCGATCCCGACCGGTGCCCCGGAAAACAGCGGTTCAGGTCCCGCCGGTCCGGCAGATAACGCGACCGGTTCAGAAAACCGAAGCTGTTGACCACGGGTACCACCAGAAGCGTGCCGCGCAGCGATGCAAGCTGCGGTGCGCGCAGCAGGCGGCGCACGATCTCGACGCCGATCACCTCGTCGCCGTGAACAGCCGCTGAAATGAACAGCTTCGGGCCGGCGCGCTTGCCGTGATGCACCTGCACGGACAGATGTACCGGCGTATGATCGGGCAGGGTGGACACCGGCAAGTCCACAGTCTCGACGCTCCCCGGCGCGATGGTCCGGCCCGCGATTTCGAAACCGGTGCGGGCCATCTGCTAGCGGTTGCCGTCGCCGCTGAAGCGGGCCGCATCTGCGGCCGCGCGACGGATCGCATTCGACTTGTGCACGGTCTCCTGGTATTCGGCCTCGGGATCGCTGTCATAGACGACACCGCCGCCCGCCTGGATGTAGAGCTTCTGATCCTGAACCACCGCCGTGCGCAGCGCGATACACATGTCCATATCGCCGCCAGCGCTGAAATAGCCGACGCCACCACCGTAAACACCGCGCTTTTCCGGCTCCAGTTCGTCGATGATCTCCATCGCCCGAACCTTTGGTGCCCCCGAGACAGTCCCAGCGGGCATGCCGGCAAAGAAGGCATCGAGCGCGTCCTTGCCTTGGTCCAGTTCACCCACGACGTTCGACACGATATGCATCACGTGGCTGTAGCGCTCGACGATGAACTCCTCGGTCGGGCGCACGGTGCCGATCTTGGCAACCCGGCCCACGTCGTTGCGGCCCAGATCGAGGAGCATCAAATGCTCCGCAAGCTCCTTCTGGTCCGCCAGCAGATCGGCCTCGTTGGCATTGTCCTGTTCCGGCGTCGCGCCGCGCGGGCGGGTGCCCGCGATCGGGCGGATCGTCACTTCCCGGCCGAAGACCCGCACGAGAATCTCGGGGCTCGCGCCGATCACCTGGAAGCCGCCGAAGTTGAAATAGAACATGAAGGGCGAGGGGTTCGTGCGCCGCAAGGACCGGTAGAGCGCAAATGGATCTTGTACGAATTCCTGCGTCCAGCGCTGCGAGGGAACGACCTGAAAGATGTCACCGGCACGGATATAGTCGCGCGCCTTTTCGACCGCGGCCTTGTAGCCTTCATGTGTGAAATTGCTCACCGGGTCGGCAGGGGACGCCGCTTCACCCAGGTCCCGCGTGGTCGCGGGCATGGCCCGCTCCAGATCGCGCACCGCGTCCATCACGCGCTCGGCTGCTTGCGCGTAGGCCGCGCGCGCGGTCTGACCTTCCGAGACCCAGGCCGGCGAGACCACGGTGACCTCGCCCTTGACCCCGTCGAGCACCGCAATGACCGAGGGGCGCATCATGACTGCGTCGGGCAGGCCGAGAGGGTCGGGGTTGATATCCGGCAGATGTTCCACCAGCCGTACCATGTCATAGCCAAGATAGCCGAACAGTCCCGCCGCGGCCTGCGGCAGGTCCACCGGCAGATCAATGCGGCTTTCGTCAATCAGCGCGCGCAGCGTCTGCAGCGGATTGCCGTCGAGCGGCGTGAACGCGTCGGCATCGTAACGCGCCGCGCGGTTGATTTCGCTGCCCTCACCGCGACACCGCCAGATCAGGTCCGGTTTCATCCCGATGATGGAGTAACGCCCGCGCACCTCGCCGCCGGTCACGGACTCCAGCACGAAGGCATCTTTTTGAGCGCCGGTCAGTTTCAGCATCAGCGACACCGGCGTGTCCAGATCAGCCGCCAGGCGGGTAAAGACGATCTGGTTTCGCCCTGCCGTGTAAGCCGTTTCGAAAGCCGTGAATTCGGGGGTCAATGCCATATCGGATCAGGGAAAGTTCACATGCACGGCCTGAAGGGCCTGCTGGTTGATCTGCGGATTGGCCCGGCGCACGACATCGCCGCTGAATGCCTCGAAAATATCACGCGCCAGTTGCTGGCTGGCCCGCTGCGAAAGCTGCGCCGCCAGCGCCGCTGCTTCACCGTCCTCGGCCGGCGGAGCGACTGCGTCGAGACGCACGATGATGACCGCGGCCTCGCTCTCGATCACCTCGATGTCACCGACTTCCATGTCGAAGACGCGGTTGAGGAAGCCCGGTGGTGTGCCCGGCACGAAATCGGAGCGCAGCAGGTTTTCTTCCCGGATCGCATCCAGTTCGGCATCGGCAAAGGATGCTCCCCCGCGCAGTTCGGTGACGATGTCCTCGGCCTGGAGGCTCAGGAGGCGCGCGGTTTCTTGTGCCCGCCAATGAGACAGTACCTCGTCACGCGCCTCTTCAAAGGGTTCAGGGCGCGGCGGCAGCACCGCATCAAGGCGCAGGGCAAACAGTCCGCCATCGTCCAGACGCTCGATTTCCGGATAGTCATCGGTGGCAACGGCTGCGGCGAAACGGCGGAAGGCCTCATAGGCCGCGACACCTTCGGCGATATTCGCGGTCCAATCGATTTGTCCCAGCGTCATGTCCGTCTCTGCCGACAGGTCTTCCAGCGTCGCACCGCCCGCCAGCAGGTCTTCGAAACTCTCCGCCTGCGCATCCACAAGACGTTGCGCGCGATCGTTTGCAATCTGCGGACGCAAAATTTCCTCGGCCTCTTCAAAAGAGGTAACCTGTGCTTCGAGAATGCCGTTGACGCGGAAGAGGGCGGGGCCGAGCGTGCTGGGCAGAGGGCCGACTACCGCGCCCACGTCAGCTGCAAAAACCTCTGCGCCGGCCTCGCCGAGATCGGCCTCGCTCACGTCGCCCAGATCGATATCAGCCAGTTCAAGACCGCGATCCTCCACAAGATCTTCGAAGGCCGCGCCTTCCGCGAGGGAGGCCGCCGCGTCTGCCGCGCTTTCCGCTGTCAGAAAGGCCAGCCGCTCCACCAGCCGCCGTTCGGGCTGGTTGAACTCGTCGGCGCGCTGTTCATAGGCCTGGCGCAGCGCGGCTTCATCGACCTCGACCTCGTCGATCAGATCGTCAGGCGTCAGGATCGCATAAGTGATCTTCTTGGTCTCGGGCAGCATGAAGTCGTCGATATTCTCGTCGTAATGCGCCCGCAGGGCCGCTTCATCCGGCTCCTCCAGCGTGGTCGTGAGATCGCTGGCCCCCAGTACACTGCGCGTGAAACTGCGCTGCTCGCCCACGTAATTGATAAGCGTGTCCACATAAGTGTCCGGCATCGTCACACCGCCGAGGACTGCGCCCTGCAGGATGGTGCGGGACACTTCCTCGCGCAGTTGTTCTTCGAACTCCGATTCGCTCAGTCCGGCCTGCTCCAGCGTGAACCGGTAGTTGTCGCGGTCAAAGGTGCCGTCGATCCCCTGAAAGCCCTGAATGTCGAGGATCCGGTTGCGCAGCTGCTCGTCACCCACCGAAATGCCGAGCACATCTGCCTCGTGATCCAGCGACCGCGTCGCCACCAGCCGCCGTAAAACCGCGCGGTCAAGCCCGATCTGCTGCGCGCGGGCAAAGGGCAGGGCCTCCCCGGTCTCCTGCTCCACGGCGCGCATTTCCTGTTGCAGCTGCCGTGCGTAGGTCTCCACCGGAATCGGCTTGTCACCCGCCGTGCCGACGGTGCGCACGGTGCCTGACAGATTGGTCGCGCCGAACCCCGCAAGCCCCAGGATCAGCAGACCCAGCAGAATCCAGATCGCGGTTTTCGAAATGCTTGAACCTCTGGCCATGGTCATCCTTTGTGCGCAACGTTTTCGTGTTGAAAGCCTATCTATGCGGGACTGCAGTGGGGAGCAAGGGCCGACCGGCCTCAGCCGCGCAGCGCGCTCAGCCGGTCGAAAAGCACGTCGATGCCGGCCACGTCCAGATTGGCGAAGGCGATGCGCAACTGCCGGGGGCCGCTGCGGTCGTCTTCGGGCGTGAACATGGTGCCGGGCAGGCAGAGAACACCGCAATCTTCGACCATACGCGGCGCCAAATCGGCAGAAGAGGCCTCAAACGGATGGGACAGGTAGGCGAAATAGGCGCCCAGTCCCATGAGATGCCAGCCCTCCGCCGCAAGCCTTGGGAATCCGGTCTCGATGGCGTGCCGACGCGCGAGGATTCCGTCGCGTTCGCCGGCCAGCCACTGGGTGAGGTTCTGCATCCCCCAAAGCGCCGCGTGCTGGCCGATCTGCGCCGGGCAGATCGCCACCGTATCGAGGAATTTTTCCACTTCCGACAGCCGACCACTGTCGCAGATGATCGCGCCCACCCGGTGCCCCGTGAGCCTGTAAGCCTTGGAGAAGGAGTAAAGATGGATCAGTGTGTCCGCCCAGTCAGGATCGCGGAACAGATCGTGCGGCGCGCCGGCGCGACTGTGAAAGTCGCGGTACGTTTCATCGACGATGAGCGCGATGCCGTTTTCGCGCGCCAGTTCGAAGAAGGCCATGACCAGCTCGGCAGGGTACTCGACCCCGGCCGGGTTGTTCGGCGTGACCAGTGCGATCGCGCGGGTGCGCTGGGTGATGAGCGCGGCAGCTGCTTCCGGGTCGGGCAGAAGCGCGGGGCCCGTGGGCAGCGCCACTGCCGTTACTCCGGCCATGTCCAGCCACATCTTGTGATTGAAATACCACGGCGTCGGCAGGATCACCTCGTCGCCTTCACCGCACAGCGACGCTATGGCGGCTGCGAAGGCCTGGTTGCAGCCCGAGGTAATCGCCACCTGGTCCGCCGCGACCGCGCCGCCGTAAATCAGCGCGGTCCGCTGTGCCAGTTCCTCGCGGAGCGCGGGCAGGCCCAGCACCGGGCCGTAGAGGTGCGCGTCATCCCGGGTCAGTGCCACCTCCGCCATCGCGCGCCGCAGCGCATCGGGCGGCGGATCGACCGGCGCTGCCTGGCTGACATTGATAAGCGGCCGATCCGAGGGAAAGCTCACGCCATCGATCCAGCGCCGCGCCTCCATGACAGGCGGGCGGAAGGTCTGTTCGGTCCGGGAAAGGCTCATATCGGTTCCCCGCTTCTTTGGACCTTAAATATCCCCGCCGGAGGCATGAAATTCCGCATCTTCTCAGTCCTTGCCACGGTAGGGCTCGACGTATTGCAGGGCCATGTCCCAGGGAAAGAAGATCCAGGTATCCTGGCTCACGCCGGTAATGAAGGTATCCACCTGCGCTTCACCCTGCGGCTTGGCATAGACGGTAGCGAAATGCGCATTCGGATACAGTTCGCGAACCAGTTCCAGCGTTTTGCCTGTATCCACCAGGTCATCGACCACCAGCACACCGGTGCCGTCGCCCATCATCTCTGCATCGGGGCTCTTGAGAACCCGGGCCTCGCGGCGCTGATCCGCCTTGCCGCCACCTGCGTGGTAGGATTTGACCGAGATCGTATCGACGGTGCGGATGTCCAGCTCGCGCGCGACGATCATCGCGGGGGCCATGCCGCCGCGCGTGATCGCGACCACCGCGCGCCAGCCGCCCTCGTCGGGACCCCGCCCGTCGAGCCGCCACGCCAGCGCCCGTGCGTCACGGTGCAGCTGATCCCAGGATACGTGAAAGCCTTTCTCATGGGGCAGGCGGCTTGGGTCTTTCGGTGTCATTTCACTCCCTTTCCAAAATCAGGCGCAGCCCGAGCGCGCCCATGATGCCGGCGGCGATCCTGTCGAACCAGACCTTCAGGCGCAGATAGGCCGCACGGGCAGGGGGGCTCGAAAGACCGAGCGCCATGGCCGTATAAACGCAGATTTCGAAGATCAGGTGGTTGAGCACGATCAGCGCGCTGTCGCCCGCCGACAGGCCCGCCGGGAAGATCACCACGATCACCGCCCCCGCAAAAAGCACTGACTTGGGATTGGCGAGGTTGACCAGCAGACCGGCGCGGAACGCGCGCCGGCGCGCGGCCACGGTAGTGTCCAGCGGCCTTGCCGCGTCACGCCACATGCCCCAGGCGAGATATATGAGATAAAGCGCCCCGCCGACCTTCATCGCGGCGTAAAGCCAGGGAACCACCTCGAAAACCGCCGCGAGCCCGGCCAGTGCCGCTCCGGTCCAAAGCGCCGCGACGATCCCCAGACCCAGGCCTGTAAGGATGCCGGCACGCGGTCCCTCCGCGATACTGTTGCGCAGAACAAGAAGGAAGGCAGGGCCGGGCGACGCCATCGCCGCGAGCAGCGTCAGATTGAAGGCCGCTACCTGGGCAAGGCTCAGATCGCTCACCAAGGTCAGTCCTTGCTCATGTCCGGCGCATCGACCGCCTTCATCCCGACCACGTGGTAGCCTGCATCCACGTGCAGGTTCTCCCCGGTGGTGCCGGAGCCCAGATCGTACAGCAGGAACAGCGCCGCCTTGCCCACATCCTCGATGGTCACGTTGCGCCGCAGGGGGGAGTTGTATTCGTTCCACTTCATGATGTAGCGGAAATCGCCGATGCCCGAGGCCGCCAGCGTCTTGATCGGCCCGGCCGAGATCGCGTTGACACGGATGCCATCCTTGCCGAGATCTTCCGCGAGATACTGCACCGAGGCTTCCAGTGCCGCCTTGGCGACACCCATCACGTTATAGTGCGGCATCACCTTCTCGGCACCGTAATAGGTCAGCGTCAGACAGGACCCACCGGCAGACATCATCTTTTCGGCGCGCTGCACCACGGCTGTAAAAGAATAGACGGAAATATCCATC
>JBFFFS010000078.1:0-10958 GCA_041557855.1 Roseobacter sp. | reverse complement strand
TTTCCCGGCAAAGCGGCGCGTCAACCGCCGCGCGGTTTCGACCCATCCGCCCGCGCCGCCCGGCCCCTCCTGCGCTTCTGGCCAGAGGATCAGGTGCAGCCCCTCGCCCCACTCCAGCAGATCGGCAAGCTGCAGATCGCAGGCGCCCTTGTCGGCGCGTAGCCGACCGGTCGACAGAATGCGGCACAGGCTCGCCCAGCCGACCCGGTCTTCGGGCAGAGCGGTGATGTCAGGCGCATCCGTAAACCGCAGCCGCGCCGCCGGAACAACCCGTGGCATGGCATAGAGCGCAGGCGACACCGGCCGCCCGCACAGCGCATCGGGCAATTCCGGCCCGATCCTGCCATGCCTGGCTTCCCAAGCCTGCCGTTCGCGAACCTGCCGCGCAATCTCGCGCGCGCGGGCATGGGCGCGCACAATCCCCGCAACCGAGTTCTCATCGGCAATCGCAATCGCCTGCAGGCCCAGCGCGGCGGCGCGGGACACATACTCCTCAGGGTGCGAGGCACCCTTCAGAAAGGAGAAGTTCGACGTGATATTCAATTCGGCAAACATGGCAGGAGCGCAGTATATTCACCTTTTGTTCTTATTTGGAGTCTCTTTTTGAATGCGCAGGAATCGGATCGGCATGAGGGGCAATCGCCTGTTACCTCGGAAGCCATCACTGCTTTTAAAGGTGGAAACAAGGCAATGAATTACACCGCTTTAGAGACGAAAATCGTCCAAAAACTGCGGAACGGCGCCCCGGATGCGCATGGACAACCGCCAGAACGGGCTGTCTCCGACGGCACCGGCAATCCCTGCCGCCACTGCCTTGGAAACATCCCCGCAGGAGCGCCGATGCTGATCCTCGCGTACCGCCCGTTCCCTACACGGCAGCCTTATGCCGAGACCGGCCCGATTTTTCTCTGTGCCGGAGCCTGCACCCGTCATGCCGGGCAAGATATTCCAGCGATCCTGCGCAGCACGCCCGAGTATCTGATGAAGGCCTATGACGCGGAGGACAGAATCATCTACGGCACCGGCGCAATCATTGCTGCTGGCGACCTCCCCGCGCGCGCCTCCAAGCTGTTAAACGACCAGCACGTCGCCTATCTTCACGTCCGATCCGCCCGCAACAACTGCTATCAGTTCCGCATCGACCGCTGAAAGCGCCACACGGGCTTGCCCCTCAGCGGCGCTTTGGTCATAACGGGCGCACAGGATTTGAGGATAAGGCGCCATGACCCAGCCCGCACCCGAAACCAAGATTGTCGAAAGCTACCGCATCGCCTGCGATGGCGGCGAAGGCGCTTTGGGCCACCCCCGCGTCTGGTTGCAAATCCCGCGCGACACCGGTTGGGTGGAATGCGGCTACTGTGACTGCAAGTACATCCACAAGGATCTCGAAGGCAAAGCCTGAGCCCGGACAAATTATCGCCGTTTTTCGCCGATATTTCGTCTGCCGGATCTTCGGGAGACGTGAAATGGACCTTCGTTTGCAGAACGCGATGTTCTCCTACGCAGCAATCGCATGCGGCGGCGCGGGTATTTTCATCGCCTTGCTCGTTGTCTATGCCGGACCCTTTTCGCCGCAACCAGATATCGGCACCTCGATTGGTGAGATCGCCGGCAACATGCGCGCCGCTGCCATGCGTGCGGTTCAGGGGCAACCGCAACCTCAGGAGACCATCGTCCTAGCCACGTGGGACATTGACCGCATCCTGATGGCCGCAGCGCCGGCGGCGGGCGTTCTGGGGCTTATCCTTGCAATCGTCGCCTTCATCCGCCGCGAACCCAGGCGCGCGGCTGCCTGCGGCACGGCGATCAGCATCGGGGCGATTTTCGTGCAGGTCGTCCTCATTGCGGTGCTGATCATTGCCGGCGTGATGCTGCTGATCGGTATCATGCAAAATCTGGACTCCATTCTCGGAAGTTAATCCCGCTTTACCCGCAACGGTTCTGGACTTCATGCGAACGTCGCGCCATTTAGGCAGGCAACGCACGCAGAGGAGATCGGAATGGCTTTTGGCAAGGGGCACCACCTTCACCTGATCGACGGGTCGGCCTTCATTTTTCGCGCCTACCATGCCCTGCCACCGCTCACGCGCAAATCGGATGGTCTGCCGATCGGGGCGGTTTCCGGTTTTTGCAACATGCTGCATAAATACGTCGAGGCGAATACCGGCCCCGATGCGCCGACCCATGCGGCCGTGATCTTCGACAAGGGCAGCCACACCTTCCGCAACGACATGTACGATCAGTACAAGGCCAACCGCGACGAGATGCCGGAAGACCTGCGGCCGCAAATCCCGCTGACCCGCCGCGCCACAGAGGCCTTCAACATCGCCTGCAAGGAAAAGGAAGGCTACGAGGCCGACGACATCATCGCCACGCTGGCGGTGCAGGCACGCAAAGCCGGGGGCCGCTGCACCATCATCAGTTCCGACAAGGACCTGATGCAACTGGTCGGCGACGGTATCGAAATGCTCGACGCGATGAAGAACAAGCGCATCGACAGTGAAGGGGTATTCGAAAAGTTTGGTGTCTATCCCGACCGGGTGGTCGATGTGCAGGCTCTAGCGGGCGATTCCGTCGATAATATTCCGGGCGCACCCGGCATCGGCATCAAGACCGCGGCCCTTCTCATCAACGAATTCGGCGATCTCGACACGCTGCTCGAGCGCGCCGAGGAAATCAAGCAGCCAAAACGCCGCCAGACGCTGATCGAGCACGCCGACCAGATCCGCCTGTCGCGCAAACTGGTGCTGCTGGACGAGGAAACGCCGCTCGATTTCACGCTCGACGATCTGGAGGTACGCGACCCGGATCCGGATCAGCTGATGCCGTTTCTCGCTGAAATGGAATTCCGCACCCTGACCAAGCGGATTGCCGATCAGCTGGGTGTGGAGATGCCCGAAATCGACGACACGCCTGCAAATGCGCCCGCAGGACCTGATATCGAAGAAGTTCCCTTCGACAAATCCGGCTATACGAAAGTCGGCGACGCCGAAGCGCTTCAGGACTGGATCGACCGGATCTACGAACGCGGCTACGTGGCGGTCGACACCGAAACCACAGGCCTCAACGAGATGACGGCAGACCTCGTGGGCATTTCGCTCTGCGTCGAACCGGGGACAGCCTGCTACATCCCGCTGATCCACCGCGCACAAGGGGGCGACGACCTCTTCGGCTCCGACGCGCTGGCCGATGGGCAAATGCCGACGGAAACCGCGCTTGAGATGCTCAAGCCCCTGCTCGAAGATCCCAGCATCCTGAAAATTGGCCAGAACATGAAATACGACGCGAAGATTTTCGCGCGTGTCGGCATCACGGTCGCCCCGATCGACGATACGATGCTGATGTCCTACGCAATGCACGGCGGTCTGCACGGGCACGGGATGGACGCATTGTCGGAGCGCTATCTCAACCATACGCCGATCCCGATAAAGCCCTTGTTAGGCTCTGGTAAATCGGCGATCACTTTTGACCAGGTCCCGCTTGAGGACGCCGTTCCTTATGCCGCCGAAGATGCCGATATCACGCTGCGCCTCTGGCAGCATTTCAAGCCGTCACTGCACCGCGCACAGGTAACCACGGTCTATGAAACGCTGGAACGCCCGCTGGTGCCCGTGCTTGCGGAAATGGAGCGTACCGGCATCAAGGTGGACCGCGACACGCTCAGCCGCATGTCCAATGCCTTCAGCCAGAAGATGGCCGGGCTCGAAGATGAAATCTACGAGCTTGCAGGCCGCAAGTTCAACGTCGGCAGCCCCAAGCAACTGGGGGAAATCCTCTTCGACGAGATGGGGCTGGAAGGCGGAAAGAAAGGCAAGACCGGAGCCTATGCCACAGGGGCGGATGTGCTCGAAGACCTCGCTACAGAGCACGAACTGCCGCGCCGAATCCTCGACTGGCGGCAACTCAGCAAGCTGAAATCGACCTACACGGACGCGCTGCAGGATCACATCAATCCCGAAACCGGGCGGGTGCACACCTCCTACGCGATCGCCGGCGCCTCCACGGGCCGGCTCGCCTCGACCGATCCGAACCTGCAAAACATCCCCATCCGAACCGAAGAAGGCCGCCGCATCCGCGAGGCCTTCGTCGCCGAGGAGGGCAAGACGCTGGTGGCGCTGGATTACAGCCAGATCGAACTGCGCATCCTCGCCCATATTGCCGATATTCCCGCATTGAAGCAGGCTTTTCAGGACGGGCAGGACATTCACGCGATGACCGCGTCCGAGATGTTCGACGTACCCATGGACGAGATGACGCCGGACATCCGCCGGCGCGCCAAGGCCATCAATTTCGGGGTGATCTACGGTATTTCCGGCTTTGGCCTTGCGCGCAACCTGCGAATCCCCCGCGCCGAGGCGCAGGGCTTCATCGATCGCTATTTCGAACGGTTCCCCGGCATTCGCACCTACATGGACGATACCAAGGCCTTTGCGAAGGAAAAGGGATATGTAAAGACGCTTTTCGGCCGCCGCATCCATACTCCCAACATCGGCGCGAAAGGTCCGCAGGCCGGGTTCGCCGCACGGGCCGCGATCAACGCACCGATCCAGGGAACCGCCGCCGACGTGATCCGCCGCGCCATGATCCGGATGCCGAAAGCGATCGCCGATCTGCCCGCAAAAATGCTGCTGCAGGTACACGACGAGTTGCTTTTCGAAGTAGAGACCGGCGCCGAGGCCGATCTGATAGACGCCGCGCGGAAGGTCATGGAGAACGCCGCCGACCCGGTGGTGAAACTGGCTGTCAAACTGACAGTGGATGCCGGTCAGGGACCCGACTGGGCGACCGCGCACTGACGGAGGCTCCCGATCAGCCGCGCGCTACCTCCGCAAGCCAGTGCAGCGTATCCCCGGTTGCGCCCTGCGTGTCATAATCCGCGGTGATCCAGACCTTAGGACACCGCGCTTGCGCCACGGCAAAAAACCTCTCCAGATCAATCTCCCCGGTGCCCGGCGCGCCTCCGGCAGGCGCGTCCGCAAGCATGATCTGGCCGATGTAGGGGGCGTATCTCTCCAGCGCCGCCACCGCATCCCCGCAAAGCTGTTGCGCGTGCGCCGCGGGAAACTGCAGGGCCAGGTTTTCCGCTCCCACCGCTTCGATAACCGACACCGCGCGGTCGAAATCGTTCAGAAACGCGGCCTCATCGGCTTGCGGCTTCAGCAACAGGCGCATTCCCGCTGGCGCCTGCGCGCATCCATAGGTCAGGTTCTCCACGAGGCATCGCCACGCGTTTTCGCCCGATGCCGCGCCCACCATCACCTGCAAAAGCGGCACCTTCAGCACCTCGCAGTAACGCAGCGCCCTGCGCAGATCGTATCGAAAGCGCTCCTCGCGCCCCACCAGCGCCGCGAAACCGCGTTCGCCACCGGTGTAGTTCGGCGGCGGTGCGCTGATCTGCAACAGCGCCAGACCGTTACGCAACGCCGCCCGATACGTTTCCTTGGCCGGAAGATCGTAGGGAAATGGAACGGTAACACCTTCGAACCCGGCGACGACAGCGGCTTCAAACTGGTCCAGATAGGGCAATTCGCGCCAGAGCGTGTTGAGATTGGCAGCAAGCTTCATCTGCATTCCCGTGCGATCATGACCTCAGCACCATCTTCAGAAGGTCTCCACCCAGGGGCGCAGGGCCAACTCGCTGCTCCAGGCAGAACGGTGCTGGTCCACGAGTTGCAGATAGGCGGTGGCAATGGCGTCGGGGTCGAGCATCCTGTCGCTGCCGTCGTCCGCGCGCCCGGGTCGGTGCGGGTTGGAAATACCGCCGTCGATGTTGATCCAGGCAACGTGAATGCCCTGCGGGTGCAGTTCGCGCGACATCGACTGCGCCAGCCCGCGCTGCGCGAATTTGCCCATCGCGAAGGCGGCGGAGCGGGCAAATCCCTTCACCCCGGCTGACGCACCGGTAAAGAGGATCGTTCCCTTTACGTCGCCGGACTGCTCCGCCATGCGCCGCGCCGCTTCGCGCCCCATCAGGAACGCGCCGAAGGCGGTGACCTCGACCGCCGCCCGTACCTCTTCAGGATCGAGATCGGCGATACCCCCCGCGAGGCGCTGCGACGGATTGTAGATCGCCACGCGAATGTCGCCTGCAATACCGTCGAAAAACTCTGAAACCTGCGCCGGGTCGCTGGCGTCCATGGCCACGGCCCGCGCTCCGGTTTCCTCGCACAGCGCTGCCAGCTTGCTCGCATCCCGCGCGCCCAGCACCACCTCTTGGCCGCGCGCGGCCAATTTCCGTGCAAGGGCCGCGGAGAGGCCCGATCCCGCTCCGATAATGACCGCCGTGCTCATGTTCGCTCTCCCTGTCGTGCTCCGTCTGTGATGGTGTGTAGGGTGCAGCTTGCCTGCACCCCCGTTGCAATAAAGTGTCAGGACAATTCGGCGCTGGGTATGACCGGAAAGAACGTGCCCGAAGACCAGACCCCGAACCAGCCGTCATGATGCTCTCCGATGTCCACCATCCGGTAAAAGCTTTTGCGGTCGATCAGCGCCTCGAGGTTGCGCCGGATACGCACATAGGGCGAGGGCTCGCCGGTATCGGGGTCACGCACCACGCGGATTGGCAGGTCGTCGCTGGCCACGGCACGGTCGCCCACCTGTGTCTCGAAGGTCAGAACCTGATCCCGCCCGGAGCCCGAGACCACGAAGTCCACCGCGACGAAGGGCGCGTCATCGACCGTGATGCCGACCTTTTCAACCGGTGTAACAAGGTAGAACTTGTCGCCCTCCTTCTTCAGAATCGATGAAAAGAGCTTCACCAGACCCGGGCGTCCGATGGGCGTGCCCTGGTAAAACCACGTCCCGTCACGGGCGATCCGCATGTCCAGATCGCCGCAAAACGGCGGGTCCCACTGCTCCACCGGCGGCAACCCGCGTGATTTTGCGGCAGTTAACGATGCCGCAAGACTTTCTGCTGAGGGTGTAACGGTTTTTTGTCCACTCATCTCTTTTGCCATTTCCCTCAAGCGAGATACACTTACAACTGAGCATTATAAATCATCGGAGAGCATTGTCATGACTGACGCGGAAGATATGGTCGCAGAGATCGAGGCCCTCGGCGAAAAGCTGCGTCTGGCCAGGGAATCGATCACCAAGCGATTCATCGGCCAGGAGCGCGTCGTCGAACTGACGCTATCTGCCTTGCTCTGTGGCGGACACGGGCTGCTGATCGGCCTGCCCGGTCTTGGCAAGACACGGCTTGTGGAAACCCTGTCGACGGTCATGGGCCTGCATGGCAACCGCGTGCAGTTCACCCCCGACCTGATGCCGGCGGATATTCTCGGCTCCGAAGTACTCGACACCGCCAGTGACGGAAGCCGCGCCTTCCGTTTCATTCAGGGCCCGATCTTTTGCCAATTGCTGATGGCGGATGAAATCAACCGCGCATCACCGCGTACGCAATCGGCGCTTCTGCAGGCCATGCAGGAAAAAACCGTCACTGTTGCGGGCGAAAGTCGCCCGCTTGGCATGCCTTTCCACGTGCTCGCAACGCAAAACCCGATCGAACAGGAAGGCACCTACCCGCTGCCCGAGGCGCAGCTTGACCGCTTTCTGGTACAGATCGACGTCGCCTACCCGGACCGCGATACGGAACGCGAGATCCTGCTGGCCACCACCGGCCAGTCCGAGGAGGTCTCGACCGAAGTCTTTACAGCCGCCGAACTTCTGGCCGCACAAAAGCTCTTGCGCCGCATGCCGGTAGGCGAAAGCGTGGTTGAGATGATCCTCGACCTCGTGCGCGCCTTCCGTCCCGAGGAAGAAGACGCCAGCCAGCAGGTCAAGGATACGGTCGCCTGGGGTCCCGGTCCGCGCGCCGCGCAGGCACTCATGCTGACTGTACGCGCCCGCGCGTTGCTGCAGGGGCGGCTTGCGCCCTCCGCCGAAGACGTGATCGATATGGCGCGCCCGGTTCTGAGCCACCGCATGGCGCTGAACTTCGCGGCACGTGCTCGCGGCGACAGCCTGGTTGACCTCATAGAAACAACGGCAACCGCGCTTTCTGGCGCACGGGCGGCTGCGTGACACCACTCTCCACTCTCGCGGATCAGAACCGGCCGACCGCTCTGCGCGCAGATGCAGAGCATGAAGCCGCGCGTCTGCCCGCCCTGCTGGCGCGCGCCAAGCAACTGGCCGGAGCCGTTCTGCTGGGCGATCACGGACGCCGGCGCGCGGGTCTGGGGGATGACTTCTGGCAATATCGCCCCGCGCAGGCCGGCGACAGCCGACGCCTGATCGACCACCGCCGATCGGCGAGGGGCGACACCGAATTCGTCCGTGAACGGGAATGGCAGATCGCGCAGTCGGTCATGCTCTGGGTCGATCAGGGAGCGTCAATGCGGTTTTCAAGCACCGCCGAGTTGCCGCACAAGGCCGACCGTGCCCGGTTGCTCGCCCTTGCCTGCGCCATCCTGCTGGTGCGTGGTGGCGAACGCGTCGGACTGACCGGCACGAAGCTGCCCCCCCGGCGCGGCACCGCGCAGATCCTGCGGCTGGCAGAGATGTTTTCGCAGGACGCCGCTGAAGACTACGCCCCGCCGGAGCACCGCGCCATGCTCCCTTCTGCAAGGGCACTGTTCATTTCGGATTTTCTCGGGGACGTGGGCGAAGTCACGCTGGCGCTGACCAAGGCAGCCGACCGCGGCGTGCGCGGCGTGCTGATGCAGGTTCTCGACCCCTCCGAAGAGGCCTTTCCTTTCTCCGGGCGCACCATTTTCGAAAGCGTCGGCGGCACACTGAGCCACGAAACGCTCAAAGCCAGCGACCTGCGCGACCGCTATCTTGAACGGCTGGCCGCACGCAAGGCGGAACTGCAAAACCTCTGTGCAGTGACCGGCTGGCAATACGGCCTGCATCACACCGACAGTTCGGCACAATCCGCTCTGCTGTGGCTCTACCGCGCGATCGATACAGGGGGCCGTTTATGACTGTTCTGGGCGGTATCGGCTTCACCGCACCATGGCTGTTGGTCGCGCTGCTGGCGTTACCGCTGCTGTGGTTGCTGTTACGTGCGATCCCTCCTGCTCCGATCCGCCGCCGGTTTCCCGGCGTCGCCCTGCTGCTGGGGCTGACCGATGATGAAAGCGTCTCGGACCGCACGCCGTGGTGGCTGCTGCTGCTGCGTATACTGGCGGTCGCGGCGATCATCCTGGGGCTGGCGGGTCCGGTGCTCAATCCAGGTGAACCGCGCTCCCAAGGCAAAGGTCCGCTGCTGATCGTCCTTGACGGCAGCTGGGGTGGCGCAACCCGCTGGACCGAGCAGCGCGAGGCCATCGACGCGCAACTGACCCGCGCAAGCCGGAACGGCCGCACCGTCGGCTTTCTGGAGATGACCCGCCCGGAGTTGCCGGTATTCCAGACCGCCGACGTCTGGCGCAGCCGGCTAGCAGGATTCGAACCGGAGGCATGGCAGCCCGATGCAGCCCGCAGCGCCGAAGCGGTCAGCCTGCTCGAAGGGCTCGACGGGTTTGATACTCTGTGGTTCAGCGACGGGCTGGATTATCCCGGCCGCACCGATGCGCTTGCGCTCTTCGAGACGAAAGGCAGCGTCGAGGTGTACCAGACCGCCGCCAATGTGATCGCGCTGGCGCCAGTCAGTTTCGAAGACGGTGCCGTACAGCTCGAAGCGCTCCGCGCGGCGCCCGGCCCGGAGCGACAGGTCACGCTGCAGGTGCAGGGCCGCGACCCCGCCGGCAATCCGACCCTCCTGGCGACCGCCAACGCCACCTTCGCCGCCGGCGAACGCCGCGCCAGCACCGCGCTGACCCTGCCCGCTGAACTGCGCGCCCGGATCACGCGGTTCGATGTACAGGGCCAGCGCTCCGCCGGGGCGACGACACTTGCGGACGACGCTCTGCGTCGGCGCGAGGTCGCGCTGATTGCCGGGCGCGAAGGACGCGAAGGTCTCGAACTGCTCTCGCCGCTGCATTACCTGGAACAGGCGCTGGAACCCAACGCCGATCTGCTTCGCAGGGCGCTTTCCGATATTCTGCCAGCCAACCCGGATGTCATCATCCTCGCCGATGTCGCCACGCTCTCGGAAGCCGAAAGCACCGATATCACGGCTTGGGTCGAGGACGGCGGCATGCTGGTACGCTTTGCCGGGCCGCGCGTGGCCGCCAGCGATATCAGCCGTTCGGATGAAGATCCGTTAATGCCGGTGCGCCTGCGCAGCGGCGGACGCAGCGTCGGCGGCGCAATGAGCTGGGGAGAGCCGAAGTCGCTGGCACCTTTCCGCGAAAACTCGCCCTTCTCCGGTCTGCAGATACCCGAAGACGTACAGATAACGAGCCAGGTCATGGCACAGCCGGATCCCACGCTGGCCGAACGCGTCATCGCCGAACTGACCGACGGCACGCCGCTGGTCACCCGCAAGACCACCGGACAGGGCCAGGTAGTCCTGTTCCACGTCACCGCCACCGCCGACTGGTCGACGCTGCCGCTCTCCGGCCTCTTCGTGCAGATGCTCGAACGGCTCGCGGTCGCCTCTTCCGCGTCGCGGCCAGATGCCGAGCAGCTCGATGGCACCACGTGGACGCCCGAGCAGGTGATGGACGGCTATGGCGTGCTCTCGGACGCCGGAACGCTCCCGGGCGTGCCCGGACCCGACCTTATCAGCGCACCGCCCAGCGCCGAGATGCAACCGGGCATCTACTCCTCGGGCGAGCGGCGGTTGGCGCGCAACGTGGTCACCGCCGAGACGGAACTTAACGCCATCACGTGGCCCGCACGTATCCCGGTCAAGGCTTTCGCGGTGCCGCCGGAACAACCGATCGCCGGCTGGCTGCTGAGCCTTTCCCTCATCGCCCTGCTGGCGGATGTCATCGCCTCGCTGGCGCTGACCGGGCGGTTGCTGGGCCGCGCAAATCAGACCGCAGTCGTGCTGCTGGCCGCCCTTTTGGTTGTGGGGCAGACGACAGACCTGCGCGCCCAGACGTCACAACAAGACGCCTTTGCGCTCG
>JBFFFS010000077.1:0-10993 GCA_041557855.1 Roseobacter sp. | reverse complement strand
ATCACGCTCTGTTCCACCGTGGACCGCTTCGCCGACGACATCCACTACAAGGGCGGCTGCCTGCTGAACGAGAACCTGGGCTGGGGAGCGACCATGTGGTCCTATTCTAGCCGCGCGCCCGACCCGGCCCTGCGCCCCGACTGGCGCGATGTCTGGCTTCAGCGGCTGGGAAACGAACCCTTTCTGCCATCGGTCTGGCTGCGCCACCAGCGACGCGATGCGTACTGGCGGCACGGATCTGTGATCGAGGACTACACTCAAATAAACGCGAAGGTTCTCGCGGTCGGCGGCTGGGGCGATGCCTACAAAAACGCGGTGCCGCAGCTTGTAGAAGCCCTCCCGGACGCCAAGGGCATCGTGGGGCCGTGGGTGCACAAATACCCGCATTTCGCCGTGCCCGAACCGCGTATCGGCTTTCTTCAGGAAGCTCTGCGCTGGTGGGATCACTGGCTCAAGGGCGAAGACCGCCGCGTGACCGAAGACCCGGACTACCGCGCCTATCTGATGGACGGTCTGCGCCCACAGCGATGGTACACTGAGCGCCCCGGACGCTGGGTGGCCGAGGAATACGGGGCCACCAGCCATATCCCGCATCGCCGTCTGCATCTGACCAACGCTGGCCTATCCGACGGCCCCGGCGCGCTGACGTCAACCGATATCCGTTCGCCACAGGACTGCGGCGCCGAAAGCGGAGAATACTGTGCAATCTGGCTTGGTCCGGAGATGCCGGGCGACCAGCGTATCGATGATATGGGCTCGGCAACTTTCGACAGCGCACCCGCCGAGGCGGACACCGACATTTTCGGCGCGCCGCGCGTGACTTTACACCTGGCATCCGACCAGCCACAGGCACAGGTCTGCGTGCGCCTCAACCATGTGCACCCCGACGGCGCCTCGTCGCGCATCACCTACGGGGTGCTGAACCTGAGCCACCGTGAAGGTCCTGCCTCGCCGAAATCGATGCGCCCGGGTGAAACTGTCCGGTTGAGTTTTCACCTCGATCACATAGCCTACCGGCTACCAAAAGGTCACAGGCTGCGCGTCGCCGTGTCATCTGCTTACTGGCCGCTGATCTGGCCCGGCCCGGCCCCAGTCACGCTGACACTGACGGGCGGGATGCTGAACCTGCCTGTGCGCCGAACGGCCAAAGGGGACGAAGTGCAATTCCCGCCCCCCGACGCAGCGGAGCCCTGGCAGACGGAAACCCTGCGGGACGCGCATAGCATCAGGCGACGCGAAACCGACATGGCGACCGGAGTGGTATCGCTCGTGATCGAGGACGATTTCGGCAAACGGCGCGACATGTCCCATGGTCTGATCGCGGGAGGCCTCGCCCGCGAACGCTGGGACATCCATCCAGACGACCCGCTGTCGGCGCGCGGCACCTGTCATTGGACCAGCGAAATGGAGCGGGACGGCATCGAAATCCGCACCGAGACCTACTGCGCCATGTGGTCGGACGAGACGAAATTTCATCTCATTGCACGCATCGAAGCATATGAAAACGGACGCCTGATCTACGAACGCGATCACGAGGACGAAGTGGCGCGCGACCACATGTAGAGAGACTGCAATGAAAACTGTGCAATAGCTCTTGCGACAACCGCCGCGATGGGCAATCCTGCCAGCATAAATAAAACGAGAAAAAAAGCGCCAAGACGCGCATCCTATGGGAGAAAACCATGAACGAAGAACTCAAACACCTCAGCGCACGTGTGGCCAAAGGCCTGATGACCCGCCGGGAATTCGTGGGCCGCGCCGCCGCACTTGGCGTGACCGCAGCCGTTGCGAACTCCATGCTGGCGTCTGCGGCACGAGCCGAAGGCCCCGTCAAGGGCGGCACGCTGCGTATGGGTATTCAGGGCGGTGAGAGCACCAACAGCCTCGATCCCGCGCTTGCGGCATCGATGGTGCCGACGATCAACCTTCGCAATTTTGGCGACTGTCTCGTTAACGTCAGCCCCGACGGCAGCATTGAAAACCGGCTGGCCGAAGAAATTGAAGCCTCCGCAGACGCGAAAACATGGAACTTCCGCATCCGCAAAGGCGTCGAATTCCACAACGGCAAATCGCTGACCCCCGAAGACGTCAAGCGCACAATGGAGCGGCACTCAAACGAAGACGCGACCTCGGGTGCTCTCGGCATCATGCAGGGCATCGAATCGATGAAGGTGGACGGCGATATCTTCTCCGTGACGCTGACTACGCCAAACGCCGACCTGCCCTACCTGATGGCCGATTATCACTTGCAAATTCAACCAGATGGCGGCTTTGATGATCCGGCTTCGGGCATCGGCACCGGGGCCTATATGGTCGAGGTAGACGAACCCGGCGTGCGGCATTTGTTCAAAAAAAACCCCAACTACTGGGACGACAGCATCGGCCATGCCGACGAGATCGAAGTGCTGGCCCTGAACGATGCCACGGCACGGACCGCGGCGCTGCAATCCGGCCAGGTCCACATCATCGACCGCGTCGAGCCGAAGATTGCTCAACTGCTGGCGCGCGCGCCCAACGTCGAGGTCAAATCCGTCTCAGGCCCGGGGCATTACGTGTTCATCATGCATTGCAACACGGCGCCCTTCGACAACAACGATCTGCGCATGGCGCTGAAACTGGCGATCAACCGCGAGGAGATGGTCGACAAGATCCTGCGCGGCTATGGCACGATCGGCAACGACTTCCCGATTAACAAGGCCTACCCGCTGTTTGACGACACCATTCCGCAGCGGACTTACGACCCTGAACTGGCAGCCGAGCATTACAAGAAATCCGGCCATGACGGATCGCCGATCATCCTGCGGGTGGCGGACGGCGCGTTCCCCGGCGCGGTGGACGCGGCGGCACTCTTCCAGCAATCGGCGCAGGCCGCCGGTATCCCGCTGGAAATCAAGCGCGAGCCCAATGACGGCTACTGGTCCGAAGTCTGGAACGTGCAGCCATTCTGTGCCTCCTACTGGTCGGGACGTCCGGTTCAGGATCAGATGTATTCCACGGCCTACCTGTCCACGGCAGATTGGAACGACACCCGGTTCTTCAATGAAGAGTTCGATGCGCTGCTCCAGTCGGCGAAGGCGGAACTCGACAACGCCAAGCGCAAGGAAATCTATTCCCAGATGGCCAATATCCTGCGTGACGAAGGCGGCTTGATCTGTCCGATGTTCAACGACAGCATCGAGGGTATCTCGACCAATGTTGGTGGCTGGATCGAGGATCCGAACCTCAACGTGATGAACGCGATGGCGGGCATTAAATGCTGGCTCAAGGCCTAAGAGTGCCTGCAGAGCATGCACCCCATCGTTAAACTTATAGCCCAGCGCCTCGCGCTGGGCCTCCTCCTTCTCTTCGCGGCGTCCATCCTGATCTTCGCGGGCACCACGATCCTTCCGGGCGACGTGGCCCAGCAAATCCTCGGACAGGCCGCGACACCGGAAAACCTCGCCAATCTGCGCGAAGAGCTTGGGCTGAACGAACCCGCCTTGTCGCGTTATTTCTCATGGTTGGGAGGCGTTGTTCAGGGCGACCTTGGCACTGCGCTGACCAATGGCCGCGACATTGCCGAAAGCCTTGGCGCGCGGCTGTCGAATACGCTTTTTCTCGCGTTCTGGTCGGCTGTGATCTCCGTTCCGCTGGCCATCATCCTTGGCCTGCTGGCAGTGCGCTACAAGGACCGCTGGCCCGACAAGCTGATCTCGGCGGTCACACTGACCACGATCTCGATCCCCGAATTCATGATCGGCTACCTGCTGATCTTCTTTCTCTCCATCCAGTTGCCGCAGATGATCAACGGAATGGAGTTCCTCTCCGATGGCACCCGCGCATGGATGCTGTCTAACCTGCGCTTTTCATCTGTCGCGCTGATGAATGACAGCATGAGCCTGATCGACAAGATCAAATCCATTACCCTGCCCGTCATGGTGCTGACGCTGGTTGTGCTGGCCCATATGATGCGCATGACGCGCGCCGCCATTCTGAACGTCATGCAATCGGCCTATATCGAGACCGCCGAACTCAAGGGCATGGGCATGCTCAAGATCATCCGCAAGCACGCCTTCCCGAACGCCATCGCGCCGATCGTGAACGTGGTGATGATCAACCTTGCCTATCTGGTCGTGGGTGTCGTCGTCGTCGAGGTGGTTTTTGCCTATCCCGGCATGGGGCAGTATCTCGTCGATCACGTGGCCAAGCGTGACATCCCTGTCGTACAGGCGTGTGGCCTGATCTTTGCGGCGGTGTATATCGGGCTCAATCTGATCGCCGACATCGTGTCCATTCTTGCAAACCCGAGATTGAGGCATCCGAAATGAGAATACCCATTGCAGCCCTCATCGGATTGTTTTTCACCGGTCTGTTCTTTTTCATTGCCGTGTTTGCGCCGCTGATCGCCCCTTATGGCATGGCCGAGGTGGTTGGCGATGTCTGGGAGCCACCCTCGGACCAGTTTCTGCTGGGCACCGACAGTATCGGGCGTGATCTGCTAAGCCGGATGATCTACGGTGGCCAGACCACCATTTTCATCGCAACGGCGGCCACTGCGCTGAGCTTCATCACCGGGTCGGTGCTGGGATTTTTCGCTGCGGTCTCGGGAGGCTGGGTCGATCAGTCGATCAGTCGTTTCGTCGATCTCATCATGTCGATTCCCTCGCTGATCTTCGCGCTGGTGGTATTGTCCGTCATGCCGACGACGATCACCATCCTCATCATCCTGATGGGCCTGTTGGACAGCACCCGTGTCTTCCGGCTCGCGCGGGCGGTTGCCGTAGATATCACGGTCATGGACTACGTCGAAGCCGCGCGCCTCAGAGGGGAGAAGATCGGCTGGATCATCTTCCGTGAAACCCTGCCAAACGCCCTTTCGCCACTGGTGGCGGAGATGGGGCTTCGGTTCATCTTTGCGGTCCTCTTCGTCTCTACGCTGTCCTTCCTCGGTCTTGGCGTCCAGCCTCCGCAAGCCGACTGGGGTGGGATCGTGAAGGAGAACAAGGAAGGGATAAACTACGGGATCGCCGCCGCGCTCTATCCTGCTTATGCCATTGCGGTGCTTTGCATCTCAATCAACCTGGTGGCGGACTGGATACTCAACCGCACCACCAGCCTGAAAGGAGGTCGCGGATGACCGACACCCCCTTGCTCAGGGTACGGGGCCTCAAGATTGGTGCAACCATCTATCCCCCAGGCGAGAAATCCCGCGAAATCGAGATCGTGCATGGCGTCGATTTCGACCTCCAACCAGGCAAGGTACTGGGCCTTATCGGCGAATCCGGGGCGGGAAAATCGACGATCGGGCTAGCTTCCATGGCTTACGGACGTGGCGGTGTCGAGATCACCGGCGGCTCGGTCGAAGTCAACGGCAGGGACATTCTGAAATCGGGTATTCGCGATGTCAGGAAACTGCGCGGCGGCGAGGTCACCTATGTGAGCCAGTCGGCCGCAGCCTCTTTCAACCCGGCCAAAAAGATCATGGAACAAGTGACTGAAGCGGCCATCCTGCACAACAAATTTTCCAGGAAAGAGGCTGAAGCGCGCGCCATTGCGCTGTTCACCAAACTGGGCCTTCCGGACCCCGAGAACATAGGTCAGCGCTATCCGCATCAGGTGTCCGGTGGTCAGTTGCAGCGATGCATGACAGCACTGGCGCTCTGCCCAGAGCCCGATCTAGTCGTCTTCGACGAGCCCACAACCGCGCTTGACGTGACCACACAGATCGATGTGCTCGCCGCGATCAAGGAGGCCATTCAGGATACGGGTGTCGCCGCACTTTATATCACCCATGACCTCGCGGTCGTGGCACAGGTCTCCGATCACATCATGGTGCTGCGTATGGGCGAAATGGTGGAATATGGCACCGTCGATCAGATCATAAACCACCCGCAGCAAGACTATACCCGCGCTCTGGTATCCGTGCGCTCCATCGAACACGAAGAGAAAAAGCCAACGGATAACCCCCTGCTGAAGGTCGAGGGCGTGACCGCACGCTACAAGGGTACCAACTTCGATGTGCTGAAGAACATCAACGTCGAGCTTCATCCCGGCCAGACCCTCGCCGTCGTCGGCGAAAGCGGGTCCGGAAAATCCACGCTGGCAAGGGTCATCACCGGCCTATTGCCGCCGAACAAGGGCACGATCACTTTTGACGGCCGCGCCTTGTCCCCGGACCTGCCAGCGAGATCACTCGAAGATCTGCGCGAACTGCAGATGATCTACCAGATGGCGGACACGGCAATGAACCCGCGCCAGACCGTGGGCACGATCATCGGTCGTCCGCTGGAGTTCTATTTCGGCCTCAAAGGGGCGGAGAAACAAAAACGGATACAGGAGCTTCTCGACGAGATCGAGTTGGGCAAAGGCTTTCAGGACCGGTATCCCGCCGAATTGTCAGGTGGGCAAAAACAACGCGTTTGCATAGCCCGCGCGCTGGCCGCCAAACCGAAAATGATCATCTGCGACGAGGTCACCTCAGCGCTCGATCCGCTTGTGGCGGACGGCATTCTCAAGCTTCTCTTGAACCTGCAGAAAATCGAAGACGTGGCCTATCTCTTCATTACCCATGATCTGGCGACCGTGCGGGCGATCTCGGACAGCATTGCCGTGATGTATCAGGGTGAAGTCGTACGCTATGGCTCCAAGTCAGAGGTTCTGAGCCCGCCCTTCGATGACTACACCGACCTGCTTTTGTCTTCCGTGCCGGAAATGAAGCTCTGCTGGCTGGAAGAGGTGATCGCCCATCGTAAAATGGAAAGCGCAGGGCACTAGGCGGCAACGTCCCCTGCCCCAACCGATCAGGGTATTGCTGCCGCCAGGTACACAGTCTGGTCTAATCACTCCGCCGCGACGTAGGTATCGGCCAGTTCCCACGGGCGCACGAAGTCACCCAGAACATTGCCGATCGCGTCCGAGCTTGCCCCGTTGGGATCGACCTGCGCCACGAGACCCCGCTTTTTATCGTCAGTAACGGCGATGACCCGCGCCGCCACGCCTGCCTGCTCCAACGCGCCGTTATAAATCCGCATGATTGCATGCTTGCGCAAATCGGGTTTGAAAATCTTGCCGACCGCGGTCTTGGGCAGTTCCGGCATGATCGTCAGATGTTTGGGTTGGGCGGCACGCTCATGTACACGTTCCTTGCAGAATGCCAGCAGTTCCTCCTCGGTCACGCTGGCCCCACCGACAAGCTCGACGAAGGCGCAGGGCACCTCGCCGGAATGCGCATCCGGCTGCCCGATCGCACCGGCAAAGGCCACCGCTTCATGATGCAGCAGCGCCTCCTCGATCTCGGCGGGATCGATGTTGTGCCCACCGCGAATTATGAGGTCCTTGGCGCGCCCGGTGATCCACAGGTAACCATCCGCATCAACCCGTCCAAGATCGCCGGTCCGCAGGTAGTCGCCGTAATAGAGATCGGCGTTCTTTTCTTCCTCGGTGTATGTATGCCCGACAAAGACACCCGGGTTGGAGACGCAAATCTCGCCCACTTCGTCCACATCTGCCTCGATCGGACCATCGGCAGTCGTCTTGTAAATCTTCACATCACAGTATGGGAACGGGATACCGATACTGCCGACACGTTTTTCACCGTCTGTGGGGTTGCAGGAAACAAGACAGGTTGCTTCGGTCAGCCCATAGCCTTCGACAAGGGTTACCCCCGTCGCCTTTTCAAAGCGCCGGAAAAGCTCGAGCGGCAGCGGAGCCGAGCCGGAGAATGCGGTTTTCACGGTACTCACGTCGGCATTGATAGGCCGCTGCATCTTCGCTGAAATCGCTGTAGGTACCGTGATGATGAAGGTGATCTTCCAGCGCTCGACGAGCTTCCAGAAATTGTCCATCACCCCCTCGCCGCGATAGCCTTGCGGCGTAGGGAAAACCACGTGCGCGCCGGACGTAACGGCCGCCATGAGAATTACATGGCAGGCAAAGACGTGGAAAAGCGGCAGCGGGCACATGATGTTGTCATTTTCCGAGAACAACAATTCTGTCCCGATCCAGCCGTTGTAAATCATCCCGGAATAGCGATGCTGCGCCACTTTCGGCATGCCCGTGGTGCCGCCGGTGTGGAAATAGCAGGCAACCCGGTCTTCCGTGCTGTCGGCGAAATCCAGTGTCTTTGACTGCTTGGCAATTTCCGCGTTGAAGTTCAGGTACTTCGCCTGGTTTTGCACCTGACGCTTTGGCCGGATCAGCGGCACGATCCATGACTTGGGCGGCGTCAGATAACGCAGCAGGTCCACCTCCAGCACCGTCTCCACATTCGGAGCGAGAGCTACGGCCTCAGCTGTCTTGTCCGCCACGTCGGTCTTGGGAAAGGACCGGAGCGTCACGACGACCTTGGCACCGGTTTCGCGCAGGATGGAGCCGATCTGCTCCGCATCCAGAAGCGGGTTGATCGGATTGACGATGCCAGCCACCGCCCCGCCAAGCAACGCGAGCACCGTCTCATTGGCGTTCGGCAGAATATAGGCCACAACGTCTTTCTCGCCGATCCCCAGCGAGCGAAAAAGATTGGCCGTCTGAATCACCTTGTCCTTGAGCACCGACCACGTGAGCGTCTCGGCCTTATCCTTCGGACCCGAGAAAATCTGATAGCTGATCGCGTTGTTCTCGGGAAATTTTCCGGCGGTGCGGCTCAGCATCCCATAAAGCGTCTTCGGCAAGTCACGCTCCGCCCACGGCATTTGTGCCTCGATTGCGTTGCGGTCATCCATACCGGCAAAAGTCATTCGTCATCCTCCCAGACGCCCCGAACCCGGGTGTTTTTTTACGTAGCGGGGAGGATGCTTTTAATTATCGCACAGCGCAAGAGATGTGACGCAGCGTGCCTTTTTCCGACGTCACGTAAAAACGATTATCTGCTGCTATTCCGCCGCGATCCCGTCGGTGAATTGCAGGCGTGCCAGCCGTGCGTAGAGCCCGTCTTCTGAGACCAGCTTGTCATGAGGTCCTGTGGCGACGATCCGACCCTGATCCATCACGATGATCCGGTCAGCTTTCTTTACCGTTGCGAGGCGATGCGCAACGATCAGCGTCGTCCGTCCGGCGCTCAACCTGTCAACGGCCTGCTGAACGGCGCGTTCGCTTTCCGCATCGAGCGCGCTTGTCGCCTCGTCGAGCAGGAGCACCGGCGCGTCCCGCAGAATTGCACGCGCGATGGCGATACGCTGTTTCTGCCCGCCCGACAGCATCACGCCTCGCTCGCCAAGGTAGCTGTCATATCCGTCTGGCAGTGCCGAGATAAATTCATGGGCGGCAGCAGCCTTCGCTGCAGCTTCGATCTCGGCGTCCGAGGCATCCGGCCGCCCAAAACGAATATTCTCGCGTGCCGAGGCCGCGAAAATGACCGGATCCTGGGGTACGAGGGCCACAGCGCGGCGGAAAACGTCACGCCTCAGCTCCGCAAGATCGATCCCGTCAAGCAGAATGCGCCCCGAAGACGGATCAAAAAATCGCAACAACATCTGGATGATCGTCGTCTTGCCCGCCCCGGAGGGGCCGACAAAAGCCACCGTTTCCCCTGGTGCGATGCTCAGGCTGACGCCATCAAGCGCCTTGCTTTGCGGGCGCGACGGATAGGTAAAGCTGACATCTTCAAGGTCGATCCTTCCGGTAACCCGGTCCGGCAGTGATTTGGGCGTTACGGGATCGCGCACGGTATCCTCGCTGCGCAGCAGCTCAACCAGACGCTCGGTTGCACCGGCAGCTCGCTGCAACTCGCCCCAGATTTCAGACAACGCAGCCACCGCACCGGCTACCATCACCGCATAAATCACGAACTGTACAAGCGAGCCTTGAGTCATGTCGCCCGCACGCACGTCCCGCGCCCCCACCCAGAGCACGCCAACGATACCTGCAAAAACGAGAAAGATCACGATGACCGTCATGATCGCGCGGGTGGTCACACGGCGGCGAGCCGCGTCGTAGGAAAGTTCAGTGACCTCCGCAAAACGTCCCCTGCTCGCAGTTTCATGGGTAAAGGCCTGTACCGTCTGTACGGCTCCCAATGCCTCGGACGCATTGCCCGAGGACGCCGCGATCCAGTCCTGATTTTCACGGCTGAGAACGCGCAACCTTCTGCCGAGCACGAGGATCGGTACGATAACCGCGGGCACCAGCAAAAGCACGAGCCCGGTAAGCTTGGCCGAGGTCAGCAGCATCAGCACGAGCCCACCGAGAAAGATCAGGAAATTGCGCAGGGCGATCGAGACCGACGATCCGATCACCGACAGGATCAGGGTCGTATCGGTGGTAATTCGGCTTAGCACCTCGCCGGTCATCAGTTTCTCGTAGAATGCAGGGCTCATCCCGATGACGCGATCGAATACCGCCATACGGATATCCGCTACCACACGCTCACCCAGACGGGTGACAAGCGCGTAGCGCAACCCAGTCCCGACCGCCAAAAGACCAGCGATCCCGAGTGCTGCGGCAAAGTAGAGATCGAGTGTCTGCGCGTCCTTCGTATAGAAGTTATCTACCACGCGGCGTACCGCGAGGGGCAAGGTCAGCGAAACGACGGCTGTCACGACCAGTGCGGCCATCGCCCCGAACATCAATCCACGGTAAGGCCGCAAAAATGGGAAAAGCGCCTTGAGCGCGCTGATCCTTTTGGACTTTGCGCGTTCTTCTGTCTGCCCCGGCGCACCGGGAACCTCGGGTGTTGACCGGGCCATTTGTCTTCCTTTGTCGTCTCGCAAACTGTCATGGCCCGACAGCCCATGAGCGTCAAGTCATGCCGCACCTGTCAGGACAAAACCACGCATCCCCGGTCGCGCTCCCAGCTGGTGCCCGCATGTCGCTGTCCGCGAAATTGCCAGTGCCTTTGACCTAACATCGCGAGAATGTCGTTGTCGGGGTTCAACCTCACCATCATCAGTAAGGAGGCAATCAGAATCCACTTTATTATGGCTCAGAAGTTTATGGAGCGGGCGGCGGTAATCGAACCCTCTTCATCAGCTTGGAAGGCTGGAGCTGTAATCTAAAATATTTCAATATTTTTAATACT
>JBFFFS010000076.1:0-11032 GCA_041557855.1 Roseobacter sp. | reverse complement strand
CGTCGACTTGCCGCAGCCGCTTTCGCCCACAAGGCTCAGCGTCTGACCCTTGTTGATCTCGAACGACAGGTCCTCGACCGCGTGCACATTCGCCACCGTACGGCGCAGCAGCCCGCCGGTGACAGGAAAGCGCGTGGTCAGGTTGCGCACCGTCAGCAGCACCTGGTCGGTCCCCTTGATCGGCACGATCGGCTTGTCCTTGGTGCCCAGCAGCTTCATCGGCTCGGGATAATCCTTGCCGGTCATCTCGCCCAGCTTGGGCACCGCCGCCAGCAGCGCCTTGGTGTAGGCGTGCTGCGGGTTTTCAAAGATCTGCTCGACCGTGCCTTCCTCGACCTTGTTGCCGCGGAACATCACGACCACGCGGTCGGCCATCTGCGCGACCACGGCCATATCGTGGGTGATGAACATCACCGCCGTGCCGGTCTCGCGTTTGAGCCTGTCCATCAGGGCCAGGATTTCCGCCTGGATGGTCACGTCGAGCGCCGTGGTCGGCTCGTCCGCGATCAGCAGGCGCGGCTTGCACGCCAGCGCCATTGCGATCACCACGCGTTGCCGCATCCCGCCTGAAAGTTCGTGTGGATACTGCTTCAGCCGCCGCTCCGGCTCTGGAATACGCACTTCGCGCAAAAGCTCCAGCGCCCGCGCCTCGGCCTGCGATTTGCTCAGCTTCTTGTGCAGCCGCAGTCCTTCGGTCAGTTGCCGACCAATCGTGAACACGGGGTTGAGCGCGGTCATCGGCTCCTGAAAGATCATGCCGATCTCGTTGCCGCGTATGGTCCGCATCAACTCCGCATCCGTGGCGGCAAGATCAATATCGGGCGCCCCCTTGCGGTCGAACAGCAACTGCCCCCCGGTTATCTCACCACCGCCGAACTCGACAAGGCGCATCAGCGACAGTGAGGATACGGATTTGCCGGAGCCGCTCTCGCCGACAACGCAGACGGTCTCGCCCGCGTTGATATCGAAAGACACGTCCTCGACCCCCACCACGGGGCCGTCCTTTGTCTGAAACTCTACGCGCAGCGATCTGATTTGAGCGATAGCCGCCGATTTATTTTGCGTGTCTGTCTGATCGAGCATGCGCACCTCTGTTCCCCGTTGCAACGACGCTATGGTCAATAAACAGCAAGTGTCAAACCCTCCCGTGCAGTTTCCACCTCTGACACAATGAGAAGGCTTGCATTTTCGCCAAAACATGCTTCGATGCCCAAATGCATCCGGGGGGATGAACACACGCGGTTTCGCCGCTCGTGCGGATATTTCCAGTTGGCTCCCCCGAAATGCGATCAAAAAGCGCCCGTTGAGAGCGCATAAAAAACGGCATTCACGTGTCCAACATGGAGTATAGTATGACCCTTAAAACCTTACTGATGGGCGCTGTCGCGACCACCGCTTTCGCATCCGTCGCCTTGGCAGACGGTCACGAAGGCGAGCGCGGACGCGACGGGCAGGTCAATATCATCTATTGGCAGGCGCCATCGATCCTCAACCCCTACCTGTCCGGCGGCACCAAGGACATCGAATCCGCATCGCTCGTCATCGAACCGCTCGGACGTTACGATGAGACCGGCGCGCTCGTGCCTTATCTGGCCGCAGAAATTCCGACCGTTGAAAATGGCGGCGTGAGCGCCGACCTGACCTCGATCACGTGGAAACTGAAGGAAGGCCTCGTCTGGTCGGACGGCTCGCCCGTCACCTCAGCAGACGTGAAATTCACGGCTGATTACTGCATGCACCCCGAAGGCGGCTGTGCGCAGGGTGCCAAGTTCGACGGCGTGTCCAGCGTCGAAGTTGTTGACGACCTGACCGTCAAGGTGACGTTCACACAGCCGCAACCAAACCCATACGGCCCCTTCATGGGCGGCCAGTCGCCCATCATCCAGGCGGCCCAGTTCGCGGATTGCCTCGGCGCCAAGGCACCGGAATGCACCGAAGCGAACTTCAACCCCATCGGCACCGGTCCTTTCGTTGTAACGGACTTTCGTCCCAATGACGTGATCCA
The DNA here is from genome assembly GCA_041557855.1 of Roseobacter sp. GTDB lineage: Bacteria > Pseudomonadota > Alphaproteobacteria > Rhodobacterales > Rhodobacteraceae > Roseobacter. The sequence continues at coordinate 9,027 of JBFFFS010000076.1, read as the reverse complement.
GATGGTCGCCAACGAGAATTTCCGCGAAGCCGGCAAGCCCGCCTTCGCCTCGCTGACCTTCAAGGGTGGCGGTGACGCAACCGCTGCGGGCCGCGCGGTGATGGAAACCGGCGAGTTCGACTATGCGTGGAACCTGCAGCTTGCGCCCGACGTGCTGGCCAAGATGGCCGAGGGCGGCAAGGGCACACCGATCGCGGCCTTCGGGACGCTGGTCGAGCGCCTGGAGATGAACCTCACCAACCCCTCTCCCGACCTGCCGGCGGAAACCCGCGCGACAGTGGCAGAGCCGCACCCCTTCCTGACAGACATGCGCGTGCGCAAAGCACTGTCCATGGCCATCGACCGGCCGCTGCTGGTGGAAGTGGGCTACGGACAGGCCGGCCGTCCGACGTGTAACCTCGTCCCGGCCCCGGCGCTCTATGCTTCTGACAACACCGAATGTCTGACGCAGGACATCGAAGGCGCCAAGGCGCTGCTCGATGAAGCGGGCTGGGTGGACAGCGATGGCGACGGCGTGCGCGACAAGGACGGCGTCAAACTGTCGATCCTCTACCAGACCTCCACCAACGCGGTACGCCAGGACTTCCAGGCTCTGATCAAGGCATGGTGGGAAGAAATCGGTGTCGAAACCGAGCTTCGCAACCTCGATGCTTCCGTGTTCTTCGGCGGTGACCCCGGCTCCCCGGACACCTTCCAGAAGTTCTACGCGGACGTTGAAATGTACGCCAACAACTTCGACGGCACCGACCCGCAGGCGTATCTTTCCGCCTATCGCTGTGGCAACGAGCCCAAGCCATCCAGCCAGTGGCAGGGTGAGAACATCAACCGCTTCTGCGACCCGGCCTATGACGCGCTGCTCGACGAACTCGCACGCACCGGCGAGCTGGAAAAGCGCGGCGAGATCGCCAAGAAGCTCAACGACATGCTCACCAAAGAGAGCTACACAATCGTGCCGCTGGTCGATCGTGGTCGTGTCTCCGCCCATGCCAACAGCCTCGGCGGCGTGATCCTGAACACATGGGATTCCGAGCTTTGGAACGCAGCCGACTGGTACCGCATCGGCAACTGATGTGAAATTGAGCAGGGCGCGGAGGAGCTTCGCGCCCTGTCTCTGTCTTGCCGGCCCCAGGCTTGTGAGACAGGCTAAGACCGTCCAACGATAAAAAGAACGACGCAGCGAAGGCGCTTTACATGCTGACATACACCATCCGGCGTTTGGTTCTCTCCGTTCCAACCTTGCTGTTCATCAGCATCGTCATCTTTCTTCTTCTGCAACTGGCGCCGGGCGATCCAATGGCGCAGGTGCCGCTGACCGTCCCCCCCGAGGTAAAACAGAAGATGCGCGAGGCGCTTGGCCTCGGCGCGCCGATCCACGTGCAGTACTGGAAATGGCTGGTGCAGTTCTTCTGGATCGAACCGCAAGTACTGATCGACCACTGGTTTGGTACGGGGCTGGCCGAAGGCAAGCTTCGCGTAATCTCCTGGCAGACACGCTCTCCGGTCATGGACATCGTGATCCAGCGCATGCCGCAGACGCTCTGGGTCGTGGGCATGTCCTATATCGTGGGCATCCTGATCGCCCTGCCGATCGGTATCTACTCCGCCTACAAACAATATTCCGTCTTCGATCAGGCCGGCACCTTCGTCAGCATGGTCGGGTTTTCCGTTCCGCCCTTCTTTTCCGGCGTGGTGGTCATCGTCATTTTCTCGGTCAATCTAGGCTGGTTCCCGTCGATCTACGACACCACCCACGTGGTCACCGACTGGGCGAGCTTCAAAGTGCAACTGCAGCAGATGATCATGCCAGTGATGGTGCTAGCGCTGCAGACTACCGCGCAGATCAGCCGCTTCATGCGCGCCTCGATGCTGGAGAATCTCAACCAGGATTACGTCCGCACCGCGCGCGCCAAGGGGCTCAAGGAAAGCTCGGTGGTTCTGGTCCACGTGCTGCGCAACTCGATGATCCCGATCGTCACCGTGATCGCGCTTGGCATCCCCTCGATCTTCGGCGGGGCCATCATCACCGAGACGCTCTTCAAGGTGAACGGGATCGGGCAGTTGCTGCTCACCGCCCTTTTCGCCAACGACCTGCCCATGGTGATGACCCTGACTTTCATCTTCGCCATCCTGATCGTCGTCTTCAACCTGATCGCAGACGTCCTCTACGGCGTGCTCGACCCGAGGATTCGCTATGACTGACCAAAACGCGAACGCAGCCGCGGCCGAGATGGAACTCTACGGCGCGCTCAAGGACAAGGAGCCGCAGAAAGAGCCGCGCAGCCAGTGGAAGGACGTCTGGGACCAGTTCCGCAAACACAAGGGCGCGCTGATCGGTGGCGGTTTCCTTCTGGCCATCACCCTCTTCGTGCTCATCGGCCCGCTGGTCTGGCAGGTCGATCCGAAAAAGCTCGACATCCGCAACAAGGATTTGCGCCCCATCTATACGCTACTCTGGGACGGTGACGCCAAGACGCTCTGGTCGCGCCCTCTGGGTACCGACAACCTCGGGCGCGACATCCTCGCCACGCTGATTGCCGGTGGCCGCGCCTCGCTCGCCGTCGGCTGGGCGGCAATGGTGCTCTCGTTGTTTCTGGGGACGCTCGTCGGTGTCTGCGCGGGTTACTTCAAGAAGCTCGACGGTGTGCTGATGCGCCTGACCGACCTGTTCCTGTCTCTGCCGATCCTTCCCTTGCTGCTGGTCGCGGTGACCCTGTTCCGCCAGCCGCTGCGCGCGGCTTTCGGGCCGGAGGGCGGGATGTTCGTGCTGATCGTCGGCGTCATCGCGATCACCTCCTGGATGCCCACGGCCCGGATCGTGCGCGGCGAAATACTCGCGTTGAAAGAGCGGGAGTTCGTGCTGGCCGCGCGCTCCATCGGCACCACGCCGTTTCTCATAATCCGCCGGCACCTGCTGCCCAACGTGGTCTCACCCATCATGGTGTCGGCGACGCTCGGCCTCGCCACGGCGATCATCACCGAAAGCGCGCTGTCCTTCCTGGGCGTGGGCTTCCCGTCAGACTTCCCCACATGGGGCAAGCTGCTGTCCGATGCCGTGCCGCGCATGGAAGAATTCCCCGAGCGGGTGATGTTGCCGGGCCTGTTGATCTCTTTGGTGGTACTGTCGGTCAATTACCTCGGTGACGGCCTGCGCGACGCCTTGGATCCCCGGATTCGCGGCCGCTGAGCCACAGCCGAAGTCGGTGTGAAAAGAGGACAGTCTTTCCACTGCGCCCGCCGCAGCCGATACGTGCGTTCCGCAGTAGCGGACAAATGGGAACAGAGTTCCAGTGCCGCGCGCTCACTGGAACAATGTTCCGGCAAACGTCTCATATTCACGAAAACATATGCTTGATTTAAAGGATTTTGGCGTCCATTTGGAACCTTGTTCCGAATTCTGGAGGCCGCAATGTTCGAATCCCTTGGTTTTGAGACCTACACAGCGCCGCAGGTGACAGTGTTCTTCGCACTCGCCGTAGGCGTGCTCTTCGGCCTGATCGCGGAGCGTACGAAATTCTGTTTTCGGCGGAGCCTCGTCGGCGAAGACCGCCGCGCGGCAGCGGGTGTCTGGCTGACGGCGCTGGCAACCGCGCTCATCGGCACGCAGGCTGCGGTCTGGTCCGGCTGGATCAGCTTTGACGACCACCGTTTCATGAGCGCTGATCTGCCCTGGCTTGCGATCGTCGTGGGCGGTCTGCTGTTCGGGGCGGGCATGGTGCTGACGCGCGGCTGCGTATCCCGGCTGACGGTGCTGATTGGTTCGGGCAACCTGCGCGCGCTGACGGTGCTGCTCATCTTCGTGGTAACTGCCCACGCGACACTCAAGGGCATTCTTGCTCCGCTGCGCACGACGCTCGGCTCGGTCACGCTGCCGCTGGAGTCCGCGGCCCTGCCCGGCTCCGCGCTGGTCTGGACTGCCGTTATCGCGCTGGCCGCGGTGCTGGTCGCACTGCGCTCGGGCAACCGTGTGGGCACGCTGGCGCTCTCAGCCCTTCTCGGTCTGCTGGTGCCGGTCGCATGGGTTGGCACGGGGTTCGTGCTGTATGACGACTTCGACCCGGTCGCGATGGAAAGCCTGTCCTTCACCGCCCCATCCGCCGATACGCTGTTCTGGACGATTGCCTCCACCTCGATCCCCGCGGGTTTCGGCACCGGGCTGATCGGCGGCGTTCTGGGGGGTGCCCTGCTCAGCGCGCTGATCTTCCGCAGCTTCGCATGGCAGAGCTTCACCTCTCCGCGTGAAACGGGCCGCTACGCGGCGGGCGCGCTGCTGATGGGTATCGGTGGCGTGCTGGCGGGCGGCTGCACCGTGGGTGCCGGTCTTGCCGGAGTGCCGACCCTGTCCATCGCGGCTGTGCTGGCCATTGCCGCAACCGCCCTCGGGGCGCTTGGCACCAATGCCGCGCTGCGCGCTAGTCCACGTTCGCGCGCAGGCGCCGGATGGCCCACCACACAAGTGCAACAACCGGCAGAGTAACCAGCGCGGTCAGCGAACCTTTGCTATATCCCGTGGATTCCGCCACGGGATATAGCGCGTAGCCCACGAGCGATACGGCATAATAGCTGATCGCCACCACGGACAGCCCTTCGACCGTCCGCTGAAGCCGCAGCTGCAAATCGGACCGGCGGTCCATGCTCTCCAGCAGCGACTGGTTCTGAGCGGAGCGCTCCACATCCACCCGGGTCCGCAAAAGGTTGGCGGCACGGATCGATCGGCTCGACATCGCTTCAAGACGCCGCTCGGCTGAGTTGACCGTCCGCATCGCCGGCGCGTAGCGGCGCATCATGAATTCCGTGAAATGCTGGCGGCCGCTGAAGCGCTGCTCCCGCAGGGCCGCAATCCGTTGGTTCACGAGCGCCTCGTAGGCGCCCGTCGCCGCGAACCGGAAGGAAGATTGCGCCGACAGCGTTTCAAGCTCAGCAGAGATGCTCAGCAGATCGTGCAGCGTTTTCTCCGCACTCGCCCCCTCGTCCGACATCGCACTCATGAGCGTCGTCAACTGCGTGTCGAGCGCATTCAGTTTCGGTTGCAGCGACCGGGCGCGCGCAAAGCCCAGCATCGACATCGACTTGTAGGTCTCGATCTCGCACAGACGCTGGACGATCCGACCGACACGCCGTTCTTCGGTCTTCGCGCCCGGAAACACCGAAAAACGCAAATGCCCGTTCGTGTCGATGCGGAAGTCGCCCGCGACAACCGCTTCGTTGTCCAGAACCGCAGCCGCCGCGAGGCTTTCGGTCACGAACCAATCCTGAAGATGCTTTTCGATCTGCGCGTCGGAGGGCCGCGGCCGGATGTCGATCAACACCGAGGTGATGCGCTGTCCCGGCGCATCGGCCAGCCAGTCAGCGGGCAAGACCTCGAATTCCTTCGGATCGAAGGCCCGGTCCGGCGGACTGTCGGAGAACACGGTATAGGTCACGAATTCCGTGTGCTGCTCCCACTTCAGCCAGTGCTTGCCGATCTGGCCATAGTAATGCGTGGCGCCCGGCTGCGGGTGCTGCGCCCCGTGACGGTCCAGCAGTGCCGTGAGATGCGCAAGATCGAGCGCCCTGTCCCGGCTTACCGCATCGTTGGGCTTCTTGATCGCGACATAGACAGCGGAACACGGCGCCTTCATCGAAGGAAACGGCCGCGCGTGCAGTTCGTTGGCCAATTTGTAACGCAGCGGGTGATCTTCGAGGGGCGGCATTGTCATTCTCCGGATTTCCCAAAGGAGTATAGCACCCACCCTGCAAGTCAAATATTTTTTTCGATAGTTTTCAATGTGTTAAAAGAATTCAATGGTATACAACCCCAGGGCGCGCCAGTGCATCGGCAAAGACGCTGAAATTTGAAGGCGTTACGCCCGGCCCGTGCAGGGCACGGGTGCGACGGAACAAGCCCGCACGCTCCAGCGTTGCATTCGCACCTGAAAGAGCAAGGAATAGTTTCTGAATGTCCGACACTGCCACCTCAGACCTCACGAAGGGGCCTGTCTGGCGCGCGCTGGTCGCCATGTCCGCCCCGATCAGTTTCGGCATTTTCGCCGTGCTCAGCGTGGGGCTTGCCGATTCCTATTTCCTCAGCAGGACCGGCAGCGCGGCGCTGGCAGCGGTCGGGTTCATGTACCCCGTGACCACGGCGATTACCTCGCTTTCCATCGGCCTCAGCGCGGGAACCAATGCCGCCCTCAGCCAGGGCGTGGGCCGGGGCGATGACGATCTGGCCGTGCGGCGCCTGTCCCTACATGCGATCGGGCTCGGCCTCTGCCTGTCAGTACTGGTCGCAGTAACGGTATGGTTAGCCTATCCGTGCATGTTTCCGGCCCTTGGCGCGCAGCAACCCGTCACCGAACAGATCGCCGGCTACATGCCGGTATGGGCGGCATCCTTTCCGTTTCTAGTGGTGATGATGGTGACAAATTCGGTATTCCGCGCTCGCGGCGACGGTGTAAGCGCGCCGGCAATCATGACGTTGGCGGCGGCGGTCAATGTTACCCTAGATCCGCTGCTGATCTTCGGTCTCTGGGGGCTGCCCGAACTTGGAACGCGCGGAGCGGCGCTCGCGACGCTTGCCGGCCGGATGCTGGCGGTGACGGTGGCGCTCTGGCTGGCATGGCGCAGGGGACTGCTCGGCACCTGCGGAGCGCCGCTGCAGGGAGCCGCAGGGTCCCTGCGCAAGATCCTCCACGTGGGCCTGCCGGCTGCATTCTCCAACGCCATCAACCCTGCGGGCATGGCGCTGGTCACCGCTGCCGTCGCAACGGTCGGAGAGGCCGCTGTCGCGGGGTTCGGCGCGGCCACCCGCGTCCAGACTATGGCGCTGGTGCCCATGATGGCGCTGTCCGCAGGCATCGGGCCCGTGCTGGGCCAGAACTGGGGCGCCGGAGAGACTGCGCGCGTCTGCCAGTCCACACGCGCGGCCCTGCTCTTCTGTCTCGCCTACGGCGCGATTGTGGCCGCCGTACTGGCAATCTTCGCCGAACCCATCGCTGCCACTTTCACATCCGGGGAAGAGGACGCAGCCTTTGGCATGATCTACCTGCGCTATGTGGGCCTGTCGATGTTCGGATACGGTTTTGTCGTGGTCATCAACGCGGCCATGAATGCGCGCGACAAGGCCGTCTGGTCGATGAGCCTCAGCCTCGGGCGCATCCTGCTGATCTACCTGCCATTGGCCTGGCTCGGCGCTTTCACCGCAGGTTTCGCGGGCATTGTCGCTGCGACCATCACCGCCAACGTACTGGCCGCATGGGCAGGGGTAATCGCCGCCAAATCCACAGATATTCTGGCCGTCGACTCTGCATTTGTAGATGTGCCCCGCCGCCTTTTCGCGCTGAGTGGCTGATCCTGCAGCGACGCTAGAGTTGCAATTCGACGCCCAGCAGCCCGGTAATACCCACCACCAGCCGCTTCCAAAGCGTTGCACCGGGTTCCCTGTCCGTCACCCCGGGCGCGGGCCCGTTGTCATAGTGCCAGAGCAGATTGTCCTCGGCATCCAGCGACAGCCGGTAAGTGTACTGTCGGGTCCCGCTCGCCACCGCATCCAAAATGTAACCGGCAAAGCCGTTGCTTTCGATAAATACCCCAAACTCCGAGTTCAGCTTGACCGAACGCGGGTCCATGTTCATCGACCCGACAAAGACATCCAGTCCATCGATGACCGCGAGTTTCGTGTGCATCACCAACCCCGTCTTGTCACCGGGCTGGACCTGTCCGAGAACCTGCAGCGCATCGGCACGGACCTCATACAGTTCCACCCCAGCATGCAAAAGCTTCACGCGATGCCGGTGATAACCAGCGTGGACATAGGAATGATTGGTCGACCCCAGCGAATTGGTCACGATCCGCACCCGCACACCGCGCTCTGCAAGCTCAGCGAACAGGCTCGCGCCATAATCCTCCGGCACGAAGTAGGGTGTCACGATCACCACCTCTTTGCGCGCCTTGGCGATACGCTGAAAAAGCGCTTCCGAAAGGATGCGCGTACCGCCCCGAACAGGCGTCTTGACCTTAGCGGGATCGTCCACCACGACCGTCGCCTTCCCTGCATAAGAGGGCCCCTCACCTGACAGATGCATCTGGAAATGAGGATCGTCGATGGCTTTGGTATAGACCGCTTCGGCGGCCTCCAATTGCGCGTTCAACCGCGCCTGCGCCTGCCGCATATCGGTCTTGCTCGGCAATTTGTGCAGCCGCGACATGGGTATCGCCCAACCATCATTCCAGTAGAGATCGAAGGCCTCCGACACTTCCGCGACCACCGGCCCGGTCAGCAGCACTTCGAAATCCGCGAATTCCGACGTCGTCCGGATCTGGTAGTATTCGTCCGCAATATTGCGCCCGCCGACAATGGCGACCGCCCCGTCGGCCGTAAACGTCTTGTTATGCATGCGGCGATTGATGCGCTTGAAACTGGTCATCAGCCCCAGCGATTTCGGTCCCGGTCGTGGGGTCGGGTTAAAGATGCGCAACTCCAGATTTGGATGCGCATCCATCAGACCGAGAACATCGTCGCGCACCGGGGTAAAGATGTCATCGACGAGAAAGCGCACGCGCACGCCCCGGTCCGCGGCCTTCAGCAGCGCCTGCACGATCAGCCCCCCGGCCAGATCAGGCTTCATCAGGAAGTATTGCAGGTCCAGCGTATGCTCGGCCTGTTCGATAATCCGCAGACGCGCACCGAGCGATTCATTCCCGCTGACCAAAGGGGTGACCGTGCTGTGACCTGCCGGGTGCTTTCTGGCCAGCGCACTGACCGCCCGCCCCAGACTGGAAGACGCCGGCGCGGACAACGCACGGGTCACAGGTTTAGGTGCATCAAGCGGTACAGCCGAGCAACCCAGCAAGACGCCATAGGTCGCCGCGAGCGCGCACAGGCGTCTCAAACCAGCACCGCGGCTTGGCATCTCAACGGCGGTCCTCCTGCGGTTGTGTCCCCTGCGTTGCAGCCTAGAAGAAACCCGCCATCCGCACAATCATTCCAATATGTTGAACAGCAAAGGGACGACATGAAAAAAGCGCCCCGCAGGTGCTGCGGGGCGCTTT
>JBFFFS010000075.1:0-11136 GCA_041557855.1 Roseobacter sp. | reverse complement strand
TACATACATTGCGAAAAAGTGAGGTAAGAGACGCGGATACTTGCTTTGCGTATTTGACCAAAGGCCTGCTAAGGCAAACGATGCCTGCCCCAGCAGAAACCTACGGATCAAAATAACATGAGAACAAGTATCTTATTGAAATCGTTACTCTATATCACTCTTCACCTATCCTTTAGATCATTCAATCATGGTATTGGTTTGGCGCAAGCATCCAAGCCAAGGCAAGCATGGGACAGAATTGTGCGGGGATGGTTCGCAGCGGCCAAAGGCGTGTTTCAAATTTCGGCACAATCTCGGCTTGCCGGGTCTTTCCCATCCGCAACAAAGGATAAATTCACGGCACTGTTTCTGAATTCAGCGCATCAATTACATTCCAACGAGAAATCGGAAAATGGCAGACTCGCCGCAATCAGGTCGAAAGGATCAAGGAAACAAACTGTTTCAACCTTCAGCACAAGCGGAATTGGCCGCATGCCAGCGGAAAACAGACGCGAAAAGGGAGGAGGTGTGCCTGTCTTCGGCTGCCCGGTCAGGTTTTAATTATTTGACCTATATCCGGCAGCGTTGCACGTACGTGCGTGGCGATGGCAGTGTCCTGAACTCCCGTACCAGTCAGATCGCAGATCGTAATATCTTCTGCCCCCATACGCCCCCTCGATCTGCCCGTGACAATGTCGCCAAGCTCCGGCGGCGTGTTTTCGGTAAGGATTCCGGCGGCTCGAGCAGCTTCAAGCTCACCGCTGGTTTCGCACTGACTGAGCCGGTCACAAACGTAAAGATCGGCGCGCGCCAGCGCCTGTGGGTCGATCTCGTTCTTGCCTTCCTGATCGGACCCCATAGCGGTGATATGCAATCTCGGATGCAGCCAGTCGGCCAAGATAACAGGCGTGCGAGACGGTGTCGCCGTAACCACAAGCTGGCTTGCCTCCACCAATGCCGCCGGGTCCTCCGCCACATCTGCCGTCACACCCAGCGTCCGCGCCAGGTCGTCAGCGCACTTTGCGGCTTTGACCGCATCGCGCCCGTGCACGATAACCCGGCCGAAGGGACGCACCAGATGTGCCGCATGCATTTGCAGTCTCGCCTGAACGCCGGTGCCGATGACCCCGGCCGTCTCAACGAAGTCTGGTGCAAGGTGACGCGCGGCAACGGCTCCGGCGGCGGCGGTCCTGATATCCGTCAGGTATCCGTTGTCCAGATAGACCGCCTCCACGACTCCGGTCTTTGCGGAAAAGAGGATCATCAGGCCGTTGAGGCTGGGCAGTCCGAGCTTGGGGTTATCGAAGAACCCGGGACTGACCTTGATGGCAAATCCGTCGAAACCCGGAATATAGGCCGTTTTGACGTCAACCTCGCCATTAACCTGCGGCAGGTCCATCGACAGGATTGGCGGCATGACCACGCTCTCCGAGGCCAGCGCCGCAAAGGCCTGTTCGATGATGTTCACGGCTTGCAAATCCAGTTTGATGGCGGCACGTAATTCGGCCTCGGTGACGATCTGGATTTCATGGGTCATAGGGGGTCCCCCTGATCGTCAGGTCGCCAAGGCGAATGTCTTCCCCTGACATGACCTTATGAAACAAATGCATATCGAGGTTTCGGCCGGTGATTATGGTGCCTACCGGCCCATGAGCCTTTGGCAATTTACCAGCGAGTGTCGCGGCGGTCCCCACGACGCAGGCTCCTTCGGCGACAATCCGATCTTCGTAAAACAGAACCTGCATGGCATGGTAAATCTCTTCTTCGGTCACCAGCACGATGTCGTCGAGCAGGTCGCGGCACAGTTGAAAAGAAAGTTTGTTATTCAGGCCGATGCCGCCACCGAGACTATCAGCCAGACTCGGCACTTCCTCGACGTCCACCGGATGCCCGGCACGGATGGAGGCATGCATTGCCGCACCGCGGTCCATGGTGATTCCGATAACTTGGGCTTCCGGATTTACCGACTTTACCGCAACCGCCACGCCAGCGGCGAGCCCACCTCCTGAAAGCGGCACCAGGATTGTGCTGAGATCCGGCCGCGCCTCCATCATCTCGAAGCCGATCGTGCCCTGCCCAGCGATGACATGCCGATCGTCGAAGGGGGAGATTTCGACCAGCCCCTCGGTGGCGACCAACCGCCTGCTCTCAACAAGGGCCTCGTCCTGACTGAGGCCGCATATTTGCACTTCGGCGCCCAAGGCCTTGATCCCGTCTACCTTGGCCTGCGGGACGAGGGCCGACATGCAAATCACCGCACGCATGCCTCGCTGAGCAGCAGCATAGGCCACTCCACGTCCATGATTGCCAGTGGAACAACACGTCACGCCCCTCGTGCCTTCCGGCAGGTTCAGGACCGCGTTCAGGGCACCGCGCAGCTTGAACGCGCCTATGGGCTGCATGTTTTCGAGCTTCAGCAGAAAATCTTGCCCGGTTCGCTCCGACATGAAAGGCGATGGTACCAGCGGCGTGCCATCAGCACGATGACGAATTGTCTGCCGTGCCTCCAGAATATCCGTAAATGTTACTGTCAAAGACCCCTATCCCGATTTCAGGCGCTGATGGGCTAGATGCGGGCTCGAAGACCGGCTGCTCTGCCTACAGTGCTTTGGCGCATCTTCGAGCGAAAGTATCGGCTTTGACAAGAACAAGATACCGCCGTGACGGAGACAGCTACGCACGAAATAACCCGCATTTCGCTCCGCTTTCGTGTCATTTGATTGATGGCAGCGTAAAAAAACCGGATAACTATCCGTGCCCTAGGCATATTTCGGAATCCAGCAAGGCTCCTTACATGAAAGCACAAGCAGACAAGACGGCGGGCCTGTTGCTCTTCGCGATTACCGTGCTGGTCGTATGTAAGGAGTGGGGCGCGGACTGGACACAAGCAATCAAGGCCATTCTGGTTCTGGCCTTGGTCTTGATCCTGTTCTTTCAGGTCCGTCCGGCACGGAAAGCCTTTGTTGCGGTGGCGTTACTGATCAGCATTGCACTTTTCATGACCAACCCCGACTGGCTGCCGATCGTGCTGCGCGGGATGGAAACCGCTGGCTTTATCGGCGCGTTCTTTGCCGCATTGTCCACTTTACGCAATGTGGCGGGGACGTCTCCCGCCATCCAGCGTGCGGGAACCTTTCTTGCGGGACAACCGCCGGGCAGGCGCTATGCCGCATTGACCGTCGGCGGTCAGGCCTTCGCTTTACTGCTTAATTACGGCTCTCTCCAGCTCCTCGGCGCACTTGCAACGGCCAGCGCGAAGACCGAACCGAACGCGGAAATCCGGGGCCACCGCATCCGCCGCATGCTGCTGGCGATCCAGCGAGCCTTCATATCTACGCTGCCGTGGTCGCCCTTGTCGTTTGCGATGGCGATTTCGACATCCGTCATACCTGGGACCAGTTGGGCGCAAGCAATGGTTCCCGGACTGGTGACCTCCGGCATTCTGGCCGGGATCGGCTGGGGGCTCGATACGATGTTCAAACCGCGCCTGACGGTGACCCCGGTGCGCAGCAAACCCACCGGCACATGGGCGACAATGCTTCCCCTGTTCTGGCTGCTGAGCATCCTCGTCGTCGGCGTGGTCACTCTGAACAAGTTGACCGAAGTTCGGATTGTCGGGCTCGTCGCCGTTCTCGTTCCGTGTATCGCCGTCGTCTGGGTTCTCATCCAGCATTGGGAAGATGCCCCGTTCAAAAGCGCCGGTTCCCGTATCAAATCCTACGTATTGCAGGAACTCCCCGGCTATCGTGGCGAACTGATCCTGCTGATGATGGCCGGCTATATCGGCACCACGGGGTCTCAATTATTTGCCCCGATCCTGCTGCACGCAGGTTTCGATCCGTCATTCTTGCCGCCCTGGGCGATACTCGTTTGCTTTGTCTGGCTTATTCCACTCGCGGGTCAAATCGGCATGAATCCAATTCTGGCCGTGACGCTGATCGCTCCGCTTATACCAGATGCCGCCAGCCTTGGCGTGGAACCGACGGCCGTCGTGGTCGCGCTGACCGCAGGATGGGCGCTCAGCGGCGCGACATCGCCCTTCACGGCGACCACGCTGCTGATAGGGTCATTCGGTGGCATCAGCGCACTGCGCGTCGGACTTGTCTGGAACGGGGCATACGCATTGGTCTGCGGCGCGGCTCTGTCGCTCTGGGTCGTACTTTACGCTTTCCTCGTGTAGCAGGCACGCAGGCGCGTCCTGAACAAAGAGCGGCAGCCGTCGTCGACCTCTGGACCTTCGCAGTGTGGATGGGTGCAGAGGCACTCTCGTATCGTCACACTGACACCGTTTATCGAAAGACTCTCTTTAGACGGCTTGTTTTCTATGCGGTCGCCCAAGCTATGCATCCGAGAGCAAGAACGGCCATTGCGAAATAAGTCACATAGTCCTGAAGAGATTTTCCGCTTTCACCATGCTCATGGCCGCTCCCGGAGCCCTTTGCAAAAGCCTTTCGCTTGCGGTTCAGCCAGAGAAGCACCGCTGTAGAAGCAATCGCTACGAGATTCAGCCAGAAGGTATAGTCGATCGCGAATTGCACAACCTCGCGCGCCTCGCGCGTGCTCTCGGGCATGATCCCGAACCATAGAAATGCATAATGGAGCAGGATGGCTGTGCACACGATGCTCGCATACATGATCGCGGCTATGTAAAGCGCGACGCGCCAACCGTAGTATTTTGCATTTACTTTGACCAAAGGCGGCACCATCAGGTCGGAATAGATGAACCCCATAATCCCAGCGAAAAGTACGCCGGAGGATGCGAGGATGGTTGCCAGAGGAATATTTCCCATGGACCCAATGAACGTCGCGGCCGCCACGAAAGGTGCCACCATTGCGTTTTCCAGCACCAGCCAGAAATCGGTCGGGTTCGCCGTTGTATGCTCGGCAAGAAAGATGGTTTTCCAGAAACTTTCCGGCACGAATACCGCGATAAATCCGGCAAGCGTGAATCCGACAAGGATTTCCTGCCAGACCATTTTCCACTCCATGACAAAACCTTCACCAACACGGGCCCAGCCTGACAGCGACGCGATCCGGCCCTTCCAGTCGAAATCGTCACTTTTGTCATGTGTTTCCTGCTCAGCTTTTTGTCGCGCTTCTTCGATCCAACTGTCGGGATAGGTCAACCGAATGAGAGTGGAACTGATGGCGATGAGTATGAGACCACCAACCAGCTCGGCTGCGAGAAACTGCCAGCCCAGAAAAATGTAAATCAGGATGCCCAGTTCGATAACGAGATTCGTCGATGCGAACATGAAGGCCACGGCCGATATGAAATGGGCACCCTTCGATAAAAGCGAGCGCGCCGCTGCAAGGGCTGCGAAAGAACAGGACGAAGATATCGAACCGAAAATCGTCGCCACAGACAAGCTTTTGAGATCGGCAGACCCCATCTTTTGGGTCATTTTCTTTTTTGGCACAAAGGCCTGAATCATGGCGCTGATGGTGTACCCCAGCACAAAAGCCCAGCCCGATTTCCAAAAGAAACCGAGGGCTGCCTTCGTTGCCTCACCGTATATCGACCAGATTTCCAAGACGGTACAGCCTTCACTACCAACGCCATCTCAACGTGTCCAAAGTTGTATTGTTCCTGTTGCGAGGACCTGGAGGCCGCCAGTATTGGCGAGGGGCTGCAAGAATGTGACAAGAAGAGATGCCAAAAAACAAAGGCTTTTCGGCGTATAACGATGGAAAACCAAAACCGATTTCGCCGCCGTGTGATCCACTGAGTGAGAGAGCGGTTGGAGAGAATTTCCCATCCTGCGACAAATTACGCCAGTATTCAAAAAGCTGCATTTAATCAGTTATTTGCCTTCGTGTACCTTGGGTCGGTATTGGCAGTTCTCGCTGCGTCGCGCATTCACAACGGGCTTCAATGCGCGAAATTAAACATCGGCATGAAAAACCCCGCTGCACGGACGGCAGCGGGGTTGCGTTCGTTACCATACGTTTTCGACCTCACCGCCTTGGGCAAGGCTTGGAAAATCGAAGGACCGGGGGGAAGATGGCCCTTCACTGCCTCGTAATGGAAGCAGGTTTTCCCACGTGAACTGGGTCGGAAGGCAAGTTCCAACCCTGCTCGGGACCCAAACGCCGCGTCTAGAGGACAGGTTCCGATTACCCTGAGGTTTTTCGACGCTTTGCGAAAAATTCATCAGGTTATTTCTCTTGAGAATATGCGTCCATGACGCGGCAGAGGTAGAATACCTCTGCCGCGTAGCTGGATAACCCGCACGAGGTAAAATAGCCGGGCACCTCGGCTTTAACTTGCAACGGGAAGCTTTGTTCCCAATTCTTTTTGCATGGCATTCTTTCGCGGCCCGGGAAAACCACGGGTGGGATTAGCGGTCACAGGTTTCTGGCACAGACCTCGAGGCCTTAGTTATATCGGCCTCCATGTTACTGGATTGTGATTTAAATTCAGCCCGGGCGCTGCCTTCTGCAGTAACGTTGACATCTGGTATCAGAACTTTTTCCGTCACATCGATGTCGGCTCGCTTCGCGCCGAAGCCAACGGCCACGACAAGGGCCACAGCGGCAACGCTCGCGTCAATATCCCAGATCAAAACAGGCGGGAGGTGGCCGATGTTTCCCGAAAATGATTACCGACCCTCGGAACATATCAGTGCAGGGCCACGTTGGGCGATCAGTTATATCGCGAAAGGAAAAGTATAATGGAATATGGTCTTCTCGGGCTAATCGTGCTGATCGCCGATATTTATGCCCTCATCAAAACCTGGGGCAGTTCCGCCTCCTCTGGCGCCAAGCTGCTCTGGACACTGCTCATTCTGCTACTGCCGGTTATTGGCTTCGTAATCTGGGTCTTTGCCGGACCAAGAGGCACAACCCGCGCCACCATCTGACGAGGCGCGAATGACTGACATGTAAATAGCCCTTCACCGGCACGTCTTGGCGGGCCGGTGCGTCTATGCGACCGGGGGGTCGAACGATGAATACCGAACAGAGTATGGATCGCAAGTCGGTCTTTCTTGGGTTTGCTGCCTTGCTGAGTATCGGCGCAGCGGCTCTGGTGTGGTTACTGGACACGGGTACGCCGGTATTTCTACCACTGATGTGCGCATTGATGGCTGGCGTTGTCTTTGCGCCGCTTGCTGATTTTTTCGACCGCCTGGGAGCGCCACGCGTCGTCGGGGCGCTAATGGTATTGGCACTGATCCTCTCTGTTACGGCAATCGCCGTCTATATCTTCTATCCCATCGTCGCGCGCCTCATTCAGCGCGTGCCCTTCATGTGGTACAAGGTCCAGGGCGCGCTCAGCGGTCTCAAGGAGACGGTACAAAGTATGGAGAGCGTGCAGCAAAAGGTTTCCGAGGCACTGAGCGGGCCGGTCGCCAAGGATCCGGTTTCGGTGCCGAGCATTGCCGACGTGCTGTCCTACTTGCCATCGATTGCCGCGCAAATTCTCATATTCGTCGGCATCCTTTATTTCTTTTTGCTGACACGGACGGACATCTATCGGTTCATCGACCGTCATAGCGACATGCTGAACACCAAGGTGCTGTGTCGCGCAGAAACGGAAGTGTCACGCTACTTCCTGACGATCACCGCGATCAACGCTGGTTTTGCCGTGCTGGTAACGCTGATGCTGACGGTGCTTGAGATGCCGCATGCGATATATTGGGGCCTGATTTCCTTTTTGGCCAATTTCATTCTTTATCTTGGTCCAATTAGCTTTGCGATTGCACTGCTCGTTGGCAGTGTGCTCACATTCAACGGGGCGATGATCTTTGCGCCGCCGGCACTTTTCATGTTGATGAACATGGTCGAAGGTCAATTCGTGACGCCCAGCCTCGTGGGACGGCACATGTCGGTGAACCCCCTTCTGGTCTTCCTGTCACTTGTATTTTTCATGTGGCTTTGGGGGCCACTTGGCGGCATCGTGGCGATCCCGATCCTCGTGTGGCTGCGTCAGATGAACAAGGCTGTCAGGGTGACATCCGACAGGAGCACGGGGCAAAGCAGCACTGCACCACAGACAGCGTGATCTCGCGGGCATCTGCGCAGGCAGCGCCGTCGTGATTGGAACCTGCGGACCCTCCCAACTGCTTGAGAAATTTCGGCATATGCAGCCACCATGGCCTTGCATCTCGCAAAGATTGCACGGTTTCGAGCTTGCGGAAGCAGGAACCAATCGCGTGTCGGCACGTTGATAAGATGAATGAAATTAACGGAGAGCACCATGAACAAGGTTTCCTATCCAACAACCGCACAGGAGATGCGCGAAAGCATAGAAAACGCAACGGAAACGGCGGCGGATAGGCTGGGCGACGGGGTGCGGGCGGCTGCGGATGAGGCAACGGATCGCGCCGAACGGCAAGCCGGGCGTGCGGCAGAAGCAGCAGCGGCGGCTTATGAAGAATTCCACGCTGAAAGCCCGCAGGCACAGGCCGCCGATCGGGCCGCGACAAGCCTTCATGATGTGGCGGAAGCGCTGCACAGCACCGATTTCGACAAGGTTGCCGGACGGGTAAAGGAATTCGCACGTGAGAATCCGGCGTTGTTTCTGGGCGGGGCCGCACTCCTGGGTTTTGCCGCCACACGCTTTCTGAAGTCATCGGACCCGGCGCCGCCACGGCCGGAGGTTGAAGAAGATGATCCGTGGGTGGGCCACGTGGGCGCACCGCAGAAGACGCCCAGCGGCGATCCGATGTCGCGCGGCTACTCAAACGGTACGACACGATCATGACTGACCGCGCGCAAAGCAATCCGACTGATGCACCCCAGCTGACACGCGACCTCGTCAAGCAGGGAACCCGGCTTTTTCGTGACGAAGTTGCACTGGCCCGGCGCGAAGTCGGACGGAACGTGTCGCGCGCGGGGGCCGGACTCGTAATGATGGGCGTCGCGGCGATCCTTCTTCTGACGGCGCTCAACCTTCTGGCCGGCGCTGCCGTTACGATGCTTGTTCAGGTGGGTCTCTCGGTCCCTCTCGCGTCACTGGCCATCGGCGCGGGAGCCTTGCTGGTTGCCGCTATACTGTTTTTCCTGGGCAAGGCCCGTCTTGACCCGAAAAAGCTCGCGCCCGAGCGCGCCATGGCCGGCTTGCGCCGGGATGTCGAGACGATCAAGGAGAAATCTCATGTGTGACGGTTTGCACGATCTTGAACGCAAGATAGAGAGCGACCGCTCGACGCTTGGCCGTACCCTGACGCAACTATCAGAGGCGTTGTCGCCGGAGCAAATCTCCGACACGGTGGCGCGTGAAGTGCGGGCGCGAGGATCGACCGTAGGGCAGAATGCCTTGGACATGGCGAAGGCCAACCCGGCAGCCACCGTACTGGTTGGCGTCGGTCTCGCAGCGCTTTTGGCCGGACCGAAACGATCCGAAGCAAAGCGACCCCGTGATACCGGGTCGCCGGAGACGGCACCGGGCATGATCCCTGATGACGGACTGAACACGGAATTTGACCGTCGCATGGCGGCCGCGCACGCCCATGAGCCGCGCGCGCCGAAGCTGCGGGCGGCGATCAACAACGGTCTCGCGCAGTTGCCGGAGACCGCCAGCAGGCGCGTGGTCAAGGCCCGTCTTGCGGCTGTAGGAGTTCAGGAAAATATAGACCGGAGGGCAGCGGCAGCTGCCCGTAAAGCAAAAAGCTTTCACCAACGTCAGCCGCTTTCCACCGGAGCGCTTGCTGCCGGACTGGGAGCGATCGTGGCGTCAGCATTGCCCCGCACGCGGGCCGAAGATGATCTGATGGGCGCGCAGCGCGATGCGTTGATGCAGAAGGCGGAGCTTGTACTCCGCAAAGAAATCGCCCGCGCCGAGCAGACCGGCGACGCAGCGCCTCACGAGGGCATCGCCACAGGTGCCGAGCGTTCGCGTCCGCACTGAACGCGACCGGGACGCCAGAGCGACCGCCGACCCGGTCGGTAACACAAGTCAGGAAAGACACCATGTCAACGAACATTCACCCCGCAGATCCAGAAGAGATGGCGAACGCCACGCCCGCCAAAGACGGCAGATCGGCGGCCCGGAAAGCCGGCGATGCCGCAACCCGCGCGCGCGACACGACCATTAGAACGGCGCAGGATACGGCAGAGGTGGCGCAAGATACCGCCAAAGACATACGGACGGGCCTTGCAAAGGCAGGCGACAAGGCCCGGGAAGTGACCGAGAAACAACCCTTGGCAGCCGTGGCCGGCGCCCTCGCGGTCGGTGTGCTCATTGGGCTGGCGGTGAACAAGAAGCGTCACTGAGCGGCTGGAATTCAGCGGAATCTGACAGGCGCGGCCCACCCGGGCGGCGCCTTTCCTATGCCGGCCAAGGCAGGAATCCTCACAAACGCAATAACCGAATACGTTTTCAAGTTTCCTGCCAGCTTCCGCAACGTCAATCTTTGGTGCAGCGTTTTTCGCCAATCATTGGAAAGGGCAGCAGTATCAACCGCTTGCCGCGATGCATTCGAACCAGTACCTGCGATGGTCGGCCAAGGCAGGGCAGGCGCAGCCTCCAGCTATGTCACAGTTTAATGCATAGGTGTGCCAATATGTGCAGATTCGCTTTTTTGCCAATGAAAGTGAGTAGCTTTGAATACGCAGAACCGAATATCCATCGTCGAGCCTGACATTTTCGTTTCGCAAGATATGTGCGACACGTTCCAGGCCGCGCTGCCGCAAGCAGTCTGTACCGTCTATCCTTCCGTGGAAGCGGCGCGGGCGGCATCGGCGCCCGACGGCTTACCGGATCTGATCGTCGTTTCGGCAGATCGCAACGGCGAAATCAGCGCCTCTGAACAGGATGTGTTGTGGCTCTTCGATCGGCGCGTCATTGCCATCGATCCTCGGATTCCTCAGCCGCCGCCGGGCTGGGCGCATCTGACAAAGCCTTTCACCCAGCAACAGCTGATCGATGCAGCGGCGCTGTTACTTCAAGGCCACAGGCGATGGCCAGACGCCTGAGGGAGCCGTGAAGTTTGATCGCGCGTCAGAACGGGAACGGGAGAGCGATGCTGCACCAACAGGATGCCAAAGAGCAGGTGTCAAAAATGGGCGGCAACCCCAGACGTCCTTTTCAGGAAAACTTCCGGTGAATGTCGCAGGCTTGCAGAAGCGCTGCCTGAAAGACGGCGACGTGACGGCGGCCTGCATTTTACCGGGCGACGAAAATATGCAGATGATGCTGGCTCTGGAGCGTTC
>JBFFFS010000074.1:0-11232 GCA_041557855.1 Roseobacter sp. | reverse complement strand
GGGTACGGCCGTCGGTTGCCTTGCGCGGCTATGATGTGGATGACGCCTGTCTTGCCGTTGCCCGGCGGCGGCTGACGGCCGACTTGCAGCAAAAATCCTTCCTGTCGGAGCCGCTCGGACAGCTTGATGCGGTCATCGCCAATCCGCCTTATATCCGCCATCACGACCTGGCCTTCGATACCGGTCTTCACGCGCGGCTCTCCGCGACGATCGGTGCGCGGCTGTCGAAACTGGCCAATGCCTACACGCTTTTTCTGATTGCCAGCCTCGCCGCGCTGAAACCCGGCGGCGTCGCCGCCTTCCTGTTGCCGGCGGAGTTCGCCAACGCCAATTTCGCGGAACCCGTGAAACGCTGGATGCTGCACAGCGGCCTTCTGAAACGGGTGATCTACTACGATCCGTCAAAGCGCGCCTTCGATGACAATCTTTCCACCGGCTGTGTTCTGCTCTTTCGCAATGACGGGCAGGGCGGTGACGTCGAGATGTGTTTCGCCGATCCGGATGCGGCGCATGATACCTGGGCAGCGGTCACAGCGGCACCTTCCAGCATTCTCACCCGTCAGAGCCGCGATGCGCTGGCCACTTCGAAAAAGTGGAACCATCTTGTCCAATCCGGGGATGCACGCGCATTGCCGGGCACGGTCGCCCTGCGCGAGATCGCCACAACGAAACGTGGCATCGCCACCGGAGCCAATTCTTTCTTTTTGTTGTCCCTGCACGCCGCCACCGACGCGGGGGTGCAGGACGTCACCGTGGGATGCGTGGGCAAATCGAAGGATGTGTCAGGTTACGTCTTTGGCCGTGACGACTTCGAAGCGCTACAGGCCAGCGGCGCGCCAACGCGGCTGGTTGTGCTGAAAGAGACGGTGACCGCAGCGCACCACGCCTTTGTCGCGGCGGGTGAGGCGCGCGGGGTCGACCGCATGTATCTTACCTCGAAGCGCAAGCCTTGGTTCTCGATGGAGCGACAGCAGATCGCACCGATCTGGGCCGCCGTTTTCGGGCGCGGCGCCATGCGCTTTGTCGCCAACGATGCCGGCGTGCATAACCTGACCGCCTTTCACTGCGTCTATCCCTTCATCGAACGGCCCAACCTCGTTCACGCGCTGGTGGCCTGCCTGAATTCCCGGATCGTTCAGTCGGCGGCGCGCGAACATCAGCGCGCCTATGGAGGCGGTTTGCAGAAATTCGAACCCCGCGACCTGCTGGACATCCCTGTGCCGGACCTTCGACGCGTCCCGCAGCGCAGGCTCGACGCGCTCGCAGCCGCGCTGGCCGGGCTCGCGCCGGACGCGGGACTGGAGGCGCTGGACGATCTCGTCATGCAGGCGGCGGCGGAAGCACAGTCGCCACGCCCCGTGCGTCACGCCGGGTAGCCATGGCGCGATACCGCAGGTTATCGCCGCCTTAACCATAAGATTTGAAAATCGCGTTGTGGGGGCTGGGCTTAACCGCTTCTCAAGACTTCGGACACAGGCTTCGTGTCACGTCGTTTCTGGAGGTGGCAGCATGTTCCGGTTCTTTTCTCTCTTGGTGGCAATGACCATGCTGGTGTCCTGCGGGGAGGCTGTGCGGAAGGGCGAAACCGCGCGTATTCTGGCAATGGGTGACTCGATGCTCGCGTGGCACGGCGGAACGGGCCACAGCATCTCCGATTCCGTGGAGCATATCCTTGGCGAGCCCGTGATCGACCGCTCTGTCGTCGGTGCCCGGATGATTTACAAGCTCCCGATCAGCGGATCGATGGGGCTGAACATTTCAAAGCAATATCAGCCCGGTGCTTGGAAATGGGTGATCCTGAATGGCGGCGGCAACGATCTTTGGTTCGGGTGCGGCTGCACGCGTTGTGATCGCAAGATGGGCCGGCTGATTTCGAGCGACGGCAGCGCCGGAACCGTGGTTGACATGGTGTCGGGTCTGCGTGCCACCGGCGCGCGGGTGATCTATTTGGGGTATCTGCGCAGTCCCGGCGTGCGCTCATGGATCGATCACTGCCGCGACGAAGGCAATGAATTCGAGCGGCGCCTCGCGCTGATGGCTGCGCGCGACAGCGGTGTTCATTTCATCTCACTGGCCGATCTCGTGCCGCATGGGGATCGCTCCTACCATGCCGCCGACATGATCCATCCGTCGGTCAAGGCCAGCCGCGCCATCGCCGCGCGGATCGCCGCCGTTATCCGCTGAGGCCGGGTTTGCCGGGCAGGGTGGTCCGGCCGATCTGCGCCAGCGTCAGGCCGGTTTCCTCTTCCAGCAGCGCCCAGAACTTCGCCAGTCCCTCGCGGCCGCCGGCGGCAATGGCAAACTGCATGGCGCGCCCGAAGAACACGAAATCCGCGCCCATGTGATAGGCCTTCACGATGTCCTCGCCCGACCGCAGGCCAGTGTCGTAGAACAGCGGATAATCGGGGCCGATGGCCTCGCGTATCCGTTTCAGCGCCAGGATCGGCGCCGGCGCGCAATCAAGCTGCCGCCCGCCGTGTGTGGAGACCTGAATGGCGTCTGCGCCTTCCTCGCGCAGGCGCAACGCGTCTTCCACGTCCGTGACGCCCTTTGCGACAAGATTGCCGTCCCAACTGTCGCGCAATCTCTTGAGGAATTCCCAGTCGGCACGCGCGCGGCTCTCCGTGCGGTCGAACGTGAAGCCTTCCATTTGAAAGTTCGCCAGGTCCGGTGCGCCCGCGATCAGGCTGGAGATCGACCACTGCGGATGCAGGGCAAAATCTATGAACTGCATCGGCCCGATGCGGAACGGCATCTTGAAGCCGCGCCGCAATTCGCGCGGACGGCGGCCTACTTCAGGTACGTCCAGCGTCATGATGAGCGTCTTGTAGCCGGCTGCCTTGGCGCGCTCGACCAGCTTGGCGGTGCCCGAGCCGTCTCCGCTGAAGTAGAGCTGGAACCACGCGTGCCCATCGGCTTCTTCGATCATCGTCTCCAGCGAGGTGGAGGCGACGGTGGAAACCCCGACCGGCACCTTGTGCTTGGCGGCGATGCGCGCCAGCATCACATCCGCGCCGGGGCCGGAGAGGTTGCACATCCCCATCGGGCTGATGCCGAAGGGCACCGCGCCGGCATGCTCGAAGACCTGCACGCCGAGGTCCCGTTTCGATACGTCCCGCAGCACGCGCGGCTGCAATTCGATGTCGCGCAGGGCTGCAAGATTGCGCGCTTCCGCCGCGCCGTTGCCCGCCGCCCCGTCAATGTAATCGAACACCATCCACGGCAGGCGGCGGCGCGCCAGTCTGCGCGCGTCGTCATAGCTGTGGATGGCGCTCGCTCCTCCCATGGATCAGGCTTTCACCGCTTCCATGAACCGGTGCCGGATGACAACCGGGTCCAACGTGATGACCGGCAGCTTGATGTTGCCGCTGTCGCATTTGCTGACGATGATCGTCATCTTCTTGCTGTCGATGGCTTCCTGCAGCACCTTGCCGGTGTCCTTGTCCTGGCACTCGATCACGTTCTCGCAGCCGCAGGCCTTGGCCACCGCTGTGAGCGAGGTTTTCTTGCCGGCATAGGTCGGCTGGTCGCCGGTGGAGCCGTAAGAGCCGTTGTCGATGATGAGCAGAATGTAGTTGTCGGTGGGGTTGTTGGCGATCGTCGGCAGCGTGCCGAAGTTCGTCAGGACAGACCCGTCGCCGTCGATGGAGATGACGGTCTTGGGTTGCGCCATGGCCAGGCCAAGCCCGATCGAGGACGACAGACCCATGGTGCCCAGCATGTAGAAGTTGGTGGGCTGGTCGTCGATCATGTGCAGCTCTTGGCTGGGCAGACCGATGTTGCAGACCACGAGATGGTCGCGAAGGATGGGCGCGATTTCGCGCAGGATTTCAGAGCGGATCATTGGTCGCCATAGCCTCCCCAGAAGGACGCATCCGTCAGGATCGCCACAGGTTTGTTGCACATGAAGGTGTATTTCAGGATCTCGGGCAGCTCTTCGGCGTCCCGTTCACGGTGGAAGTGGTAGGTCGGAATATGCATCTGCGCGAGCAGCGCCTTGGTGTGCACGGCCATCTCAACCTGGCAGGCCACGGGCTCGCGCAGCTCTCCGCGGTAGGAGATCAGCATCGGCAGCGGCATGCGGTAGAACTGGGTCAAGGTGGCCAGCGTGTTGATGGTCACACCGATCGCGGTGTTCTGCATGATGATCGCGGGCTTCTTGCCGCCCATGAAGGCGCCGGCGCACAGGCCCATGCCTTCGTCTTCCTTGTTGGACGGGACGTGATGGATCTCGGGACGGGCCTCGACCTCGTCGATGACGCCGGCAAGTTGCTTGCACGGCACGGTGGTCACGAAATCAATGCCGGCGGCAACGATATCGTCCACGATTTTAGAGCTGATGGACACCTGTGGTCTCTCCTCGTCTGCGGGGTTAATGGGGTTGGGTTCGGGTTATCTCAAAACATGGACCGAGCAGGGCGCATGGCGAACAATGCGCGAGGCGGTCGATCCAAGGAAGTAGTCGCTCAGGTCGGGCTTGTGCGAGCCGACGATGATGCAGTCGGCCTCGATCTGCTCGGCGTAATCGGTGATCGCACGCCCGGAATGGCCGCGCAGCATCACGGTTTCGACGTCGTCCAGCCCTTCGGCCCGGTCGTCGAGGCGCTTGCGCGCGGTTTCCAGACCCTTGGCGACATCTTCTTCGGACAGGTAAGCGCTGACCGTGCCGCCGGGGGTTTCATAGACATGCACCGCCAGTATCTTTCCGTCTTCGTCCTTCATGAGACGCGCCAGTTCCAGCGCCTGCGCACTGATGCCGTGGTCGAGTGCCAGACAGACGATGATCTTCTTGTACATGGTATGATCCTTCCTAATGCGGGGCTCAGTCGGCGTGTT
This sequence comes from Roseobacter sp., assembly GCA_041557855.1. GTDB lineage: Bacteria > Pseudomonadota > Alphaproteobacteria > Rhodobacterales > Rhodobacteraceae > Roseobacter. The sequence goes on along the minus strand of JBFFFS010000074.1, from coordinate 6,396 downwards.
CGGGAATGAGAACGATTTTCGGGGCCGATACCTGCCCGGCGCGGATGTCGGTGAAGGCGTTCTGCCCCTCGGCGAGAGGGCGGGTTTCGATCCAGTCCAGTGCGCCGAGACGCCCGTCAAAGATCGCTTCGGCCGTTTCGGCGAAATCCTGAGGCGTATAGGTATAGGTGCCGATAAAGGTGATTTCCTGCAGGGTCATGCGGCGGATATCCAGACCGCCGGTCGCCTCGCCAAGACCGATATGCGCGATGACACCGCCCTGGCGGGCCAGTGCGCTGGCCGTGGCGCGTGTGGCGGCATATCCCACCCCGTCGATGACGCAGTCGATGCTGCCGTTCGCTGGCATCTCCGGGCCATCCGGCGCGCAGACGTCAAAACCTTCAACCGTTGAAAGCCGCTCACGGCGCAGTGCGTTGGGCTCGATCACCATGATGTCCCGTGCTCCCTGCGCGCGCAGCGACAAGGCCGCGCCAACGCCGATGGCGCCGCCGCCAATCACCGCGCAGGACAGGCCGTCAAAGCTGCCGCCCAGCACGCCACGTGCCAGACGCGCGGCATGCCAGCCGCAGGCGATGGGTTCTGCCAGCGCCGCTTTCTTGAGATCGACGTTGTCCGGCACAGTGATCAGGTTACCCTCCCGCATGCAGACATACTCGGCAAAGGCCCCTTCGCGCGGCGGCATCGAGATGATCTGCCGGTGGGCGCAGAGGTTTTGCTTGCCGGCCTTGCAGTCGCGGCAGGTCTGACAGGCGACCAGCGGGTTGATGGTCACGCGGCGCCCGTCCTGCGGGCCGCCAACGACGGTGCCCGCCGCTTCATGGCCCAGCGTCAGCGGCGCGGGGCGGCGCTCGTCATGGCCGAGAAAGGCGTGCATGTCGGAGCCGCAAATGCCGGAGGCCATGATCCGTACGAGTTGCTCGCCTTCGGCGGGTACGGGCAGGGGACGGTCCAGATAGGAAAGCTCTTCCACGCCTGTATAAACTAGGGCCTTCATTTCGCTGTGAAACCTCCATCCACAAACAGCACCTGCCCGGTCACGTAATCGGACGCGGGAGAGCAGAAAAACATCAGCGGCCCGTCCAGATCGGACGGCTCGCCATTGCGCCCGATACAGGTTTGATCGGCGTTGCGCTTGGCAAGAACCGGGTCGGCAAAGACCGGCCCCGTCAGTTCGGTGCGGAAGAACCCCGGGGCTACCGCATTGGCCATGATCCCATGGGCGGACCAGGCCTCCGCCATCGCCCGCGTCATCTGTTCAACACCGCCTTTCGAGGCACCATAGCTGATCCCGGCGGGAAAGGCGCGCCGTGATTGCAGCGAGGCGAAATTGATGATCCGGCCCCAGCCTTTTTCCTTCATGGCCGGCACCATCGCCTGCGCCAGAAAGAAAGGGGCGGCGAGGTTCAGGTTGAGCGTTGTATCCCAGCCTTCGTCGGTCACCTGATCGGCGTGCTGGCGGGTGTTGATCCCCGCCGCGTTGATGAGAATATCCACCGGCCCGAAAGCCGCAGCGACGGCTTCGGCGGTGGAAGAAAGCGCGCTCCGGTCCGCGAGATCCGCCTGCACGCAGGCGGTATCCCCGGCGGTATTCGCACTCCAGGCGTTCAGCTCCTCGGCACGGCGCGCCACGCCCACCACGCGGGCGCCGGCGCCGGCCAGAAGCGTGGCCGCCTGCCGGCCCAGCCCGGAGCTGGCGCCGGTGACGCAGACGACCTTGCCGGAGACGTCAAAGAGCGCGCTCACTTCGATCACTCGACAGCAGTCAGATCGAAGTTTTCATGCGGGAAGTACTTGTGCAGACGCGCATCCGCTGTGCGGGCGTGTCCTTCCATGCCTTCCAGACGCGAGATGCGCGCGGTGGCTTCGGCAACCGGCTTGGCGCCTTCACGGGTGGCGCGCTGCCAGGTGACGATCTTCATGTATTTGTGCACCGACAGGCCGCCTGTGTATTTCGCCGATTGCGAGGTCGGCAGCACGTGGTTGGTGCCGGACGCCTTGTCGCCGAAGGCCACGGTGGTTTCTTCGCCAAGGAAGAGCGAGCCGTAGCACTGCAGACGGTCCAGCCACCAGGGCAGGTCCGCAGCCTGCACGGTCAGGTGCTCTGGTGCATAATCGTCGGAACAGGCCGCCATCTCTTCGCGGTCGGCACAGACGATCACCTCGGCGTAATCGCGCCACGCCGCTTCGGCGTTTTTGCGGTTCAGTTCCGGCAGGTCGGCGATCAGGCCGGGGACGAGTTCCATTACCTTTTCGGCAAGCTCGCGGTTGTCCGTCACCAGCCAGACGGGCGAGTTATAGCCGTGCTCCGCCTGACCCACGAGATCGGTTGCCACGATGAAGGGGTCGGCGCCCGCATCGGCGAGGATCAGGCTGTCTGTCGGACCCGCGATCATGTCGATGCCGACACGGCCGAAGAGGATGCGCTTGGCTTCCGCCACGAACTGGTTGCCGGGACCTACGAGGATGTCGGCTTTCGGCAGTCCGAAGAGGCCGAAGGTCATCGCCGCGACACCCTGAACACCGCCCATGGAGAGGATCTTGTCCGCGCCGCAGAGGTTAGCTGCATAGATGATCGCCGGGTTGATGCCGACGTCAGGACGCGGCGGGGAGCAGGCGGTGATGTGCTGGCATCCGGCAACCTTCGCCGTGGTTACCGTCATGATGGCGCTGGCGATGTGGCTGTAGCGCCCGCCGGGCACATAGCAGCCCGCCGCCCGTACCGGGATCGCTTTCTGACCGGCGATCAGACCGGGAACAACCTCCAGTTCCACGTCGGTCATCGTCGACTTCTGAACTTCTGCAAAACGGCGCACGTTGTCATGCGCAAAGGCGATGTCGTCCTTCAGTTTCTGGCTGACCAGTTCGGAGGCGGCTTCGATCTCATCGGCGGTCAGAAGAATGTTGCCTTTGTAGTTGTCGAACTTTTCGGCGTATTTCAGCGCGGCTTCATCGCCGCCTTTCTCGATGTCATCCAGAATACCCATCACGGTTTCGCGGACGTCGCCTGCATCCGTCATCGCGGTTTTTGCAGCTTTTTTCAGATAGTCACGAGCCATTGCGCACCTCCAGCTTGTCGCAGTTTCATGAACGGTCAGGGGCAAGAGAGTGGGGCGGCCCCGGTCCTCAGAGAATCCCTCGTCGCCTATCTTGTAAGCGCTTGCATTGCGTTATGCAAGCGCTTACACTAAGTTCAGGCAAAAAATTTACCCTAGGTTAAGAAGTCCCTTGATTTCATTGAAGGCTGCAGATGAGTAAACCGACCGCACCCAAGCTTGAAGACGTCGCAAAGCTCGCCGGCGTCTCGACAGCAAGCATTTCGCGGGCCCTCAACGAGCCCAACAAAGTCGCTGCTGAAACCCGTCAGCGAATCGAGGCCGCGATCGAGGCGCTGGGCTACACGCCACATTTCGGGGGCCGCGCGCTGGCGTCGAAACGCACCAACACCGTAGGCGCCGTGATCCCGTCCATGGCCAATGCGATGTTCGCCAGCGGGCTGCAGGCCTTTCAGGAAGAACTGGCGACCCACGGCATCACCCTGCTGGTGGCCACCACCGGCTTCGATCCCGAACAGGAACTGCGCCAGATCAAGTCGCTCGTGGCGCAGGGGGCGGACGGTCTGCTGCTGATCGGCAGTGACCGGCCCGCCGAGACATGGGATTTCATCGACAAGCGCCGGGTTCCGCATGTGGTGACGTGGTGCGACACCGCGCGCGACGGTCACCTCTTCGTCGGTTTCGACAACCGGCGCGCCGCGGCCTCCGCAGCCAATGCAGCGCTCGAGATGGGGCACCGCCGTCTTGCGCTGATCGCCGGGGAGACCGGGACCAACGACCGGGCCAAGGCGCGCCGCGACGGCGTGCTCGAAGCCATCGAGGCTTTCGGCGACGGCGCGCATCTGACACACGAGGTCGAGGCGCCCTACCTGCTGGACGCAGCCGCCGCCGCCTTCTCTGAAATCATGGCCCAGCCCGAAACCCCCACCGTCGTACTCTGCGCCAACGATGCGCAGGCTGCGGGCGCAATGGTGCAGGCGCGCGACATGGGGCTCTCACTTCCCGAAGACATGTCCTTCATCGGGTTCGACGACATCGGGCTGGCCCGGGTGGTCACGCCGCCGCTGGCCACGGTGCGTGTACCGCAGATCGATATGGGACGCGGCGCGGCACGTCTTCTGTTGTCGATGCTGCGCGGCGAAACCGGTCTGACCTCCACCACCCTGCCAACCGAGTTCATTCCCCGCGCCTCGCTCTGCCCGCCGCGCAAGGGTTGACATATACGGCATGGGCCTTTCTGTGGTACATGGAAAATTCAGCAGGAGGACCCCGATATGATGAAAACCCGCGCCGCCGTTGCCCTTGAAGCCGGCAAACCGCTCGAAATCATGGAGGTCAACCTCGAAGGCCCGCGTGCCGGCGAAGTGTTGGTCGAAATAAAGGCGACCGGCCTGTGCCACACCGATGAATTCACCCGCTCCGGCGATGATCCGGAAGGTATCTTTCCTGCCATTCTCGGCCATGAAGGCGCAGGCGTCGTGCTTGAAGTGGGCGAAGGCGTCACCACGCTTGAGCCCGGCGATCACGTGATCCCGCTTTATACTCCCGAGTGCCGCGAATGCGAATATTGCCTCTCCGGCAAAACCAACCTGTGCCAGAAAATCCGTGCCACTCAGGGGCAGGGCCTGCTGCCCGACGGCACCACCCGCTTTTCGATGCTCGATGGCACGCCGATCTATCACTACATGGGGTGCTCGACCTTCGCCAATCATACGGTGGTGCCGGAAATCGCGCTTGCCAAGGTGCGCAAGGACGCGCCCTTCGACAAGATCTGCTACATCGGTTGCGGTGTCACGACCGGCATCGGCGCGGTCATCAACACCGCCAAGGTCGAGATCGGCGCGCGCTGCGTGGTGTTTGGTCTTGGCGGGATCGGTCTCAACGTGATCCAGGGGCTCCGGCTCGCCGGGGCCGACCAGATCGTCGGCGTCGATCTCAATGACGCCAAGGAAGAGATGGGCCGTCACTTCGGCATGACCGATTTCGTGAACCCCAACAAGGTCGAAGGAGATATGGTCGCGCATCTGGTCGAACTGACCGGAGGCGGCGCGGATTATTCCTTCGATGCGACCGGCAACACAAAGGTGATGCGGACCGCGCTGGAAGCCGCGCACAAGGGCTGGGGTGAAAGCATTATCATCGGTGTGGCTCCGGCAGGGGCGGAAATCTCAACGCGGCCCTTCCAGCTTGTCACCGGTCGCGTCTGGCGCGGCACGGCCTTTGGCGGGGCCAAGGGGCGCACCGATGTGCCCAAGATTGTCGACTGGTACATGGCCGGCAAGATCGAGATCGATCCGATGATCACCCACAAGCTCAAGCTTGAGGAGATCAACCACGGCTTCGACCTGATGCACGAGGGCAAATCGATCCGCGCCGTGGTGGAGTTCTGATCTACCCCGGTTTGCGCGCCTGAAAGATCATGCGCGCGGTGGCAAAGTAATACCGGCCCGCCTCATCGAGGCGGGTCAGTTCGTCGAACCACTCGTTCGCTACCCGTGCAGCCACACCGGCCTTTTCTCCGTAGGACCGCATCAGCTTGGCCAGCCCGTAGCTGTAGGCCTTGCGGTGAAAGCCCAGGTTGATGATCGGATGCGTGGTGATCTGTGGCGCGTCGAACCCCGCCGTTTGCATTTTCGCGGCCAGCACGCGCGGCAGCCGCGAATGCGCGCAATGGCCTTCCCATGCTTTCATCATTGCGATCATCCGCTCGGGGTTGTCGCTGTGCCAGGCGACACAATCCCAGTCGGTGGTCATGACAAGCACCCGCCCGCCGGGACGCAATACGCGGAAAATTTCGCTCAGCAGCCCTTCTGTGTCGGGGATATATTCGGCGACCTGCGTGGAGACCACTGTATCAAAGCTCGCGTCCCCGGCAGAGAGCGCCAGTGCATCTTCCTTTGCATAGGTCAGCTGCGGCGGCGGGTTGCGGCTCTGGCTGAGCGCGATCAGATCTGGGGAGACGTCGATGCCATGCACCGCACCGTCAGGCCCGACCCGCTCGGCCATCGTCTCGCTCAGGAAACCCGGGCCGGAGCCGATGTCGATCACGCGCTCGCCGGGCTGCAGGTCGAGCAGCTTCAGCGTCGCCTCCCGCTGAGCAATGACATCAGGCGTCGAATAGGCCTTTGCCAGGTCTTCGGCGGCCTCCTTGGTGAAGCTGATCGTACTCACCCGTCATCCCCTGTTCATGTCTCCTGCAAGGTTCTTAACACAGGTTATTGCCGCCTCAAAACATGGGGGAGAGCGGCCAGCTTGCACACAACCGGCACCGACGTGATACCGACGCCGTTTTCATGCAGGAAAAGGGGAATATCGCCCCGTTGCAGGCGCAGGGGACGGGATC
>JBFFFS010000073.1:0-11332 GCA_041557855.1 Roseobacter sp. | reverse complement strand
TCCGGTCAAGATTAAAAATAATCGAGCGAGGGTTCCCCCTTGGCCCTCTCTTGACGCGGCGCAGACGGCTTTCATGAAAAACGGGCGCCACCACTCTGGCGGCGCCCGTACCGAGTTTATCGAAAATTCGGGTTAGTTGACGGATTTGGCGTCAACAACATCCTTTTCAATCTGCTTTGTCGAAGCGATTTCGATCTGACGCGGCTTCAGCGCTTCGGGCACTTCGCGTTTCAGGTCGATGTGCAGCATACCATCGGAATGGGTGGCACCGGTGACGTGCACATGATCTGCCAGGTGGAAGCGACGCTCGAAAGCGCGGGTCGCGATTCCGCGGTGCAGATAGGTCCGTTCTTCGTTGTCATCCGACTTGCGGGCAGAGACGATCAGCGCGTTCTCGCGGACTTCGACGCTTAGGTCAGAATCAGCAAAGCCGGCGACCGCGACGGAAATGCGATACGCGTCGTCATCCAGTTTCTCGATGTTGTAAGGGGGATAGGACGGCTGTGAGTTCTCGGTTGTCAGAACCCGGTCCATCAGGTCCGCGATCTGGTCGAAGCCAACGGTGGCACGATAGAGCGGTGCAAAGTCATATGTACGCATGTCATTCATCCTCTTGATTGAGCGATTAAGTCAGGGCGCTCCACTCGGGACGCACCCTTTAGTCACAGTGCCAAAGCCCTTTATAGGCGCTTCAGCACAACAAATGTGGGAACGGATTTTCGGGTTTCAAGACCCTGAGGGCCGAACGAACTTCGCGCTGCCGCCACCTGAATTGAGCGCGCCGGAGCCCACCTGAATACGCTTGATCTGAGCAACCGGTTTGGCCTTGTTGGCCCACATCTGCTGTTTCAGTTCCGCCACCAGTTTGGGCAAGGTCATACCGTAGGTAATGCGCACACCATTGTAGAAACCGATCCCCGAAATGACCGAGACGATCTGACCGCGTCCGTTGGCATGGCTGAAGACCGGCGCACCCGATGACCCGAATGTCACGTCGCAGTCCATGAGCATGATCCCCTGCTGCGTTCCTCTGACCTGGCAGACATCCTGACGCGATGGCAGGTTTTCGCGGTTCCTTCCATAGGAAACAACGCTGACCGGGCCGCTTGATATCTCCTGCGCATGCAGGATGAAGGGATCAAGGTCACTGGTGGGAATGGCTCGTTCGAGGCGCAGAAGCGCCACGTCGTGGCGGATGTTCTGCGGCACAGAACCGTGGCCCGGCGTGTAATTGGGATGAGCTTCGATCTGCGTGATTTTTCTTTCGGCGGCCACGCGACCGTTGCGAAGCCCGGCGCGGAACGTCAGGTCTTCCGGCGGGATGAGTTCGCCAGTTCGTGTCGAGTAAACGCAATGGGCGGCTGTCAGTACATATTCCGGGGAAACCAGCGTACCTGTGCAAAACCCCATGCCCGTTGCGTCCAGACGTCCTACCGCCTGCCAGGCCAGAGCTTCGTTGGCCCCTGCCATACCGCGCAGCCCGGTGTTGGTTTGCTGCGCCATACCGGGACTTGTTGTCGCCAGTGCCGCGGCAAAGGTCAGTGCAAGATGCAGGCAACGCATCAGATCAGTCCTTGGGCTTGACGAATTTCGCTCCGGTCTTGCGGCGCTCTGTCCCCACGACGAGGCGGGAAGCCGTTGGAACGGCGTTTTCAAAATACCCCTCTCCACGATCGAGTTCGGCGCGAAGGAATTCGAGCGGCGCTCCAAGCTCGGTACCCAGCGAGACGTTTTGCCCCGACATCTCCGCTTTGGCGGAAACTACCGACACGATATGCGCATCGCCATCCGCAAAGGTGAAGATCGGCGCCCCGGAGGAACCGAAATCAACGCTACAGGACGTGACCAGAACACCCTCCTGAAGACCCAGCACCTGGCAGACTTCCTGCAGCGAAGGCGCCTCGGAGCGGTCGCGCGCGTAGCTGACGACACCCACGCGGTCGCCTTTGACAGGCCGCGACGCGGTCAGGAAAGGCTTGATCGTGGTGTTACGGATCGGCTGGGCCAGTTCCAGCAATGCAATGTCATTACGCACCCGTTCGGAGGACACCGTGTCGCTGTAAAGATAGTCGGGATGAACGACGGCACGGCGGACAGCGCGATAGGCGGAGGCGCGACCGTTGCGCCAACCGGCGAGAAATTCGACGGTCTCATGGTTAATGCGGCCACCAGAGGTTTTGTCATAAAGGCAATGGGCAGCTGTAAGTACCAGATTGGGTTCGATCAGCGCGCCTGTGCAAAATCCGGCGCCGCCAATGTCGAGACGACCGACCGCTTCCCACGGCCCTGCGTCGTTACCGGTCTGCAACCTTTTCAGCGCACCATCATGAGCGATCGCACCACCCGTTAACAAAGCTACCAAACATGCTAAAAATACCGGGGTTCTCAAAATGCTCTTCCTCTCTCTTGAATGTCCATATTTGTAGAGAAAGGATGAGGCAGAAATAGGGCCTTTATTGTTCGATTGAGGTCTTTTTGGTTAACGCTGCGTCGCTAAATAGTTAACGCAACATAGGAATTTCCGACCTAGGGTTGAATTCCGTGTCCAAAGCGGCAGGTTTCGGCCCTCCCGTCGCCCAATCGATCAATTCCACGCTGTGAACGACCGGCACTTTCGTGCCGGAACCGATCTGCATCATGCAGCCGATATTGCCAGCGGCAATGACATCCGGATTGCGCGCTTCGAGCGTGCGCACTTTGCGCGATTTGAGCTGCTTGGAGATTTCCGGCTGCATCAGGTTGTAGGTGCCGGCAGAACCACAGCACAGATGCGGGTCAGCGGGTTCGACGACCGTGAAACCGGCATGCTTCAGCAGTTCCTTCGGGAAGGGTTTGATCTTTTGCCCATGTTGAAGCGAACAGGCGGCATGATAGGCCACAACCATCCCGTGATGAGGAGGATGCTCTCCGGATGCGCCATCGGTACCGGCGATGTTGTCTTTGGCCGGGCGGTTTGCACGCGGGTCGGCAGAAACGCCCATCAGCTCCGCCAGCACTTCGGAGATGTCCTTGGCGATTGAGGAGACGCGGCCCGCATCTTCTGCAAGAGCGTCATTGCGGAACATGTGACCGTAGTCCTTGACCGTAGTTCCGCAACCGGACGTATTGATGACGATGGCATCCAAGCCCTTTCCATCCATCTCCCGGGACCAGGCCCTGATGTTCTTTGCCGCCGTTGCGTGGCTTTCATCAGCCTTTCCCATGTGATGGGTCAACGCGCCGCAGCAGCCTGCGCCCTCGGCGATGACCACCTCGCAACCAAGACGGGTCAGTACGCGTATTGTGGCATCGTTGATATCGGTATTCAGCGCCTTCTGGGCACAGCCTGTCATCAAGGCCACGCGCATCTTCTTTTCTGTGCCGGGGGCAAAGGTCTGCGGGTCATCGTTGCGGCTGACCGGCGGGATCACCTTTGGGGCCATTTCGAGCATGGCGCGCAGCCGCGCATCCGGCATCAGCCGCGCAAAGGGTCGGCCGATCTTGGCACCGAGCAGAGCAATTCGAAAGCGCGTCGGATAGGGAAGAATGCGCGCGAGAATCCAGCGCAGGGTCCGGTCACCGAACGGTCGTTTGTAGCGCTTCTCGATATATTCACGAGCGTGATCAACAAGATGCATATAATGTACACCCGACGGGCAAGTGGTCATGCAGGCAAGGCACGACAGGCAGCGGTCAATGTGCTTGACCGTCTTGGCGTCTGGATCACGGTCGTTTTCCAACATGTCCTTGATGAGGTAAATGCGACCGCGCGGGCTGTCGAGTTCGTCGCCAAGCACCTGATAGGTCGGGCAGGTTGCGGTGCAAAAACCGCAATGCACGCAGGATCGCAGGATTTCGTTGCTGCGTTTGATGCCGGGGTCTTTGAGCTGCTCTTTGGTAAAAGTTGTCTGCATTATGCCACTTTGCTTTCAATCGGTCCCATCAGACCCGGATTCAGAATTCCACGAGGATCGAACCGTGCGCGCAAGCCCGCGCTGAGGCGCGCCAGTCCAGGGGCCTCCGGTTGGAACACTGGGATCACCGCGCGCGTCGCGTCGTCAGCCCGTACCAGCGTCGCGTGACCATCGAAGACACCAAGACGTGCCCGCAGATCATCTCCTGCAACCGTCCTGATCCAGATCAGGCCGCCGGCCCAGTCGAAGTACCAGCCTTCGGCGCAGGAGCGTTCGGCCAGTGCAGCGGCTTCCGACGGTTTGCAAGAAACACGCCAGACGTCGCCTTCGAGTTCGCGCATCTGTTCCACGTCCCGCACACTTTTCCAAACGGCTTCGGACATCTCGTTACAAGCCACTTCCATATCTGCGCCAGTGTTTTTCAGAAGAGCCTTCAGCTCATCTACGCGGTAACGTACGGAGCTTTCAAATCCCTCGACCCTCAAGAGCGTGACGGGCGTTTCTTTGTTGATCTTTGCGCAACGCGCGGCACCGGTAACCTCGAAAGGCGATCCCATGGCCCTCGACATGACATCGATCGCAACACTGTCGGAAAGATCGCGCAACATTAGCGTCGCCTGTGTCTCGGGTACCGGCAGCACTTTCAGGGAAACTTCAGTAAGAATGCCAAGCGTTCCGAAAGAACCGGCCATCATCTTGACGAGATCGTAGCCGGTGACGTTTTTCATCACACGCCCACCGTTCTTGATAATGGTCCCCATGCCATCGACGAACCGGACCCCCAGGGCATAATCGCGCGCCGCTCCGCCCTGGATGCGGCGGGGGCCGCTGACATTGGCGGCAATCACACCGCCGATTGTCGGCTCGCCGGACCGATCCAGCAGCACCCGATGGTCCATCGGCTCGAACGCAAGACGTTGACGCTCCGCCGCCAACGTCTCCTCGATTTCAGAGAGCGGCGTACCGGCGCGCGCCACCAGCGTCAGGGCACCGGGTTCGTAAAGCGTGATCCCTGAAATGCCCGCCACTGACAAGGGCTCGCCCGACGCCAAAAAACCGCGCGTGCCGCCTCCCTGAATCCGAAGCGGCGCATTCGCTGATTTAACGGCATCGGCAAGGGCCGCTTCACTATCTGGTGTCATCATCTTCTTTGATCCAAAATCCTGGGAGAGTGCGGAGAACGGAGCGCAAGGCCCCGTTCAAAGCCCGTTATTGCGCAGCGACAGCCACAACGCGCCGCGTATCGGATACCGCCAAGGGGAAGACCTTGGCAGGGTTCAACAGCCATTGCGGATCGAACACGTCCTTTACGGCCATCTGTGCCTCCAGATCCTGCGGGTCGTACTGAACCTCCATCAGGTCGCGCTTTTCGATGCCCACACCATGTTCGCCAGTCAGACATCCACCTGCCTCGACACAAAGCTTCAGGATTTCCGCTCCGAAAGCCTCGCACAGTTCGAGGTCTCCGGGCTTGTTGGCGTCGAAAAGTATCAGGGGGTGCATATTCCCGTCTCCGGCGTGAAAGACGTTGCCGACCTTTAACCCGAACTCCTTCGACATCTCACCGATCCGTCGCAGCACGAAAGGTAGAGAAGACACCGGGATGGTGCCATCAAGGCACATGTAGTCGTTGATCTGACCCATCGCACCAAAAGCGGATTTGCGGCCGAGCCAGATCGCTGCACTCTCCTCAGCGGAGGTGCTCTCGCGCAACTCGACCGGATTGTGGCGCTTGGCAATCTCCATAATCAGTGACAACTGATGGTCGATTTCCGCATCCGAACCTTCGACTTCCACGATCAGCAACGCCTCGCACATGGGATAGCCGGCCTTGGCGAAAGCTTCCGTCGCCTCGATACAAGGTCTGTCCATGAACTCGATCGCCACGGGCAGCACACCCGCCTTGATGATATCGCTGACGCAGGCACCCGCCACCTCGTTGTCGTCAAACCCCATCAAGACCGGACGCGCGCCCTCGGGCTTGGGCAGGATACGCAGTGTCGCTTCGGTCACAACGCCGAGCTGGCCTTCCGAACCGCAGACCAGACCAAGCAGATCGAGTCCGCCCGAATCCATATGCGCGCCGCCGATCTCGATCACTTCACCGTCCATCATCACCATGGTAACGCCCATGAGATTGTTGGTGGTCACACCATATTTCAGGCAATGCGCCCCGCCGGAGTTCATGGCGATGTTCCCGGCAATCGCGCAGGCCAACTGGCTGGACGGATCGGGCGCGTAGAAAAAACCGTTCTCTTCCACCGCACCAGTCACGCTCAGGTTGGTGCGTCCGGTCTGCACGCGGATGTACCGGTCGGCGTAGTTCGTTTCGATCACGTCGTTCATTCGCGCCACGCCGAGAATCACACAATCGGCGGTCGGCAAGGCCCCGCCCGCCAGCGACGTCCCTGATCCGCGCGGCACGACTGGTACACCTTCTTCGTGACAGATGCGCAGGACGTCCGAAACTTCTTTGGTCGTGGACGGCAGAACGGCGACCATGGGCGGGCATTTGTATGCGGTAAGGGCATCGCACTCGTAGGCACGGGTCTCTCGTTCGTCATGGATAACCGCATCCTGAGGCAAAACGCCCTGCAACCGCTCCACCACACGCGCCTTGCGCGCAATTACTCCAGCATCAGGACTAGGCATTTCCATGGCACCACCTCCGTTTGGTAAAATAATATGACCAATTTGACCCATTGGCAAGCATTATTGGACCTGCCATGCCTCCGTCTATGGATATTGTAGATCGGTTTTCACTCTTTACGACGCTTGATCTCGTCGCGCTCGTCCTAATCTTCGCGCTTTGGGCCGGGATCGGCTGGCGGGTCGAGCATTCGGGCGCCCGGCACCCCTCAACTTCGATGCTTATGGCGCGCTACCGCCGGGCGTGGATGCGAGAGATGGTTACCCGGCAACCGCGCATCTTCGATGCGCAGATTCTCACTACGCTACGGCAGGGCACGGCATTTTTCGCCTCAACCTGCATGATTGCAATCGGCGGCACCCTTGCCCTGATCGGCAATGCGGAGCGTCTGGCAGGCGTTGCCGAAGACATTCGTATCGCCGACCACCCCGCCATCGTCTGGGAATTGAAGCTGATGATCGTCGCGTTTTTTCTTACCAACGCGTTTCTAAAGTTTGTCTGGGCCAACCGGCTGTTCGGCTACTGCGCGGTCGTGATGGCAGCGGTTCCAAACGACATCGAAGATCCGAAGGTTCACCGCCGCGCCGATCAGGCCGGCGAAATTAACGTGACCGCCGCCCGCAGCTTCAATCGCGGCCTGCGATCGATCTACTTCGCCCTGGCATCGGCGGCGTGGCTGGCCGGCCCCGAGGCCTTGTGTTTGGCGGCACTTATCACCTGCGCCGTCATCTGGCGGCGGGAATTTGCATCGCAGTCTCGCAAAATCCTGCTGGACGACTAAATTACGAGACGAAGAGTTGGTGTAGGCACAATGAGTGTTAATGATGGTGAAGCCCTTCTTGATCGGTCTCGCAATGGTCGCCTCTATGGCCGCTACGGCACAGGCAGAACCGCCGCGCGTTGACCACGTCACGGCGCAGCAAACCGGAAATGGCACATGGCGGTTCGACGTGACACTCGCCCATCCGGACACCGGCTGGGAGCACTATGCCGATGCGTGGCGCATACTGGACATGGAGGGGAACCAACTCGCGATCCGCGAGTTGGCGCATCCGCATGTAAACGAGCAGCCGTTCACGCGGTCGCTGTCCGGTGTGCGCATTCCCCAAGACATAAGACAGGTGCAGGTCCAAGCACGGGATAACCCAGGCGGGTAGAACCCGAAAAAGTTTACCGTGAGACTGCCTTGATGTTTCTCGCGCCTCAGCTCACGAGACCAATCTGCCGCGCGATGGTGGCGGAATCGTAATAGTCCCGGCCCTCCACGACCATGCCATCCTTAACCCGCATCACGCTGCAGTAGCGCACGCGGGCAAATTTGCCGGTTGGTGGAAACGTGCCCAGAGACGATTCAAGAGGGCCGGTCTGATATCTCTTGTTTTCGAACTCCACGACCGCCCAATCGCCCGAAACCATGACGTTTACCACGTTGCACTCACCGTCCGGAAAAGCGCGGCGCCAACGCTCGTAATCGTCTTTGTAAGCGGCGGGACCAATAAGAACCTCGCCACGCGCCACATCCTCGAAATGGCAATCGTCCGAGATGATTTTCATACCGCGTTCAGGATCGCGCATGCCCCAGGATTCGTGGAATTGTCTTACAGTCTTTTCGATGATGTTCATCTGCACCCCCTCGCACGATATCCTACCCGAAATGGTGGCGAGCTACGGAGGGCAAAGCAAGAATATTCGGTTCCAGGTCCTACACCCTCAGCGCCGCGGGCCCCGCCAGGTCAGATCCAATCCAGGTTGACCCGGGTGATAGAGTAGGTTTCAGCCACCTTTCGCCGCAAATCTCTGAAGCGGGGACGGAGGTCCTTGAACTTGCGCTCGTGGGTTTCCGCAACTGTGAGCCTGATCGCACCAAAAAGATCGCGCGCGTACATCGCCTCGAGGATTTCCAGTTCGGCCCCTTCGATGTCCATCTTCAAAAATGAGATTTCACCATGTCTGTCGATAAGGTCCGTCAGAGTCTGTAGAAGGTCTATTTGCGCGACCGTGACTGCCGCGTCGTCTTCAGATATTCCGCGCCCACCCGAAAGAACGGTGCTCTTGACCGACGCCCCCCTGGGATTGTCGTCAAAGTTCGCCGCCCGCATCAGCCTGACCTCGCCCGCAGAGGTGCCAACGGCGACATTATGCAGGACCACATTGTTCTTATCGGCAACGGCTTTCTGCAACTTTCCAAAAGCGTAGGGATCAGGCTCGAAGGCGTGCACCTCGGCGCCGGTCTGCGCCGGAAGCCCGGTCACAGCCCCAACATTGGCTCCGCAATCCAGAACAACATCATTCGGGCCGAGCATCGAGCATATGCCCTGCATCAACCCCCTTGCGAAAGCGGCGCGCTGATTGCGCTCCTGCCGTTTTCTGAGCTTGGCAAGAGCAGCCTGCGTTTCGGCGAGGTCGGCTTCAGTGGCATTGGTCATGGCTTAATTCCACTGCATTTCGCACACGAAACGGGCTCATGCGCGGTGGTACGGACTGCCGGCCAGTATGGAGGCCGCGCGATAGAGTTGCTCTGCAAGCATCACACGTACCAACATGTGCGGCCAGACCATTTTGCCCAGTGAGATGGAATGATCCGCTGCCGCGCGCAGGGTGGGGTCAATCCCATCGGCCCCGCCTATCAACAATGCCAGATCACCACGCCCCTGATCCCGCCATCCTGCCAATCGCTGCGCAAAATCCGGGGAGCTTTCGACACGTCCACGCTCGTCTAGCATGGCAAGAACCGCGCCGTCGGGAACTGCCTTACCGAGCAGTTCTGCCTCGGCCTGCATGCCGCCCCCCTTGCGGTCCTCCACTTCGATGACGCGGACAGGGCCCAAGCCAAGCGCGCGTCCGCTGCGCTCAAACCGCGTCAGGTAATCATCAACGAGGTCCTTCTCCGGTCCGGCGCGCAAGCGCCCGACCGCGATAATATGCACACGCATCGGCGCCTCCCGAACGGCAGGATCAGCTGGAAACCACTTCCGGCCCGCCGACGGGCTGCCACATCTTTTCCAGTTGGTAGAATTCGCGCACTTCGGGGCGGAACACATGGACGATGACATCGCCCGTGTCGATCAGCACCCAATCGCCCGTTTCCTTACCTTCCATTTTGGCCACGCGCCCGAATTCGTCCTTGACGGTCTGCGCCAGTTTTTCCGAGATCGCGGCAACCTGACGGGTCGAACGGCCCGAGCAGATCACCATGTAGTCACCAATCTCCGTCTTACCGCGCAGGTCGATCTGCACGATATCTTCGGCTTTGTCGTCGTTCAGAGATTTCAGGATGGTGGCCAGCAGTTGGTCACTGGTGGCTGTTTCGGTCGCAGCGGACATCACTGCAGACCCGGTATGCACAGCATGTGCTGCATCAGCATGCATTGACAGGACATCGTCCTCCTTTTGGCGCGCCGCCAGACCCCCGGCGCTGGGGATAATCGCAATCTAGCAATATGAATACGACAATTCAATGACGGCATCGGAAACGGGGCGCACGTCAGAGACACATTGGCGTTTCATTGGGCAGTTTACAGATATGCTTCCGGGGGCCACGCGGCCCGCCATCCGGCGTCCAGTCGTGCCAGTTGCTTCGCGTCGAAACGATCCGTTTCCTCCCAATAGCGACCGGACGGCACCATGTAATCAAGCGCAGCCTCGGCCCTGAGCAACTCCGCGACCTCAGTGCTTGCGCGCCACGCGGGTCCTTCGATAGCGCGCAGCATGTCAGGCTCTGCACGTGGCAGGAGTAGTGCACTGGCCGCAGTCGAGAGATTGACACAGGCGCAAGAGTTTTCGGCGGCCAAAAGGGCCAGGCGTGCTGATTTCGCGCCCAGATCCTGAAGAGAAATATCAGGCCGCAGAGGATCCGCTGTACCAGTCCCGTAAAAATGGGTCTGACCAGTGGCGGGATAGACCATATCACACCCCATGAAAGCGAGCACGCGGGGTTTTAGCGCATGCAACGCCCAGTAGGCTGCCGTATAGGCCATTGTGCCACCGGCATAGACAAAGCCGCCGAAGAGGTTCTGTGCGGGGACGAACTGGTCTGCCTCGATCAGTCGCTGCCCGTCTGTCAGCGCTGAGGGACGCCGATCTTCGGGAAAATCCTCGGGAAAGATCAAGTCATCCCAATCCGGTCTTATGCGCCACGCGTTATTGATGACCACGATCCGGTCGAACCAGTCACGCGCCCACGAACCGGCGACCAAGTCGTTTGGACCGCTGCCCAGCACCAGCACCACTTCTGCGGTCAGACTACTGGGAGGCTCCACCTCTTGCGGCCTCGGGGCCTCTGGAAATCCACGTGCTCCTCTCATGATCAGCCCGGCAATGTCTGGTCGCCCAGCAAGCGCACCTCGCGCTGCGGGAAAGGGATCGAGATTCCGTGCTCTTTGAACGTGTCCCAAAGCGCAAGATACACATTGCCGCGAATATTGGTCAGACCGCCGGTTGGATCACGGATCCAGAAACGCAGAATGTAATCAACAGAACTGTCTCCGAACCCAACGATGTGGCAGACCGGCAGCTTGGGGTGAGACAGCACCCGATCCACATTCGACGCCGCATCGATTGCAAGCTTGCGCACGACATGGGGATCATCGCCGTAGGAGGTTCCGAAAAAGATATCCAACCGCACGAACTCGTTGGAATGAGACCAGTTCACCACCTGTCCGGTGATGAGATCCTCGTTCGGGATCAGGTACTCCTTGCCGTCCCGTGTAACCACGCTGACATAGCGCGCTCCAAGGCTATTGATCCAGCCGAAGGTCTCTCCCAGACTGATGACGTCGCCGGGTTTGAT
>JBFFFS010000072.1:0-11334 GCA_041557855.1 Roseobacter sp. | reverse complement strand
CAGGTTTTTCAAGCTTACCAGCACAGACTCCTTTTCCAGCGTCTGCGCCTGAATTGCGGGATCGTTTTCCCCGGCGACCAGCTCATAACTCGGCTTCAGGATATCCATCCAGCGCCCGATAAAGCTCGTGTGCTCTTCCAGTTCCGGCGCATGGCCCTGGCACATGTCGATACAACCCTGCACGCCGCCGCAGTTCGAGTGACCCAGAACGATCAGGTGGCTGACGTTCAGCATGGTAACTGCATATTCCACCGCCGCAGAGGTCCCGTGATGGTCGCCATCGGGTTCGTAGGGCGGCACAAGGTTCGCAATATTGCGGTGAATGAAGAATTCGCCCTGATCCGCGCCAAAAATAGACGTGACATGCACGCGACTGTCGCAGCAGGAAATGACCATGGCGCGCGGGTGCTGTCCCCCTTTTGCCAACTGGCGATACCACGCCTTGTTGTCGGCGTAGCCGGTCGCTTTCCAGCCGTGATAACGCTGGACAAGATAAGAGGGGAGCGGTTTTGCCTGTTCCATGATGGCTCGTCTTTTTACACACTATGCTCTGATCACTATCGCGGATTTAATAAAATTTCGAGGGAAAACCTGTCCCGCTCTCAACGCTTTGGAGGGGGTTTGGCCGCAAATATGCGCCTGCCGTGGGGGCGGTGAAGGGTGAGTGCAATGAATCATGTCCTGAGGATCAGGCTGTCGGAACCCGTGTCGGTCGATCAGGATCGGCTGGGCGCGCTGTTTGCGGAACTCGGCGAAGCCGGGGCTGAGGACGTTGTCTGCCGCGCAATGGAAGAACTGGCCCTGCGCCTGTCCCATTGCAGCCGGCTGCACGAGACCGGCCAGTGGGACGATCTGCGCAAATGTGCGCGCTCATTGGTCGCGATCTCCGAACAGATCGACATGTTGGTCCTTGTGCGTGTGGCGAATGATGTGATCGATACGATCGACGCGCGCGATATTCCCGCCGTAAGCGCCACGCTCGCCCGGCTGCTGCGCATCGGAGAGCAATCATTGACAGCCATCTGGGACCTCCAGGATATCACCATCTGACGTCTTGCGCAGGGCTGGGATCAGACTAGGCTTGAAGTAACACTGTTTCTGAAAGGCCGCCCCATGACTTCCCCCTTTGCCGACCCGGACACCGACGCGATCCCGCTACACGTAGTGGCGCAGGAAGATCTGGAAAGCTGGTCCGCACAGCAGGACGACCTGACCCGTGCCTGGATAAACACCAACGGTTTCACCGGGCGCTTGGGTCAGGCGCTTTTGGTGCCCGATGCAGCTGGCGATCCCGCGCTGGCACTGGCCGGATGGGGAACGGACAGCACCCGGCAACGCGGCCGCTTTCATCTGGCCGGGGCCGCCTCGAAACTCCCCAAGGGTGTTTACAGGATTGCCAGTGGGCTGCCTGATACGGCGGCCTCGGTAGAGGTACTGGGATGGGCGCTGGCCGCGTACCGCTTCGATCGGTATCACGAAGCCACGCCTATGGCCGCGCAGCTTGTGGCCCCGGAGAATGTGGATACCGAGCGGCTGAGCCGAATTCTGGAAGGCGAGACACTTACCCGTGATCTCATCAACACGCCTTCGAACGACATGGGCCCCGAAGCGCTGGAAAACGCCGCGCGCAAACTGGCGAAAGACCATGGCGCCACGATCAACGTCATTACCGGGGATGCCCTGCTCGAGCAGAATTTCCCCCTGATCCATACGGTTGGCCGCGCGTCGCCCCGCATGCCGCGCCTGATCGACATGAACTGGGGCGAGGCGGGGCCACAGATCACACTGGTCGGCAAAGGCGTATGCTTTGATACAGGCGGGCTGAACCTCAAGCCCGGCGCATCGATGGGGCTGATGAAAAAAGATATGGGCGGCGCCGCGAATGTACTGGGCCTCGCTCATATGTTGATGGGCACGGGGCAGAAGCTGCGCCTGCGCGTGCTCATCCCTGCGGTCGAGAACGCCGTGTCCGGCAACGCTTTTCGCCCCGGCGATATCCTGACATCGCGCAAGGGCCTGACCGTCGAGATCAACAATACAGATGCCGAAGGGCGCCTCGTTCTGGCCGACGCGCTGAGTTTCGCACAGGAAGCGAACCCCGATCTGATCATTTCAATGGCAACATTGACGGGGGCTGCGCGGGTTGCCGTGGGCCCCGATCTCGCCCCTTACTATTGCGACGACAACTCGTTCGTCTCGGCGCTTGAAAGCGCTGCGGCGGCGCAGTCGGACCCGGTTTGGCGCATGCCGTTCCATGCCCCCTATGAGACCATGATCGAGCCGGGGATCGCCGATCTGGACAATGCGCCGAAGGGCGGATTTGCCGGCTCTATCACCGCCGCGCTATTCCTGCGCCGCTTCGTGGACAACAGCACCTACGCGCATTTCGACATATATGGCTGGAACCCGACGGACGCTCCCGGTCGTCCCAAGGGCGGCGTCGGTCAGGGCACGCGCGCCCTGCTGAGCGTGCTCGCAGGTCTCGCCGAAAGATGACCGACCCGCGCAATACACCGGATGCGGCACTGATGGACCAGGAGACGCCCGCGCAGATCATCGTGCCCGTCGCCGAGCTTCTGCGCAGCCCATCCGGGCCGCGTGACCGGCAGCTGCTCTACGGCGATATGGTTACCGTCATGCATCAGGGCGAAGGCTTTTCACTGCTGCGCGCGCAGAAGGACGGCTATTGCGGATGGGTGGCCGATGACGCGCTCGGCCCGCCCGTAACCGCAACCCATCAGGTCACCGCGCGCGCGACCCACGCCTACGCGCGAGCGGATTTCAAATCGCCCGACCGGCTGTCCCTGAGCTTCGGCAGTCATCTTGCCGCCCTGTCCGAAACCCCGACCTTCATCGAGACCGCCGCAGGCTTCGTACCCCGCCAGCATGTCCACCCCGTGGGCACTGTCGCCACCGACCCGGCTGCCATTGCAGCCCTTTTTCTCGGCACACCCTACCTCTGGGGCGGAAATTCTTACCTGGGCATAGATTGCTCGGGGTTGGTGCAGGCCGCGTGCCTGGCCTGCGGCATTGCCTGCCCGGGCGACAGCGACCAGCAGGCCGAAACGCTTGGCACCCCGCTGGGCGAGACAGCAACTCTACGCCGGAACGACCTGATTTTCTGGAAGGGTCATGTGGCGATCGTGTCGGATGAGACCACGCTGATACATGCCAACGCAGGCCACATGTCCACCGTGTACGAGCCAATGTCGGAAGCACTGGCACGTATTGAAACTCAAGGCGACGGTCCGCCGCTTTGTCGCAGAAGGCTTCCCGTGAACGCCTAGTCGATGTCCACGGCGCGGATCAGCTTGCGCTCAAGCACACGCAGCACCGTTTTCAGATCATGTCCGCGGCGCATGATCCGCCCGTCCATCCCGACAACAGCATACATACCCTGCTTGTCGCGCAGCTTGGGACGTTTTTCGATGCGGTAGAGTGGTGTTTCGGCCGTGCGGCGAAAAACCGAGAAAATGACCACGTCACGCAGGCAGGATATACCGTAATCGCGCCATTCGCCTGCGGCGACGAACCGACCGTAAAGTGACAGGATAACGGACAACTCTGTGCGGTGGAAAGCCACCTGCTCAGGCGGGAGATGGTGCAGATTGTTTGCCGGTGGCACCTGAAAATTCATACTTCAGAGTTGCTCTCTTCGGGGGTCAAATCAACCCCTCTGGCATATTTATAGCCTGCACGATGCATGATGAGTGCGCCTCTGCGGCGGAGAGGACACAACCAGGCCGCAGGGCCGCACTGGCCTGTCACGGCCTTCTCGCCGTGAAAATGATCCGGCAACCTTTCGCTTCACGCAAAAACTCCCTGACAAAACCAGCCAGAGGACATCAGGTGGCCATGCCCGTAAAAAAGCCACAGCCGCTGACCGTCCTCAGTCTCCATGACCCAGTAGTCCCGCACGCCCGAGCGCCAGTTGGGATCATCGAGCCACCATTCTGGAGCAATACGCTCAGGCCCGACCGCGCTGGCGCGCCGCAGGGTCTGACCGCGCCAGCGAAAGGTCTGCGGCACCTGCGGCAGGTCGGGCGCCTGAACGGGTTCGGGCCGCCACATCAGCAGCGGGCGCGGATGGCGCGGGCGGGGCCAGTCCCCCTCGTGCGGCGCGGACCACGCCGCCGCCAGCGTGGTGGCCGTCTTTTCGGGGATATGGCTGGCCGCAGGATGCAGCCGGGTGATCGCTTCAAGGCCCACCCGCGCCCCGATCCGGCCGATCAGGTCATCCATCGCCGTATTGGCCGCCAGCCGCTTGTTGACGGCAGCCCCCGCCTCCATATGCCCGACAGCGCTGCGGAGATGGATCGGCTCTGTCTGCACCGCTTCCAGCCGCAGCATGTCGATCCCGAAACCGGGGTCGATGCTCTCCAGCTTCATCGCCAGCAAGGGGCGGATTCGCGCCGGATCGCGCGATGCCCGCGCCAGACCGATCTCGATGCTCTGGATGTCGTGGTCGCTGCGGGTGGCCTGAAACAGCACCCGCCGCGCGCCCCGGCCCTTCTTTTCAAGACTGTCGCACAGGCGAGGCAACAGGCGGTCGATCCCGGCGAGGATGTCTTCCTCCAGCCCGATGGGATCGGGCAAGGTCATGCGCACCGCGAAGTGATCCGGCGCCTTTGCCGGTGAGACAGGCTCCGGCGCGGAGCCCATCGCCTGATCCATCCGCATGACCAGGCCCCGGCCAAACCGCCGCGCCAGACTGGCACGCGGCTGGCCCAGCAGATCCCCGACCCGGCGCAGCCCGAGCCGCGACAATTGCGCCGTGGTCTCCGCATCGAGCCGCAGCGCAGAGACCGGCAGAGCGCTCAGCGCCGAGTAATTCTGCCCCGGCGCTGCGATCCTGTGCGCCGCGCCCTGCGCCTGAAGGGTTACCGCTGGCGCTGCTCCGCCACGCGTCCAGTGGCGGCGCTTTCCCGCACGCGACCGTGTCGCCCGCGCCTCCTGGTCGATGGCATCGCCGCTGCGGTGCGATCCCGCTTCCTGTCCGGCAAACCGCGCCAGCGCCCATGCCCCGCCCCGTGTATCCGCCAGCCCCATCTGCACCGAAAGCCCCAGATCGTTACAATCCTGCTGCACGACCTGCAAAAGCGCCTCCTCCCCGCCGAAAAGATGCGCGCATCCCGTCAGATCGACCACCAGCCCATCCGCTGCCTCGGGGGCGACCCAGGGGCTGAACTTGCCCGCCCAGCGTTGCAGCACCGCAAGGAACGCCTCTTCGGCAGGCCGGCTGCGGGGGCGCGTTACCAGCCCTTCGCACATCGCATGGGCGTCCCGCACCGGCTGCCCTACACGCAGACCAAAGCCAGCGGCAACTGCATTGAGCGCACTCACGATCTGGCTGTTGTGCTGCTCCTCCACCACGGCCAGCGGCACATCGGCAAGCAGCGGGTCCCGGCGGATCAACCGGTCCGCCCCGAAACGCGGGAACCACAACGACAGGATACGGCGGTCTTTCATGGGCAGCAGCAGACCTTGCAAACTCAAAATGTTCTTATTTTGTTCTTAAAGATTTAGCGCTGGCTTGCTTCGGAGTCGAGTCCCCTCAAGCGCCGTAGCGCGCCATGAAAGTCTTTACCGCGTGATCGACGACGCGCACGATTTCCTCGTCACTGACCTTGTTCGTGACCCCGAAAATCAGGCGCGGCCAGACATCGGCCTTGCACAGTTCCCCGAACTGATCCGCCGCCATGGTGTAATCTTCGATCCGCAGCTGCCCACGCGCCGCCGCCTGCTGGAAATAGGCGGCCATTTCGGTACGAAAGACCTCGGGACCGGAAGCATAGAACTTGCGGCCCAGTTCAGGAAAGCGGTCCGCCTCAGCGACGCAGATACGAAAAATCCGCTGCCCGAAGTCAGAGGTGATAAAGCGCAGGAAATGACGGCCCGTCTGGGTCAGCACCTGTTCAGGCCTGGCCTCCATGTCAAAGCTGTCCAAAGCGTCCCGAGCCTGTCTCTGGCATTCCGTTGTCGCTACTTCCATGAACAATAGCCGCTTGTCGGGAAAATAGCTGTAGAGTGTCGCCTTCGAGACATTGGCCACCCGCGCGATTTCGTCAACGCTCGCCCCTTCGAACCCATCCGCCAGGAAAACCTGCCTTGCGCCCTCAAGCACCTGATCGAACTTGCGGCCTTTTCTGACGGTCGCGGATGAAGTGGTCATATTTTCCCCGGATAACGTATCTGTGACTATAAACCGAACAGTTCAGTTCCCAAGCAGAAAATAAATTTCGTCTTTGAACGCAATTGAAGTCGAGTTCGCATTATCTTAGAGCCATTCCAAGCTTGGAGACCCGCAAGATGCGCTTTTCATTTTCCCGTAAAAGGTTTCGCGACCTGAGCGAGCAGGAAGTTCTGGCACTCGCGATTTCATCGGAAGAGGACGACGCGCGCATTTACCGTGGATACGCGGAAACGCTGAGGGCCGATTATCCTGACAGCGCCAAGGTGTTCGAGGGCATGGCTGCCGAGGAAGATCAGCACCGCCAGCGCCTGATCGACCTGCACCGCAGCCGCTTCGGCGATGTCATCCCGCTGATCCGCCGCGAACACGTTGCGGGCTATTACAACCGCCGTCCCGTCTGGCTGGTCGAAAACCTCGGGCTGGAGCGCATCCGTGCCGAGGCCGAGGCGATGGAGCGCGAAGCCGAGCATTTTTATCTCAAGGCCGCGCAAATGACGCGCGATGCCGCAACCCGGAAACTGCTGGGCGATCTCGCCGCCGCCGAGGCCGGGCACCAATCGACCGCGGAAGAACTTGAAGCGAGGCACCTGACCGAAGATGCCCGCTCCTCCGAAGAAGATCAGGCCAGGCGCCAGTTCATCCTCACCTGGGTCCAGCCCGGGCTTGCGGGTCTGATGGACGGCTCGGTATCGACTTTGGCACCGATTTTCGCCACCGCCTTTGCCACCCATGACACCTGGACCACCTTCCTCGTCGGTCTCGCGGCCTCCGTCGGGGCGGGTATTTCAATGGGCTTTACCGAAGCCGCCTCGGACGATGGCGAATTGTCGGGGCGCGGTTCCCCGGTCAAGCGGGGGTTCGCCTCCGGCATCATGACGACGGTCGGCGGTCTTGGCCACGCGCTGCCTTACCTGATCCCCGATTTCTGGACAGCAACCGTCACCGCGTTCATCGTGGTCTTCATCGAGCTTTGGGCGATTGCATGGATTCAGAACAAATACATGGACACGCCGTTCTTCAGAGCAACCCTTCAAGTGGTTCTGGGCGGCGCGCTGGTTTTTGCCGCCGGTGTTCTGATCGGTTCCGGATAAAGAAAACAGTGAGCCTGACGCGCCATTATGATTGAGATTTTTTTCAAGACGGTCCCCTTCTTCGCACTGATCGGGTTGGGGTATTGGGCAGGGCGCACGCGGTTCTTCACCGAGGAGGCCACCGCCTACCTGACGAAATTCGTGTTCTACTTCGCCCTCTCGGCAATGCTGTTCAGCTTTTCCGCCAACCTTTCGCTGGCCGAGGTCTGGGACAGCAACCTCGTCATTGGCTATCTCTGCGGCACGACGGCGGTCTATCTGGTCGCCACCATTGTCGCGCGCCTGCGGGGCATGGACCTTGCAACCACCGCCATGGAAAGCCAGTGCGCGGCCATCGGGAATGTAGGGTTTCTGGGGGTACCGATGCTTACCCTGCTGCTGGGTGACAAGGCGATTGGTCCGGTAATGCTGGCGCTTGCCGTCGACCTGATCGTTTTCTCCAGTCTCATCGTGATTCTCATCACCGGGTCACGCGACGGGCGCATACATCTGGGCGTGCTTCGTACCGTCGGGGTTGGCCTGATCCGGAACCCGATGATCGTTGCGATCACGTTGGGGCTGCTCTGGTCCTATCTTGAAATCCCGATCCCACGGCCGATGAACGAATTTCTGACAATTCTGGGTGCCGCCGCGACGCCGGGGGCACTCTTTGCCATCGGCGCATCGCTGGCATCCAAATCGGCGGAGCGGGTACGCGTGGCCCTGTGGCTGAGCTTCTGCAAGCTGGGACTGCATCCTGCATTCGTCGCCATCGGCGTTCTGTTGCTCTTTCCGGTGGACCCCTACACGGCCGCAGTGGTCATATCGGCGGCAGCCCTTCCCGTCGCGGGCAATGTCTATATCCTTGCGCAGCATTACGGCGTCGCACCGCAGCGCGCCTCGGCGGCGATCCTCTTTTCGACGGCGATCAGCATCTTTACGGTAAGCTTTGTCATCGCGGCGGTAACCGGCAGCTGACGCAACGGGGCTTGTGAGATACCCGCGCAGAGGTTAGCCAAGAGGCAACCAGAAGGGAGACCCGCGATGCACACGATATCAGAAAATGCCTGCTTTGGCGGCGTTCAGGGCGTCTATACCCACAGTTCCAGCGCCTGCGCCTGCGACATGACCTTTGCGCTGTTCCAGCCCCGCGAAGCCCGCGAGGGGCCCGTGCCCCTGTTGTGGTTTCTCTCCGGTCTGACCTGTACACATGAAAACGCAATGACCAAGGCAGGCGCACAGGCCTGGGCCGCCAAACACGGAATCGCGGTGGTCTTCCCCGATACCTCCCCGCGCGGCGAGGGGGTGGCCGATGATGACGCCTATGATCTGGGACAGGGCGCCGGCTTTTACGTGAATGCAACCCAGGAGCCATGGACACCGCATTTTAAGATGTGGGATTACGTCACTCAAGAGTTGCCGAAACTTCTCGATCGCCATTTCGCGCTCGACATGGACCAGCAGTCGATCACGGGCCACTCGATGGGCGGCCATGGCGCGCTGACGATGGCAATGTCCCTGCCGGGGCGGTTCCGCTCCGTCTCCGCCTTTGCCCCGATCGCCCATCCGACCGACAGCGACTGGGGCCGCAAACAGTTCACGGCCTATCTGGGTACGGACGAAAGCACATGGGCAGCCCATGACGCGACGCTGCTGATGCGCCAATCCGGTTTTGACGGGCCGATGCTGATCGATACCGGCACAAAGGACCAGTTCATCGACCTGCTCAAACCCGAGGCCTTCGCCGAAGCGGTGGTTGCGCGGCGCCAGCAGGCGACACTGCGGCTGCAACCGGGGTACGATCACAGCTATTTCTTCATTTCCACCTTCATGGAACAGCACGTGGCGTTTCACGCCGACGCACTCTACGCATGACATCGCTCTACATCGATGCGGATGCCTGCCCGGTCAAAGCCGAAGCCGAAAGGGTGGCAACACGGCACCGCGTGCGCATGTATGTGGTCTCCAACGGCGGGCTGAGACCCTCGCAGAATCCCCTTGTAGAGACTGTTATCGTACCCGATGGCCCCGATGTCGCGGACATGTGGATTGCCAAACGCTGCGGCGCGGGCGATGTTGTCGTCACCGGCGACATCCCCCTCGCCGCGAAATGTGTCGAAGCCGGAGCGGAAGTTCTCAAACACAATGGCGAAGCACTGACGCGGGCCAATATCGGCAACGTGCTGGCCACGCGGGACCTTATGGCCGACCTGCGCGCAGCCGATCCGTTCCGCCAGGGTGGCGGCAAAAGCTTTACCAAGACGGACCGGTCACGCTTTCTTGATGCCCTTGAACGCGCCTTGCGCAAAGCTGCCGCTGCACGGTAGCATCCAACATCGAGCGGTGAGTGAGTATGATGAAACAACCTGAAGCCGTGGTATTTGATATCGGCAACGTGCTTATCGAGTGGCAACCGGAGCGTTTTTACGACGCCGCGATCGGTGAAGACCGCCGCCTCGAAATGTTTTCCGATGTGGATCTGCACGGCATGAACGAACTGGTCGACCTGGGCCACCATTTCACCGAAACGGTCTACTCGACTGCCGAGAAATATCCGAAATGGAGCGGCGAAATCCGCATGTGGCACGACCGCTGGGTCGAAATGGCGACCCCTGCCATAGATCATTCGGTGCGCCTGATGAAAGCGCTGCAATCCAAGGGCATGCCGGTCTTTTCCCTGACCAACTTCGGAATCCAGAGCTACGATTTCGCGGCCAAGCATTATCCTTTCCTGCGCGACTTCGACCGGGATTTCATCTCCGGGCATATGGCTGTCACCAAACCCGATGCCGCGATCTACCGCATGCTTGAGGAAACCTCGGGTCTGAGCGGCGATGCGTTGCTCTTTACCGATGACCGTACCGACAACATCGAAGCCGCGAAAAGCTTTGGCTGGCAAACGCATCTTTTCGAAGGGCCGCAAGGCTGGGCGGACAGGCTGGTGGCTGCAGGATTGTTGACACAGGAAGAGGCCGCATGAGCGCGCCACCCTTCATTTCCTTCGAGGCAGGAGATCCGCTGCTGGACTGGATCGCGCTGACGGATGCGCTTGCTGCCGGGCACAGGATGCCCAAGGCCGAAATCGCCGATACTTTTCTCTATCGCGGCGCGGATACGTTGCTGAACCGGGCTGCCTGGATCGAAGGGTTGGGGCTTGCGGTCAAGTCAGCTACGGTTTTTCCCGGAAACAGCAACCTGAATATTTCCACCATCAATGGCGGTGTTACACTTTATGCCGATGAAACGGGCGTTTTGGAGGCGGTGATCGATTTTCACCTCGTAACCAAGTGGAAAACCGCCGGTGACAGCCTGCTTGCGGCGCGCAGGCTGGCCCGGCCCGACAGTCGCAACATACTGATCGTGGGCGCCGGCACGCAGGCGCGCGGGCTGTACTCAGCCTATCGCGCAGCCTTTCCGGACGCGGCCTTCACTCTTTGGAACCGCACACCTGAAAATGCCGAGAGCCTCGCACGGGATCTGACCGGCACAAGCGTCGCGCCGGACCTTCAGGAAGCCGTACGCGCGGCGGACATCATCATCGCAGCCACCATGGCGACCACCCCGGTGATCCACGGGGACTGGCTGCAACCGGGGCAGCATATCGATCTCGTGGGCGCCTACCGCCCCGATATGCGAGAGGTGGATGACACCGCCCTCGATCGTTCCCGAGTCTTCGTGGACAGCCTCGACACGACCGTAGACCATATCGGCGAGTTCAAGTTGCCTATCGCTGTAGGAACTTTCGAACCTGGTAAAATCATCGGTGATTTCTACAAATTAGAGACGTTTTCTCGTAATTCCGAGGACGAGATCACCCTGTTCAAAAACGGTGGCGGCGCGCATCTCGACCTGATGACCAGCCGCTATATCCTCGACTCATGGCGCGACTGCCCGTGATATGGCTGTTGCTCATATTGCTGGCTTTCATTGCCGTTCCGCTGACGATGGAGGCGACAAGAAAGCCGATGACCGACAAGGCACGATCCGACGCGCCGGGCACATTCGCCGATCTGTCGCAGGGGCGAACACACTACCAGTTGTCCAGCCCGGAAGAAGGCCCCGTGTGCCTGT
>JBFFFS010000071.1:0-11384 GCA_041557855.1 Roseobacter sp. | reverse complement strand
GCGCGTCTGGTCGAACAGATGGAAGAGCAGGGGCTCGTATCTGCGGCCAACCACGTCGGCAAGCGGGAAATTTTGGTGCCGGAGCAAGGTTGACGGAACAAATACGCTTTGTTCGGCGTCTTGATATCGCATAGCGGCCGCAAAGGGCCTATCTGAAGCGGTATGATACGTCGCATGAAGGAAAGTTATATGAGTTTTGTGGTCCGCGGCCTGCTGGTTGTCTTATTGAGTGTCTGGCCTGTCGTCACGTCTGCGGCGGAACAATTGAAACTGGCCGATATCTCCGCCTATCTGAACAGCATCACGACTGTGAAAAGCGAGTTCACCCAGATTAACGACGATGGATCGATCAGCACGGGTGATCTTTATATCCGCCGGCCCGGGCGTATGCGGTTCGAGTACGACCCGCCTGAGCAGGCACTGGTGATTGCCGCTGCTTCTGCGGTCGTCATCATCGACCGCAAGTCGAACCAGCCGCCTGAAACCTATCCACTGCGGCGTACGCCGTTGTCACTGATCCTTGCGAATAACATCAATCTGGGCCGTGCGAATATGGTCGAAAAAGCTGTTTTTGACGGAACCGCGACGACGGTAACTGCACGCGATCCGGAGAACCCGGAAACCGGGTTCATCGAGATGACCTTCACCGATAATCCGACGCAGTTGCGCCAATGGGTAATTCATGACGCCAGCGGTGCACAGACGACAGTTATCCTAGGCGCTTTTGAGACAGGCATGGCACTGCCTGCCTCGCTTTTTGATGCGGGCCGGGAGGTGTCGCGGGGGCGCTAGCCCTGAAGGCCGCAAGTCGCCAGTTGTGCCTGGTACATATTCGCCCGCTCATCAACTTTGTTTGCAATGTCCATGAGCCATGCCTTGCGCGTGTAGCTCTGGCGCGAATAGCCCGTGTGACCTTCGTGATAGGCGAGGTACTGACGCCGCGCGTCATGCAGTGGAATGCCGTTCTTGGAGCGGCTCGTGACCATGTACCATCCCATGAAATCTGAGGCATCACGAATCCTGTCACGGCGGGCAAAGCGCCTGCCCGTAGCACGCTGATAGTCGTCCCATGTTCCATCAAGTGCTTGAGAATACCCATAGGCGCTCGACACGCGGCCCATCGGGATCACGCCCAGGGCATATTTATGAGGTGTGCGCGCATTGCCAATAAAGCGGCTCTCCTGATGCATGGTGGCCATCTGGACATGCACTGGCACGCCCCATTTACGTTCCGTCTGCCGGAACGCCTTGATATATTCCGGGCGCTCTCTGGCAATGCTGCACGCGTTATCGAGGTCACGCGGTGCGGAATTAAAGCCGCCTCCACAAGACGCGACCAATAGAAACACTGCCATAGCGCGAAGAGTTCTGCTCATATGCCTCTCGCTCAATTTATTTATTTTTTCATAGTTTAACGCAAATTGGTGCTTTGTGAAATCACGAATTTTCATCAGAAATGCCAGCAGAGCCGAGAGGCTTGCCACGGATATGGCCGCCGAGGTGACGACGGGATTTGTAACCGTTGTCTTCTGGCAGCGAGCAGAGTCCGGCCCGCCTTCGGAAGGTGTCTGGAACCGGCTTTGCGACCTGCGGTGGAAGGACGCCCATGGCATAACTGAAACCGGGTTTGATCCAGGGGAAAACAAGAGTTGCCGTTAAATACAACAGCGCCGAAATTTCGAGCACTGTCAGCCCCGGGTTCACAGTCTGTTTCCCCGATTTTGGGGGCAAATGTTGGACAACACCCCTTTAAAAGAGCTACTAACAGTCGTAAGGGGCAGTGACGTTATGATAAGTTTACGCGCGAAATATCATCTGGGCCAAGTGGTTCGGCACAAGAAACACCCTTTCCGGGGTGTCATTTTTGATGTCGACCCGCAATTTGGGAATACCGAGGAATGGTATCAGGCGATACCCGAGGACAGCCGCCCCAAAAAGGAGCAGCCGTTCTACCACCTGCTGGCCGAAAACGAGCAGAGTTATTACGTCGCCTATGTGTCAGAGCAGAACCTTGTGGCGGATTATTCCGGCGAGCCGGTGGATCACCCGGATATCGAGGATCTCTTCGGCCCCTTCCAGGATGGCACTTACCCGCTGCACTTCCAGCTGAATTGAACGCGCCCGCCTAGTATCCCAAGGCGCATCCATCCTTGCGTGGGTCGCTCGCTCCTTCCAGTACGCCGTTGTCTCGGATCAGGATCGCCTGCGCGCCGCCAATCGCGGTGTGCGGAATGCTTACATTGTGTCCCATATCCGAAAGTTCCTGACGCACCTGCTCGCTATAGCCCCGTTCCACTTTCATGTCGCCAGCGTCCGAGAAAGAGCGCGGAGCATCGATGGCGGCCTGAGGGTCCATGCCGAAATCGACAAGGTTGGTAACAAAGCGTGCGTGACCGTTTGGCTGATAAGCGCCGCCCATCACGCCAAAGGGCATGATGACTTTGTCGCCCTTGCGCAGCATGGCCGGAATGATTGTGTGGAGTGGACGTTTTCCGCCCTTCAACTCGTTCGGGTGACCCTCTTCGAGCGTGAAGCCTGCGCCACGGTTCTGCATCAGAATCCCGAACTTGTCTGAAGCGATGCCGGAGCCGAAGTCTTTGAAAATCGAGTAGATCAACGAGACCGCCATACCATCGCGGTCGACGACCGTGATGTAGATCGTGTCCTTGTGCACCATTTCCGTGAGTGGAGCTGCGGCCGGCATCGCTTTTTTCGGGTCGATGAGCGCGGCAAGTTCCTTTGCCAGTGAAACGTCCAGCATGTAATCGAGGCGGGTCATATAATCCGCGTCGGCCAGAAAGCGGTTGCGCGTATCATAGGCCAGCTTTGCGGCCTCGGCTTCAATATGCGCGCGCTCTGTTCCGAAAGGGTCCATGCTTGTCAGGTCGAACTGCGCCAGGATGTTGAGCATGAGGATCGCGGTCGCGCCATGGCCGTTGGGCGGATGCTCCACGATCTCGACGTCTTTATAGGTGCCCGAGATTGGCATCGTCTCGTCGCAGCGTGCGTTGGCGAAATCGTCCAGGGTATGCAGGCCGCCGAAGCTGTTGAGGGTCGCCACCATGTCTTCGGCGACCTCTCCGGTGTAGAAGGCGCTCGCGCCGTTTTTGGCGATCCGGCGCAAAACCTCGGCTTGGCCGGGAAGCCGAAATATATCCCCTGTTTTCAGAGGCTTTCCGTCGATCAGGTATTTTTCCCGAGCCGAGCCTTGCAGATTATGCGCGTAATTTTCCCAGTCGAAGGCGATCCTCGGCGCGACGGGCACACCATCTTCCGCAAGCTTGATCGATGGGGCGAGAAGTGTATCGAGCCCGAGTTTGCCCACCTTTTGCGACAAGTGGTCAAAGGCGGCAATGGCTGTCGGGATGGTGACGGCATGCGCATTGAAAAAGGGAACCGTTTTTTCACCTGCGTCGCGCAGGAGCGCCGCATCGAGCGCCGCAGGCGCTCTGCCGGAGCCGTTCAAAGCGTGGATCTTGTCTTCGCCGCCGTTCGACCAGAGAACGAAGCAGTCTCCGCCAATTCCGGTCATTGCCGGTTCGCAGATGCCGAGCATTACGGCCCCGGCGATGGCCGCATCCATCGCGTTGCCCCCGCACTCCAGCAGATCTATGGCGGTTTTCGCGGCCAGAGGATGAGAGGTGGCGCACATGCCGTTGCTTGCAAGTACGGGCGAACGTCCAGGAAGGTGAAAGTCGCGCATGGAGGTTCCTTTTCCGCAGTATCAGTTGACGCGCAACCTATACCAAGAATCGGGGAAGTCCACGGCGATCCGATAACCTGTGATGTTTGGGGAGAAAGTCCTCGACGCCGCGCACTGGGTGGGGGCTATTACACGCGGCGCCGAGGGAAGCTATATGCAGCTACAGGATCAGGTATGCCCAACGATCAAGGCGGTAATATGCTCTCATCTTGACGTAATGCGGAAAGATTGGGGAAAGTTTGGGGCCGCGTGCCTTACCGGTTAAGAAAGTGCTTGGGGTGCGACGCCAATCGCCAGTCTCATGCTGAGCAGATTCTCCTCATTTTCGCGCGTATAGGTTACGTCCTTGGCGAGGTGCCGAATGAGAAACCAGCCAAAGCCACCTTCGGGCATGTCATCCAGTCCGACGTCCACCGCGTTCATCATGCCAATTGGCAGTTGTCCTTCAGGCATCGGCGCGCCCCTGTCACGAATTTGCACGGAAAGACCGGTTGCGATCTGACTGCAGTCGATGGCGATAGGACCTTCCGGGCTGCCGGAAGGATATGCATGCTCGACGATATTGTTGAGAACCTCGGCAAGGATCAGTTCAATGGTTCCCACCTCTTCGATGTCCAGATCGAGTGGCTCCAGTTTGCTGATGAACGCTGTCAGCGCCTCTCGTGCCGCCAGTTTCCCGCTGGTCACGGTGATCCGGAAAGGTGGGATTGCGGTGCCCCAAGGAGAACCTTCATTTGCGGGCATGTTCACTCATTCCCCAGCGCGGTTAATGCGCCGTCAAGGGTTGGATAAAGGTTGAAAACGGAATCCATACGGGTCAGCTGAAAAACCCGCGCGACGGTAGGTGTGAGCCCAGCGAGCGCTAGTTGCTTGTCCTGCCCCAGGTGTTTCAATGCGGCGACGATCGCGCCTAGGCCGCTGGAATCGATAAACTCGACCTGGCTGAGATCCAGGATTACTGTTCCTATCGCACCATCGGTCTGCACGCGCATGGCGTCCTTGAACTCGATCGCCACGGCTGCATCGATCCGGGGTTCCTTTACCGAAACGATGCGCATGCGATTTTCGTTTTTTGATGCAATTTCCATTGTAAACTCCGGGCCGTAGTCAGGCTTGCAACCTCTAGGCCGTAAGTCTTACAAATTTCTTTAGAATCTTCGGGAGAATGACAATGCGGGATGTGGTCATCTGCGGCGCGGCGCGAACGCCCATGGGCGGTTTTCAGGGAGACTTCGCGGAAATGACCGCGTCGGAACTTGGAGGGGCAGCGATCGCCGCCGCTTTGGCGCAGGTGCCGGAATGCAAGGTCGATGAAGTATTGATGGGCTGTGTGTTGCCTGCGGGGCAGGGGCAGGCGCCTGCTCGACAAGCCGGGTTCAACGCCGGTTTGGGTCAGGAAGTGCCCGCCACGACGGTCAACAAGATGTGTGGCTCGGGTATGAAGGCAGCGATGATCGCCTTTGACCAGATCGCGTTGGGTCAGGGCGGGATCATCGTGGCAGGCGGCATGGAGAGCATGAGCAACGCTCCTTACATGTTGCCGAAAATGCGCAAGGGCGCCCGTTTGGGGCACGCACAAGCGCTAGACCATATGTTTCTGGACGGTTTGGAAGATGCATATGACAAAGGGCGCCTGATGGGTACTTTCGCGGAAGATTGCGCCGAAGAGTTCCAGTTTACGCGTGAAAGGCAGGACGAGTATGCGCTGGCCTCGCTGTCGCGCGCGCTCGACGCACAGTCACGCGGTGCTTTCGAGCATGAGATCACCCCGGTGATGGTCACCAAGCGCAATGGGTCGAAAACGGTATCGCAGGACGAGCAGCCGGCAACGGCACGACCTGAGAAAATACCTCATCTCAAACCTGCGTTCCGTGATGGCGGAACCGTAACGGCGGCCAATTCTTCTTCCATCTCGGATGGGGCGGCAGCGCTTGTTCTCGCGGATCAAGAGACCGCAAAATCGCAGGGATATACCATACGTGCACGTATTGTGGGGCATGCGAGCCACGCCCAGGAACCGGGTCGCTTCACGACGGCGCCTGTGCCCGCTGCTGAGAAACTCCTGAAAAAGCTCGGATGGAAAACAGAGGACGTGGACCTCTGGGAAGTAAACGAAGCCTTCGCGGTGGTTCCGCTGGCCTTCATGCAGGAACTTGGGGTCGATCATGGCCGCGTAAACGTGAACGGCGGTGCCTGTGCCCTGGGGCATCCGATCGGTGCTTCAGGCGCGCGCATCATGGTGACCCTGTTGAACGCCATGGAAAAAAGAGACGTAAAGCGTGGCGTGGCAGCAATCTGTATCGGCGGCGGTGAAGGTACGGCCATCGCACTTGAACGCGCATGAGTGCTTTGGAGTGTAAAGTTTCCAGGGTTGCGGAGACAGACAGTCACAAAACGCCCGTTCGGAAAGGCCAGAAATGAAAGTCGATTACCGGTCCCTTACTCAGACAATCTCCGCGCTGACCGAAGGCGAGGAGGACGACATTGCCCTGATGGCAACTGTCGCCTGCGAAGTGCATCATTCGGACGACCGCTTCGATTGGACCGGGTTTTACCGTGTCACCAGCCCCGGACTTTTGAAAATCGGACCTTACCAGGGTGGGCACGGGTGCCTGGTTATTCCTTTTTCCCGTGGCGTCTGTGGCGCCGCTGCGCGTACTGGTACGGTACAGAGAGTTGCGGACGTGGACGCGTTTCCGGGACATATCGCTTGCGCGAGTTCGACCAGATCGGAACTGGTGATACCGGTCAACAACAAAGCCGGAAGTCTGATCGGCGTTTTCGATATAGACAGCGACCAGCCTGATGCTTTCACAGAGGAAGATGCACAGTATCTGCAGAAAATCCTCAATATGGTTTTTGCGGGCGGAGCGATTGAGGAACAAGCAAATAGCGGATAATGAAAAAACTCTGGATTTTTTCACGCGACTCAGCCAACGTGAAAAAAACAGACGAATTTTCACGGCATGAGATACGACCCTCCCGACCAGCCCAAGACTCTCGGTGCCGACCTGCGCGCCTTGCGAAAGGCGCGTGGGCTTACGCTTGTGGGTCTTGCGGAAGAGTTGGGGCGCTCTGTCGGGTGGCTAAGCCAGGTGGAGCGGGACAAGTCCGACCCCTCGATTACCGATTTGCGCGAAATTGCCAGAATACTGGATGTGCCGGTCTCCATGCTGTTCCGTCACGCGGCTGCCCCGGCACACGAGGCAGGTTTCGTGGTTCGGAAGACCGCACGCCGACAGATCGGATCGAGCGTTGCCGGGCTTGTGGAAGAACTTTTGTCACCTGATCTAACCGATGACTTCGAGATGGTGCACTCGACCTTTGCGCCGGGAAGCGCAATTCAAACAGCCGTTATGCGACCGACCCAGGAGGTTGGATATCTAGTGTCGGGACGACTTGATCTGGAAATTGCGAATGTGACGCACACGATAGGCCCGGGTGACAGTTTTCGTATCAGAGGAGAGCAATTTCGGTGGTCCAACCCTTACGATGATCCGGCCGTGGCGATCTGGGTCATTGCTCCTCCGGTGTATTAATGAGTTTCGAGGCCTGGACAATTTTCGCGCTGTTCTGGGTGGTCTTCGTTACCACGCCCGGACCCAATGCAGTCAATTGCATACAAAACGGGATGAATCTGGGCTTTGGGCGCGCTCTTGTCGGTGTGGCAGCGATCCTCACGCAGGCGACGGTTTTCCTGCTTCTGTCGGCGATGGGCATTACGGCCCTGATTGCGGCGTCACCTACAGGTTTCTTCATCGCCAAACTTATCGGTGCAGGATTTCTGATTTACCTTGGCGTGCTTGGATGGATCACGGCGCGAAAGCCGGTATCCTTTTTGCAAAAACCCGCGCGATCAGTCTATTTTCATGCACTCGCGGTTGCGACGATCAACCCGAAAAGCGTGGCGGGATATCTCGCGGCCTTCTCCCAATTCGTGCAGCCAGATATTCCGATCTGGGAGCAGATGTATGTCATCGTTCCAACCGCGCTGGCCCTGACGGCCCTGAGTTATACGGGCTTCACCGCGCTGGGGGCCGGTATGGGCCGGACTGCGATCAAAGCGGTCTTCCACGTTTGGGTGCGCAGGCTTCTGGCCGCCTGTTTCATGATCTACGGGTTGCTGCTTGGTATCACGACCTCGCCGGGAAGGGTTTGAGATGCATGTGAACTGCAGTGCCGCGACAGTGACTTTCGGTACATCGGGCGGGCTACAAACCGTCTCTTTGTGCTGCTGCGGCACTCCTTCAAGAAAGTACGGTAGCGTATGTTTTGCGGGTGCCGGGTTGCTCCTGTGCGGGGAGCATGACTCCGAGAGCAAGATGAAACATGCCCCTTTCGCACCCAAGGCGCGGATCGGGAACAAACTTGAGAAGCACCTCTTTGTCTCAGGCAAAGGGAATAATGACGAGATCGCGGACGGTGCACCGCAGAAGGAGATTTGACATGGCTGACTTTCCGACAACGGCACGGGTGGTAATCATCGGCGGCGGCGTGGTGGGCACCTCGGCGCTCTACCATCTGGCGAAAGCGGGATGGAAGGATTGCGTATTGTTGGAGAAGAATGAACTGACGGCTGGATCCACCTGGCATGCGGCCGGTAACGTACCAAACTTCGCCGGCTCGTGGGCGGTCATGAACATGCAGCGCTATTCCGCTGCAATGTACCGGACACTTGGCGAGGATGTCGGGTACCCGATGAACTACCACGTTACCGGATCGATCCGGCTCGCGCACAGCAAGGAGCGGATGCAGGAGTTCGAAAGGGTTGCCGGCATGGGCCTTTATCAGGGGTTGCAGATGGACATCTGCACACCGGAAGAGCTCAAGCTGTACCATCCTTTCATCGAGACGCACGACCTCGAAGGTGGCATGTGGGACCCGCTCGACGGTGATATCGATCCGGCGCAACTGACGCAGGCTCTGGCCAAGGGCGCGCGCGACGCAGGCGCCCATATCGAACGTTTCTGCCCGGTCACGGGTATCGACCGTGATGGAGATGAATGGATCGTAAAGACGGACAAGGGTGATATCCGTTGCGAATACGTGGCGAATTGTGCGGGCTACTACGCACAGCGCGTTGGCGAGATGTTCAAACCCTTTGGCGGGCGGACGGTTCCGATGGTCGTCATGTCTCACCAGTATTTCCTGACCGAACCGATTGCCGAACTTGAGGCATGGACCAAGGAAAACGGCAGGAAGGTTCCCTTGTTGCGTGATGTCGATGTCTCTTACTACTTGCGGCAGGAAAAATCCGGCCTGAACCTCGGGCCTTATGAGCGTAACTGCAAGGCACATTGGGTAACCCCGGATGATCCAATGCCCGAAGACTTTTCATTCCAGCTTTACCCTGACGATCTCGACCGGCTGGAGTATTATATCGAAGACGCGATGGCGCGGTTTCCGCTCCTGGGCATGGCCGGTGTTGGCCGCAACATCAACGGCCCTATTCCCTATGCACCAGACGGGTTGCCCATGCTTGGGCCTATGCCGGGCGTGAAGAATGCTTTCGAAGGGCACAGTTTCACCTTCGGCATCGCGCAGGGTGGTGGCGCGGGTAAGGTGCTGTCGGAGTGGATCATGCATGGCGAGACTGAACTGGACATGTGGGCGGTCGATCCGCGACGCTACACCGACTACACGGATCATGACTATTGCCTGAGCAAGGCGATGGAGACCTACGGGCATGAATACGCGATACATTTCCCCCATCATGAATGGCCTGCAGGACGCGACAAGAAACTGTCCCCGGTCGATGGAAAGGTGCGTAAACTGGGCGGACAGATGGGCGCTTACAACGGCTGGGAGCGCGCCAACTGGTTCGCGAAGCCGGGAGACGATACTTCCGAGGAAGGATCGCAAACCTGGGATCGCAACGGACCGTGGGCCGCGCGCGTCAAGGAGGAAGTAGAAGCCGTGCGGGATTCGGTGGGTGTTCTCGACCTGCCGGGCTTTTCGCGCTTCAATCTGACTGGAGACGGCGCAGCGGAATATCTGCGCAGTCTGATTGCAGGGGCGCTACCGACCGTCGGTCGGATGAACCTCGCCTATTTTCCAGACAGCCGTGGCCGCATCCTGACGGAAATGTCGATCATGCGTCACGCGGACGAGCATTTCACCCTGATAACTGCGGCGACGGCCCAATGGCATGACTACGAAATCCTGAAGAGGAATTTACCGAAGGGGGTCAGCCTTACAGACCATACGACGGAGTATAGTACTTTGATCGTGACAGGTCCGAAGTCACGCGAGCTTTTCACGACCATGGGCACCGATGCTGATCTCAGTCTCAGTTGGCTATCCATCCAGCCGGCAACCGTCGCCGGCACAAAATGTGCCTTGGCGCGTGTATCCTTTGCCGGGGAGCTCGGTTGGGAAATCCACGCGGCGAATGCGGATATTTCCGCGCTCTACGAGGCCGCGCTGGAAGGGGGCGCCAAGCCATTTGGCATGTATGCGCTCAATTCCATGCGAATCGAAAAGGGCTACCGTGCATGGAAGGGCGACCTATCCACTGATTACTCCTTGCTGGAAGGCGGGATGGAGCGGTTTATCCGTTTCGACAAACCTCAGGACTTCCCGGGCAAGCAGGCCTTGCTGAACGAAAAGCAGCAGGGGGTGAAAAAGCGATTTGTAACGCTTGTCGTCGACGCCGGAGATCAGGATGCTCCGTACATGTCGCCGATATTCCATAACGGCGAGGTAGTCGGTGAAACGACCTCGGGCGACTGGGGCTATCGGGTGAACAAGTCGATTGCCCTGGGTATGCTGCGCAGCGATTTGACAGAGGTCGGCAGCGAAATCGAGGTGGAAATCTTTGGGAAGCGGTGCAAGGCGACCGTGCAGGCCGATCAGCCCCTGTGGGACCCGCAGAATGAAAGACTACGCGCATGAGCGACATCGTTCTTCTTGATGGTGGCATGGGCCAGGAGCTTGTCCATCGTGCAGGCGATCGTCCCACGCCGCTCTGGTCGACGCAGGTTATGGTCGATCATCCCGGCCTCGTGCGGGATGTCCATAGGGATTTTTTTGCTGCAGGCGCAACAGTTGCCACGACCAACAGCTATGCGATCCACCACGATCGCCTGCAGGGCACTGGTTTGGAACGGCAGTTTTCCCAACTGCATGCGCGCGCGCTGGCCGAAGCTACAGAGGCGCGGCAGATGCACGGCAGTGGACGTATCGCTGGCGCCGTCGGTCCTCTGCGCGCCAGCTACCGGCCCGATCTGCATCCAGTCAGCAGCGTTGCTGTGCCCTTGTTTGCCGAAGTCGCCGAGTTGCTCGCGCCCTCTTGTGACCTTTTGATCCTTGAAACCGTTTCGTCTGTCGCGCATGCGCGCGATGTGCTGGCAGCGGCGCGGCAAACCGGCCTTCCGGCCTGGCTGTCGCTCACGGTGTCCGATGTCGACGGTACCGAACTGCGTTCGGGAGAGCCTGTTTCGGAGGTGCTGGATGTTGCATCAACCGCCGACGCCGTGCTCATCAACTGCTCCGCCCCGGAAGCGGTCACACAGGCTTTGCCGATCATTGCGCAGGTTGGAAAACCGTACGGCGGGTATGCAAACGGGTTTGTCCAGATTACAGACGACTTTCTCCAAGACAAACCTACCGTCGATACCTTGGAGGCTCGGCGTGACATGGGGCCGCGCGCCTACGCTGGCTACGTGATGGAATGGGTGGC
>JBFFFS010000070.1:0-11406 GCA_041557855.1 Roseobacter sp. | reverse complement strand
GCAATGGCCTGCCTTGTCTGTACTGCCCTCATCCGCTAGACCGCGCGCGAGACGCCACGCCAGAGGATCGCCATGGCCAAGCCTAAGAAGACCCCCCGCCCCAAGGCACAGACGCCCAAGGGGTTCCGTGATTATTTCGGCGCCGAAGTCACCCAGCGCGCGGAGATGCTGCGCACGATCGCGGGTGTCTATCATCGCTACGGTTTTGATGCGCTGGAAAGCGCCGGGGTGGAGACGGTCGAAGCGCTTGGTAAGTTCCTGCCCGACGTGGACCGTCCGAACGAAGGCGTGTTTGCCTGGCAGGAAGACGCGGAAGGCGACAAGCCGGGCGACTGGCTGGCGCTGCGCTACGATCTTACGGCGCCGCTGGCTCGGGTTTATGCCCAACACCGTAACGACCTGCCAACACCCTATCGCCGCTATGCGATGGGGCCGGTCTGGCGTAACGAGAAACCGGGGCCGGGGCGGTTCCGGCAATTCTACCAGTGCGACGCGGATACCGTGGGCACGGCCAGTATGGCGGCGGATGCGGAGATTTGCGCGATGCTCTGCGATTGCCTCGAAGAGGTTGGCATCCCACGCGGCGATTATGTCGTGCGGGTGAACAACCGAAAGGTTCTGAACGGTGTGCTGGAAGTCGCGGGCCTCGCCGGAGACGACAAGGAGCA
This sequence comes from Roseobacter sp., assembly GCA_041557855.1. Taxonomy (GTDB): domain Bacteria; phylum Pseudomonadota; class Alphaproteobacteria; order Rhodobacterales; family Rhodobacteraceae; genus Roseobacter. Next base: position 10,738 of record JBFFFS010000070.1, on the reverse strand, counting down.
CGAACGCGGGATCGTGCTGCGCGCGATCGACAAGCTTGACCGGTTGGGGATCGACGGGGTGCGTGCCTTGCTTGGTGAAGGACGTCAGGATGAAAGCGGCGATTTCACCAAAGGTGCTGGGCTGAGCGATGTTCAGGCGGAGACTGTTCTCGGTTTCATGGAGGCCAAGGGCGACAGTGGTGTGGCTACTGTCGCGCGCTTGCGCGAACTGGTGCAGGGATCGTCGATTGGTACAACGGGTGTAGAGGAATTGGAATCCATCGCAGCCCTTCTTGATGCAGGTGGCTACGGCCCGGATCGCATCGAGATCGATCCTTCCGTCGTGCGCGGTCTTGGCTACTACACCGGGCCGGTCTACGAGGCGGAATTGACCTTCGAAATTCAGGACGAGAAAGGGCGCACGCGCAACTTCGGCTCGGTGGCTGGTGGCGGGCGCTATGACGATCTGGTCAAACGCTTCACCGGGCAGGAAGTGCCGGCAACCGGCGTTTCCATCGGGGTGGACCGGCTGCTTGCCGCGCTGCATGCCAAGGGGCGGATGCAGTCCTCCGAGTCCGGCCCCGTGGTGGTCACCGTGATGGACCGCGACAGGATGGCCGATTATCAGGCGATGGTGGCGGAGCTGCGGCAGGCCGGTATCCGGGCGGAAGTCTATCTGGGCAATCCAAAAAACTTCGGCAACCAGCTGAAATACGCGGATAAGCGCAACAGCCCGGCGGCGGTCATCGAGGGGGCGGACGAGAAGGCGCGCGGCGTCGTGCAGATCAAGGATCTGATCCTCGGCGCGCAGATCGCACAAAGCGCGACCCACGAGGAGTGGAAGGACCGCCCGAGCCAGTTCGAGGTGCCGCGCGGCGAACTCTTGGCCAAGGTGCGCGAAATCCTGGCCGCGCACGGTCTGGGCGGATGACACCGCGCGCGCTGTCCCTGGCCCGCGCGGCAGAGTTGCGTGGGGTTTTCGAAGCCTCCGGTGCTACACCGGTGGAGACGCAGATATTGCAGCCCGCCGATACGCTCCTTGACCTTTACGGCGAGGAAATTCGCGCGCGCGCCTATGTGACCTCGGATGCCCTGCGCGGCGAGCAGATGCTGCGGCCCGATTTCACCGTGCCGGTGGTGCAGATGCACATGACACACGGGGCCGAGCCGGCACGCTACACTTACGCCGGCGAAGTCTTTCGCCGGCAGGAAGACGATCCCGACCGTGCCAACGAATACCTGCAGGTCGGCTACGAGGTCTTCGACCGCGCCAATCCGGCTGCCGCCGATGCCGAAGTCTTCGCGCTTTTCGCGCAGATCGTTGCGCCGCTGAAGCTGCGTGCGGCCACCGGGGACATTGGTATTCTCATGGCCGCCGTGGCCGGCCTGAAGACAACTCAGGCACGCAAATCGGCGTTGCTGCGTCACATCTGGCGGCCACGGCGCTTTCGGGCGCTGCTTGAACGGTACGCGGGCCGGACGACGCCTTCCAGGCAACGGCTGGCGCTGCTCGCGGGAGAACAGCTCGATACCGATGCTCCGGTGATCGGCAAGCGCAGTGGCGCAGAAATCAGCGCCCGGATCGACCTGCTGCGCGCCGATGCCGAAACAACGCCTCTGAGCGTGGGCGAGGTCGATCTTCTGGACGCCCTGCTGGACGTTCGGGAGACGCTGCCCTTCGCCTTGGAGCGGCTTCGCGATCTGTCTGTCGATATGCCTGCTATCGCACCGGCGGTTGCCCAGCTTGGCGCCCGGGCCGAAGCGCTGGCGGCGCGCGGTGTCGCGGTTGATGACCTGCCATTCGAGGCCAATTACGGGCGCACGTCGATGGAATACTACGATGGCTTCGTTTTCGGGTTCTACAGTGCTGACCGGGCCGATCTGCCGGCGGTGGCGACAGGCGGCCGCTATGATGCGCTGACGCGGCGTCTGGGCGACGGGGCCGAAATTCCGGCGGTGGGCGGCGTGTTGCGGCCCGATGTGATGCTGTTGCTGGAGGCGGAATCATGACCGTCAAGCTGGGAGTGCCTTCCAAGGGCCGTCTGATGGAAAAGACCTTCGACTGGTTCGGTGAACGCGGTATCACGCTTTCGCGAACGGGGTCGGATCGTGAATACGCAGGTTCGGTCGAGGGGATCGACGGCGTCGCATTGGTGCTGCTGTCGGCCGGTGAAATTCCACGCGAACTTGCTGCCGGGCGTATTCATTTCGGCGTTACCGGGACTGACCTGATACAGGAAAAGCTGCCGCGCTGGGAGCAGCAGGTGGAGCCGATCCGGGAGCTGGGTTTCGGTCAGGCCGATCTGGTGCTGGCGGTGCCCAAGGCCTGGGTCGATGTGGATACGCTCGACGACCTGGACGCGGTCGCTGCGGCCTTCCGACAGACCCACGGCATGCGGCTGCGCATCGCCACGAAATATCATCGGCTTGTGCGGGACTACCTGCGTCAGGGTGGGGTGGCCGATTACGCGCTGGTCGACAGCCAGGGCGCGACCGAGGGCACCGTTGCAAACGAGACCGCCGAGGCGATCGCAGACATCACCTCAAGCGGCGAGACGCTGCGCGCCAATCACCTCAAGATACTGAACGACGGCCCGATCCTCCGGTCGCAGGCAACGCTATGGCGCAGCCGGGTGGCGGAGGTGGACGACGAGGAGCGATCGGTCACGGCGCGTCTGGTCGATCTGCTGGCTGTCTGAGCGCGGCTCAGAGAACGCCGATTTCCGCCAGCGCGCGGTTCAATTCCACCGGCAGCGGCTCTTCGCTTTCCCGGCCCTTCGGCAGATCGGGCGGGGCATCGGCGAGTGGCAGGTAACGCCAGCCCTGAAACGGCCGCTTGACGCTGGATTGGGTGCGGATGATCTGAGGGTCGAGCACGATGGCGCAGCGGCGGATGCCGTCCGAGCCGATGTATTCATCGAGGCGCAGTACCCGCTGGCGGCATTGGATCACCCCTTTGATGACCCAGTAGATCGAGCCCCCGTTGAGAATCTCGGCTTCGCGTCTGGGCCACATGCGGGTGACATGACGTGGCTTGCCGTCCGCCGTTTGCGCCCGTTTGGTCGCCTGCCAGGCGGCAAGATCATCGACATTCTCCGTCCCGACGGAGAGTTTCACGAGATGAATCGCCTTCGCGCTTTGATTCTGTTTTGTCATGGCGTATATTGTAGCTCGGCTTTTGAAAGCCTCAATGCCTAGTGTCTTTTCCACAAAATTCTGTGGATAACTGAACAGGAGACAGTATCCGTGTCAGCCTTTGCCGCGCCCATCGCCGAACAGATCTGGGATATGAAATACCGCTTCAAGGATGCGGATGGCACACCGCGCGACGTGACGGTCGAGGATACGTGGCGGCGCATAGCCCGTGATCTGGCCCGCGTGGAAAAGGACCCGGATGCGTGGGAAGAGAAGTTTTACGAGGCGCTGGAGGGTTTCAAGTATCTGCCCGCCGGTCGGATTACCGCAGGGGCAGGGACCGCGCGGCAGGTGACACTCTTCAATTGCTTCGTGATGGGCACGATCCCCGACAGCATGAGCGGCATCTTCGAGATGCTCAAGGAGGCCGCGCTGACCATGCAGCAGGGCGGCGGAATCGGCTATGACTTCTCCACCATCCGGCCCAAGGGCGCGGACGTCCACGGGGTCGCCGCCGATGCCTCCGGGCCGCTCAGCTTTATGGATGTCTGGGATGCGATGTGCCGCACGATCATGTCGGCGGGTTCGCGGCGTGGTGCAATGATGGCCACGATGCGCTGCGACCACCCGGATATCGAGGACTTCATCGCCGCCAAGTCCGACCCGGCACGTCTGCGCATGTTCAACATGTCCGTGCTGGTCACAGATGCTTTCATGGAAGCGGTGAAGGCGGATCAGGCGTGGGAGCTGACTTTCGCAGACAAGGTGTACCGCACCGTGCAGGCGCGCGATCTGTGGAACCGGATTATGCAGGCGACCTACGATTACGCGGAGCCGGGCGTGATCTTCATCGACCGGATCAACCAGGCCAACAACCTCAGCTATTGCGAGACCATCGCGGCCACCAACCCCTGCGGCGAGCAGCCGCTGCCGCCCTATGGCGCCTGTCTTCTGGGCTCCATCAACCTGTCGCGGCTGGTCAGCAACGCTTTCGAGGACGGAGCCGCGCTGGACACGGCGAAGCTCGACGATCTGGTGGCCGTGGCGGTACGTATGATGGACAACGTGGTGGACGCTTCGAAATTCCCTCTCGAAGCGCAGGCGCGCGAGGCGCAGGCAAAGCGCCGCATCGGTCTGGGCGTGACCGGTCTTGCGGATGCGCTTTTGATGGTGGGGCTGCGCTATGGTTCGGACGAGGCGGCGCGTCAGACGTCTGAATGGTTGCACGCTATTGCCCGCGCCGCCTATCTGGCGTCGGTGCAATTGGCGAAGGAGAAGGGTGCCTTTCCGCTCTTCGACGCTGAGGCCTATCTGGCGTCGGGCACCATGCAGGAGATGGATGAGGACGTGCGCGAGGCCGTTCGGGCCCATGGCATCCGCAACGCGCTGCTGACCTCCATCGCGCCGACCGGGACGATCAGCCTCTATGCCGGAAATGTCTCGTCGGGGATCGAACCGGTCTTTGCCTACGCCTACACCCGAAAGGTGCTGCAGAAAGATGGCACGCGCAGCGAGGAGGAGGTGGTCGATTATGCCGTGCAGCTTTGGCGTGAGAAATTCGGCGATAAGGAACTGCCAGACTACTTCGTGAACGCCCAGACGCTGGCCCCGCTCGACCACGTCAAGATGCAGGCCGCCGCGCAGAAGTGGGTGGACAGTTCAATCTCCAAGACGATCAACTGCCCCGAGGATATTTCCTTCGACGCCTTCAAGGATGTGTACATGGAAGCCTGGGACAGTGGCTGCAAAGGCTGCACGACCTACCGGCCCAATGCCGTCACCGGGTCGGTGCTGAGTGTTTCAGAGGAAAAACCGAAGGAAGAGGCGCCTGAAGTCATCACCAACGATGATGCCGAGCCGCAGCAGCCGCATGGCGACGTGATCTACATGTCGGAACCGCTCGACCGGCCTTCGGAGCTGGAGGGCAACACTTACAAGGTCAAATGGCCCGACAGCGAGCACGCGCTTTACATCACCATCAACGATATCGTGCTCAACGGTCACCGACGCCCCTTCGAGGTTTTCATCAACTCCAAGAATATGGAGCATTTCGCATGGACCGTGGCGCTGACACGGATGATTTCGGCCGTGTTCCGGCGCGGCGGCGACGTATCTTTTGTGGTGGAGGAGCTGAAAGCGGTCTTCGACCCGCGCGGCGGGGCTTGGATGCAGGGCAAATACATCCCGTCGATCCTCGCGGCCATCGGCGGCGTAATCGAACAGCATATGATTGCCACGGGCTTTATCGCGGGCGAAGGGATGGGACTGAAGTCAGATCCCCAGCGCGAGGTGGTCAACCTCGACAACCCGCGCGGACAGGCCTGCAGCAGTTGCGGGCAGTATGATTTGCGGATGGTCGAAGGCTGTATGACCTGCGGTTCCTGCGGCTATTCCAAGTGCGGCTGACGCGACGCGCCGGGTCGCCAAATGAGGCGTATCGGCTGAACTGATGCCATGCGGATTGGCGTCAGGTCACCACCCAGAAGTGCACACGCAGTGGGCGAAATTAGGTCGGTACTGCAACACTCTGGAATCGCGTGAAAATTTTACTTCCCATGCGGAAGGCCTCTTGCTATTTCTGTCTACAATAAAAAAGAAGCAGGCATTGAGGCTTATGAAGACGGGCTTTCGCGGCACGTTTGTCATTTCCTGGACGCAAACGGAAGTCGATGGTCTTGAGGCAGCGCCGGTACGCGCGCTCACCGTGGGTGCAGCGTGGTCATGGCGCGGCGACGCCGTTCAGGTGGACGGACCGTCAGGGGTATTGCGGCTGGATCGGGCAGAGGGTTCGGAGACGCTGCGCAAGCGCGCGGCGAAAATGGTGCATCGACTGGTGGGTGCAGCTCTCGAGCCGTCGCAACACGTGCTGGCGCGGAATGAAGACAAGGACGCCGGACTGGCCGATAGCAGTTTTATCATCACGGACGGCGCGCAAAGCTACACCGTGACCGTTATCAACGTGGACCGCGGCGCGCAGCCTTTGCTGATGTTTCTTGATGAACTGCCGCCCCAGAATACCGATCTCTGGGTCGTGCATCACACGCTGGGCGCCCGACTGGACGGTGTCGATGGTCCAGACAGCAGCGGTGTCATCTGTTTCACGCCCGGCACCCGGATCGCCACGCCTTTTGGCAGCACGCTGGTCGAGGCGCTCAGGGTTGGTGATCTGGTGCAGACCAAGGACAATGGCGCGCAACCAGTCGAGTGGATCGGCAGCCGCCACATGAGCGGCGCGCGTCTTTTTGCGATGCCGCGCCTGCGCCCGGTACGCATCCGTTCCGGTGCGCTTGGTGTCCGGCGACCCAATCAGGAATTGCTGGTCTCGCCTGAACACAGGATGCTGATCACGGGCCGTCGCGCCGAGGAGTTGTTCAATACGCCCGAGGTGCTGGTGGCCGCCAAGCATCTCATCGACGGACGGCTTGTGACCACCGACGTTCAGGCGCGGGCGGTGACCTACATTCACCTGCTGCTGCCGGATCACAACATTCTCTGGGCCAATGGGTTGGAGACCGAGAGCTTCCATCCTGCCAATACCGCCCTGTCGAGCCTGTCCGATCTGGACCGGCGTCAGCTTTTGCGGCATTGCCCCGACCTTGCCCACGATCCGCATACCTATGGCGGCTACGCGCGCCGCAATCTCTCTACCTCCGAAGCAGCAATCCTGTTGCAGGCGGCCTGAAGGGGTTCAGGGCGCGCGGCCCAGAACCGTCGCGATAATCTCCCGGGCATTTCCAGAGGCCCAGTTTGCGTCGCCGCGCAGCCGTGCGATCTCGCGCCCTTCCGGGTCGATCAGCACAGTGATGGGCAGGCCGAAGATGGCCATCTGACTGGCGAGCGATTGCCGCGGGTCCTGATGGCGGGGCAGGTTGGTGATGCCAATTTCCTCGAAGAACTTCTTGATTCCGGTGGGAGAATTGCGCCCAGTGGCGATGGTCAGCACTTCGAAATCATCGCCGCCAAACTCCGCTTGGAGCGCGGAAAGCTGGGGCATTTCCTTGCGGCAGGGCGCGCACCACGTGGCCCAGAAGTTGAGCAGCACGTATTTGCCCCTGTATTCTTCAAGCGTCGCCTCACCCGCGCCATCCGCCAGTTCGAAAGCAGCCGAGGAAATCGCTTGTGGCGTCTCATGGAAGATCAGCTTCTTCATGTCTCCGTCCCGGATCATGGCGGCCTTTTCCAGATCGGCCGCCGCGCCGGACGCCGCTGCGATTGCGCCGAGCGTAAGGGCCGTATAAACGAGCGCTGAAATCAAATTCTTCATTTTCCCTCCGAAGGGCCAGATACATGACAGACACGCCGCGCACCAAGTCCTCCAACAAGATGTGGGGGGGCCGTTTCGCCGATGGGCCGGACGCGATCATGGAGGCGATAAACGCCTCGATCGGGTTCGACAAGCGGCTGGCGGCACAGGACGTGGCAGGCTCGCGCGCGCATGCCGCAATGCTGGGTGCGACAGGCATCTTGAAACCTAGCGATGTGGAAGCCATTCGGGAAGGGCTGCTCACGGTCTTGTCAGAGATCGAGGCGGGGAGCTTTGCATTTTCCACCGCGCTGGAAGACATTCATATGAACGTAGAGGCGCGGCTCAAGGAGGTCATCGGTGAACCGGCGGGGCGCCTGCACACCGGACGATCGCGCAACGATCAGGTGGCGACGGACTTCAAACTTTGGGTGCGTGACCAGTTCGACGCTGCGATCGGCGGGCTAGAGGCGCTGATCCGCGCGCTGCTGGCGCAGGCGGAGGCGGGTGCGGATTGGGTGATGCCTGGTTTCACCCATTTGCAGACCGCGCAGCCGGTGACATGGGGCCATCACATGATGGCCTACGTCGAGATGTTCGGCCGCGATCTGAGCCGCATGCGCGATGCCCGCGCGCGTATGAATACCTCGCCGCTTGGGGCTGCGGCGCTTGCTGGTACATCCTTCCCGATCGACCGTCACATGACGGCGGAGGCCCTTGGTTTCGATGCGCCGGCTGCCAACTCGCTCGATGCGGTGAGTGATCGTGATTTCGCGCTCGATTTCCTTTCGGCGGCGTCGATCTGCGCGATCCACCTCAGCCGTTTCGCCGAAGAGCTGGTGATCTGGTCCTCGGCGCAGTTTCGCTTCGTCACCCTGTCGGATCGTTTCTCTACCGGGTCATCGATCATGCCGCAGAAGAAAAACCCGGATGCGGCAGAGCTGATCCGCGCCAAGGTCGGACGCATTTTCGGGGCCAATACGGCGCTGATGATGGTCATGAAGGGATTGCCGCTCGCTTATTCGAAGGACATGCAGGAGGACAAGGAGCAGGTCTTTGATGCCGCCGACAACCTGATGCTGGCGCTGGCCGCGATGCAGGGCATGGTCTCCGACATGACGGCCAATCGCGACAGCCTTGCCGCCGCCGCGAGCGCAGGGTTCTCAACTGCGACCGATCTGGCCGACTGGCTGGTGCGGGTGCTCGGGCTTCCGTTCCGGGAGGCGCATCACATCACCGGCAGTCTCGTGGCATTGGCCGAGCAGAAAGGGTGCGACCTGCCCGATTTGACGCTGGAACAGATGCAATCTGCGCATGCGGGCATCACAAATGACGTATTCGAGGTGCTGGGGGTGGAAAACTCCGTGGCCAGTCGTCTATCCTACGGAGGCACCGCCCCGGTGCGTGTGAGAGAGCAAGTGGCCCGGTGGAAGGACATAATGTCATGAAACGCCTGATTGCAGCGATGACGATTTGCGGCGCACTGGCCGCTTGCGGTGCCGACGGGGAGCCCGAGAAGCCAACCGTTTCGGGGGCCGTGACCATAAGCAACAATGGTGTCTATCCGAGCGTCGGCGTCAGCAAAGGCCCCGTTTCCATTTTTGTAGGATTGTAATGAGACAGATTTTCCTGAGCCTGCTACTGCTCGCCGGACTGGCGGGTTGCACCGGCAACAGCCATGCCGATGCCGCCAACCGTGCTGCGGCGGAGCCGAAAGAGCCGCCATCCACCGGGGTCTCGATCTCGGGTTATGCGCGCTTCGGTGTCGAAAAGGGTCCGTAGGTGACGCCGATGCGCATTGTCTTTCTGGCGCTTGCGGTCTGGGGCGCCATTCACCCCATGAGCTATTTCATCGCGTGGTTCAATGCCAATGGGTATGACCTGATGGCAATGGTGGACGCGTGGCATGCGAATGCGGCCAGCAGCGGTCTCGTGTGGGATCTGACGATTGCCGCCGTTACGCTGACCCTATGGGTGCTGGTCGAGACCATCCGGACCCGGCTCTGGCTGGGCTTGATTGCGATCCCGGCGACCTTTTTCATCGGCGTAAGCTGCGGTTTGCCCCTCTATCTTTTCCTGCGGTCGCGTCAGAACGCGGGGTGAGTACGCTTTGGTGGCGGCAGCATCCACTGTCCATCACATTCAGGCAGTGGTCCGCCTGACTCGTGGCCCCGGAAGCGGTGCACTTTTGTTTCCGACCCGAAGCGGAGGCCTGAGAGGGCCGGAGGTGAGCGTCGTGCTTTTGCCACCCGTTAGAGATTTTCAGCGCATGATGCGCAAACATCGGCTTGTGGCTCTGTGTCGGGGCCACCAGTCGAAGGTTGCGCTGGCGCACCGATGCCGCCGCGCAGAGCGTAAAGTGTGATTGATCTCATGCGCGCTTTTGCTTAGAGCGCGTTCATGGATCATTTTCTTTACAGAGACGGCGCGCTACACGCCGAAGATGTGCCCGTGGCCGAGATCGCGGCGGCGGTCGGTACGCCGTTCTACGTCTATTCCACAGCGACGTTGCTGCGGCATTTTCAGCTTTTTGACGAGGCGCTGGAGGGGCTGGACCATCTGGTATGCTACGCGATGAAGGCGGCAAGCAATCAGGCCATTCTCAAGACGCTTGCGCAGGCGGGCGCTGGAATGGATGTGGTCTCGGGTGGGGAATACCGGCGTGCAATCGCGGCAGGTGTGCCCGGCGACCGGATCGTTTTTTCCGGTGTCGGCAAGACCGCGGCGGAGATCAGGCTCGCGCTGGAAGGCGGAATCCGGCAGTTCAACGTCGAGTCCGAACCCGAGATGGTGGTTCTTGATGAGACCGCCCGGGCCATGGGCATGCGTGCCCCGATCACCATCCGCGTCAACCCGGATGTGGATGCCAAGACCCATGCCAAGATCGCGACCGGCAAGTCAGAGAACAAGTTCGGCATTCCGATTTCCCGGGCCCGCGAGGTCTATGCCATGGCAGCGGGCATGCCCGGTTTGGAGGTCATCGGCATCGACGTGCACATCGGCAGCCAACTGACCGACCTCGCCCCGTTCGAGCAGGCCTACCGGAAGGTTGCTGACCTGACGGAGACGCTGCGCGCCGATGGGCATGACATCCGCCGGCTAGATCTGGGCGGGGGGCTGGGCATTCCCTACACGCGCGACAACCAGGCGCCGCCGCTGCCATCGGACTACGGGGCGATGGTCAAGCGCACGCTGGGCCATCTGGGCTGCGAGATCGAGATCGAGCCGGGCCGGCTGATCGTCGGCAACGCAGGGCTGATGGTGTCGGAAGTGATCTATGTGAAATCGGGCGAAGGGCGTGATTTTCTTATCATCGACGGCGCCATGAACGATTTGATAAGACCTGCGATGTATGATGCCTATCATGACATCGTTCCCGTC
>JBFFFS010000069.1:0-11430 GCA_041557855.1 Roseobacter sp. | reverse complement strand
CCATTTGACGCGGCCCCGCTTCTCCTGAGAGATCAGCCCGCACCCCGACAGAACGGCGAGGTGTTTGGAGATGGCGGCCAGTGACATCTCAAAGGGTTCTGCCACATCGGTGACGGCCATGTCGTCTTCGAGCAGCATGGTCAGTATCTCCCGCCGCGTCGGGTCGGCCAAAGCCGCGAAAACCTGATCGAGATGCCCTGTCATGCGCAAGCCTGTGCACGGTGTTCGCGCAATCGTCAACCAAATGGTTGAATATGGAATTTTGCCCGGATCGGCGGTTCAGGTGCCTGCGACAGGGTGGCACCCCGATCTGTGAATTATATAAAAATTTATTATATCAACAATTTAAGTCATTCCTGTGAGGCAACCAAAGCCTGTTGACTCACCGGTCGCTGCGCCATAGCAAAAGGCAACTCTGCAAAAGGGGCGTATTGCGCGTGACCGATCCCGAGCATCAGCGGCGACTTGAGCAGCTCGAAGCCAGGATCAAAGCCGCAAGGAAGGCGCAGGAGCCGGGCCCCCGCGTGGATGAGCACTACTCTCAGGCGCAGCTTGCCTGGCGGATGGTGATCGAACTTGTGGCCGGTCTCGGGATCGGCTTTGGCATTGGATACGGGTTGGACGTTCTGTTGGGAACGCTACCGATTTTTCTGGTGCTGTTTACGATGCTGGGCCTTGCGGCGGGGGTGAAGACGATGCTTCGCTCGGCGCAAGCAATCCAGGAAAAGAAGCTGGCCGAAGAGGCCGAAGAGCGAGACGAGGGAGCCTGAAATGGCAATAGAAGCAAAAGGCGAGGAAGCAGGCGGTCTGGTCTTCCACCCGATGGACCAGTTCATCATCAAGCCTCTGTTCGGTGGTGACGTGACCTGGTACACGCCGACCAATGCGGCGCTGTGGATGGGCTTTGCCGTCATCGCCGTGATCGTTCTTATGATTCTGGGCTCTTCCAAGCGTACCGTGGTTCCGTCCCGTGCGCAGTCGGTGGCCGAACTGGCCTATGGTTTCATCTACAAGATGGTGGAAGACATTTGCGGCAAGGAGGGGTTGAAGTACTTCCCCTATATCATGACGCTGTTCATGTTCATTGTCTGCGCCAACTTCCTGGGTCTGATCCCGACATCCTTCACGCCTACATCGCACTTCGCCGTGACGGTGGTGCTCGCGCTGGCCGTTTTCCTGACCGTGACCGTGCTGGGCTTCGTCAAGAACGGTGCGGGTTTCCTCAGCTTGTTCTGGGTGTCTTCGGCGCCGCTGGCGCTGCGCCCGATCCTGGCGATTATCGAACTGATTTCCTATTTCGTGCGCCCGGTCAGCCACTCCATTCGTCTTGCCGGCAACGTCATGGCGGGCCACGCGGTTATCAAGGTTTTCGCAGGCTTCGCGGTCATCACGCTGGTGAGCCCGGTGTCGGTCGTGGCGATTACCGCGATGTACGGTCTGGAGGTCCTCGTGTCCTTCATCCAGGCCTATGTTTTCACAATTCTGACGTGCGTGTACCTCAAGGACGCACTTCACCCGCATCACTAATTCGGACGGAAACGCCCGTTCAAATACTCAACTTCCAATCGTAAGGAGAATTCACATGGAAGGCGAACTCGCACACATCGGCGCAGGTCTGGCGGCAATCGGTTCCGGGGCTGCGGCCATCGGGGTTGGCAACGTGGCCGGCAACTACCTGGCAGGCGCTCTGCGCAACCCCTCCGCTGCTGCCAGCCAGACAGCAACACTCTTCATCGGCATCGCCTTCGCGGAAGCGCTCGGGATCTTCGCGTTCCTCGTCGCCCTTCTGCTGATGTTCGCCGTCTAAGACAGACGTACACGATCCTTACGCTCGGGCGGCGCGGCTTGTCGCGCTGCCCGATGTATGGCCCTGAAGGGCGCTGCCTACTTCCGTACAGGAGAGAACCATGGCAACCGAAACACATGGCGCTGATGCCGCGGCTCAAGCCCCGGGCATGCCACAACTGGATTTCTCGACATGGGGTAACCAGATTTTCTGGTTGGTCATCGCTCTTGTCGCGACTTACTTCGTGTTGGCGAAAGTGGCGCTGCCGCGGATCGCGGCCATTTTGGCCGAACGTCAGGGCACCATTACCAATGATATCGCTGCCGCCGAGGACCTGAAAGCCAAGGCGCAGGAGGCTGAAGCGGCCTATGAGAAGGCGCTGGTCGATGCGCGGGCGGAAGCGGGACGGATCGTCGCTGCTGCCAAGGCGGACATCCAGGCGGATCTCGATCAGGCGATTGCCAAGGCCGACGAGGAAATCGCAGCCAAATCCGCGGAGTCCGAAAAGGAGATCGCGGAAATCCGGGCTGGTGCAATGGATGCGATCAAGGAAGTCGCAGCCGACACCGCCAAGGAAATCGTCGCCGCCATGGGTGGCAAGGCCGACGCCAAGAAAATCACCGCTGCCGTCAATGCGCGGATGAAAGGATGATGCAGATGCGCAAAGGTATCAGTCTGACGACACTGGCCGCAGCACTGTTCGCTGCCTCCCCAGTCTGGGCCGCATCCGGCCCGTTCTTCTCGCTCGGCAATACCGACTTCGTTGTGTTGCTGGCGTTTCTGCTGTTCATCGCAGTGCTGGTCTATTTCAAGGTGCCGACCCTTTTGTTCGGCATGCTGGACAAGCGCGCCGAGGCCATTCAGTCGGAACTGGACGAAGCCCGTAGTCTGCGCGAGGAAGCTCAGAGCCTGCTGGCGAGCTACGAGCGCAAGCAGCGCGAAGTACAGGATCAGGCGGATCGCATCGTCGCCGCTGCCAAGGAAGAGGCAACGATCGCCGCAGAACAGGCGCGGGCCGATCTGAAGCTTTCGCTGGAGCGCCGCATGGCCGCAGCCGAAGAGCAGATCGACAATGCCCGGTCGGCCGCGATCAGAGATGTACGCGATCAGTCGGTGACGATTGCCATCGCTTCCGCGCGCTCGGTTATCGCGGATCAGATGACGGCTTCCGAAGGCAACCAGTTGACCGAAAGTGCCATTAGCGAGGTCGAGGCCAAGCTGCACTAAGAGCGTTTGACATATCGAATTGCGGTCGCGCCATGCTCCGCACATCAAGCCCCGGTCTCGCGCCGGGGCTTTTCATTTACAGGTCTGCTCGTGCCGCAGCGGCGCCTGCGTGTTGGGGTGCGCATAGGGCCACATGGGCGGCGAGGGGCTGGCTAGGTCCCGGCTACGTGGTCGAGCCGCTGCTGCGCGATCATTTCATGTTCAGCGGCCTTCAGTTCGTTGCGCAGGCAAAGCTCGACATAGTCCAGATGTGCTTCGACGGCGGCGCGGGCGCCTGCCGGATCGCGCGCCTGCAGGGCCGAATTGATTGCGCGGTGCTGGTCGAGCAGATGCGCGCGCGTGGTGCGCTGTTTGAACATGACCTGGCGGTTGTAGAACACGCCTTCGCGCAGCAACTGGTACATCGATCTCATCATGTGCAGCATGACCACGTTGTGGGATGCCTCGATGATGGACATGTGAAACTGTGCGTCGAGGCGCGCTTCTTCATCGGTGCTGCGCTTGCTGTGCGCGGCTTCCATCTTGTCGAGGATGGTCTGCACCACTTGCAAATCCGTGGCAGATGCCTGCTGCGCGGCGCGTTCTGCAGCTAGCCCTTCCATGTCACGCCGGAAGGACAGGTAGTCGAAGACCGCTTCTTCATGGCGGGCAAAAAGCTCCATAAGCGCCGGTGAGAAGGCAGAGCCCAGCACATCGGCCACATAGACGCCGGCTCCGGCCTTGGTGCTCAGCAGTCCTTTTTCCTGCAGGACGCTGATCGCCTCGCGCAGGCTGGGCCGCGACACTTCAAGGCGTTCGGCCAGTTCACGCTCTGCCGGCAGCCGTTCGCCCGGGCGCAGGATTCCGCGCAGGATCAGTTCTTCTATTTGCCGCACCACCGCGACAGACAGTTTTTCTGAGTGAATCGGGCGGAACGGCATCTGATCTCCTATTGGTCAAATTATATGACCGCTTTTACTGCGCGGTAAAGCCTTTCCGCTAACTCGCTGTTAATCACTAGGCGCGAAATCTGGCTTATGATCCGCTTTACGCGCCCAGTTTTTCTGACCGCCGTGACAATGGTCCTGGGCTGCAATGCGCCGGGGCCGCATTTTCGCAGCACGCCCGCGACCCGCCTGACGGTGGAAGGGTCCACGTTCGATGTGAGGGTTCATGGGCGTCTGGCGGAGGCGGTGCGGATCAATCCCAGGTATGCGCCGCGCCTTGGCCCGGTAGCCGGCGAGGCGGCGCAGGCGATGCGGCTTGTCAGCGGTTGCCACGTCACCGAGGTGCGCGGCGACGCCGCTCAGGTTACCGGATTGCTCGATTGCGGTAACGGACCGCCGCCCGCCGTGCTGATCCTGGGGTTGAACTACGAATGCTTTGCCGTGGACCGCTACACCAGCGCTGCGGACAACACGACCTTTGCAGAATACGATTGCGAGGCGGTGCCCTATTGAGCGCCTAGCTGAAGACCAGCCCTTCGATGTATTCCAGCCAGAGCAGAATACCCGCGCCTGCCACCATCGCGCCGCCGAGCCGCGTGGTGATCGGGCGTACCCTTGTGACCAGCAGACCAGCCATCAGTGCAAGCCCGGTCTGTGTGACGCCAAGGCCCAGCAGGTAGCCGAGGAATACCGGCAGCGGTGCCGTGCCTTCCTGTCCGGCGAGTGCTTCACCGAAGGCGGCACCGTGAAAGAGGCCGAAGGCGGCGAACATGAATATCAGCAGCAGTTTCGGTGCGTGCCGCTGCGACGCAATCAGCGTGCCGAGCGCCACCAGCGACACGGCGATCAGACCCTGCTGGATCGGCAGGCTACCGTCCAGAGCAATCAGCAGGCTGCCCGCCGTCATGGTCGCGATATAGGCAAGGGTTCCACGCCACAGCAGGCCTGCCAGCGCCGCCGCCGCCCCCATGGCGAGCACGAAGAACAGATGCTCGAACCCGAGGATTGGATGGCCCACTCCGGACAGGAGGCCATGGGTAAATGTTTCCATCGGCAGGCCGTTCAGCGGGTGATGCGCCAGCGCCGGGCCGGCCAGACATGAAAGGCTGACCCCAGCCGCCAGAACGTAAGAAAGTCGCATGGATAAGCACCTGTAATCGCAGTCTGCACATCGGACGACGGGCTGTGGGTGTTGTCAACCGAAGGCACTGCCACCACGTATGGTGCATCAATATGTTGTGGATAACTACCCTGCTTGCGCAGATTGTGGTGCCGTTTGGTTGACAGGACGGGGTCCGCAGCCCCACGCTGGAGTTTCCGGGAATCAGTGGAACAGGCATCTTGCGGTTTTCCAAACTCAGACTGACGGGCTTCAAAAGCTTCGTGGACCCCACCGACCTCTTGATCGCGGACGGGCTGACCGGCGTGGTCGGTCCCAATGGCTGCGGCAAGTCCAACCTGCTCGAGGCATTGCGCTGGGTCATGGGTGAAAACCGCCCCACGGCGATGCGTGGCGGCGGAATGGAGGATGTGATCTTTGCCGGCGCTTCGAGCCGACCTGCGCGCAACTTTGCCGAAGTGTCTTTGCAGATCGACAATTCTGAGCGTCTGGCACCGGCGGGGTTCAACGACAGCGACACGCTTGAGATCGTGCGGCGTATCACGCGGGATGTGGGCTCCGCCTACAAGGTCGGCACCAAGGATGTGCGGGCCCGCGATGTGCAGATGCTCTTTGCCGATGCCTCCACAGGGGCGCATTCTCCGGCGCTTGTACGGCAGGGGCAGATTGCCGAGCTTATCAACGCCAAGCCCAAGAGCCGCCGGCGTATTCTGGAAGAGGCGGCGGGGATTTCCGGACTTTACCAGCGGCGCCACGAGGCGGAATTGAAGCTGAAAGGCGCCGAGACCAATCTCGCTCGCGTGGATGACGTGATCGAACAGCTTGCGACGCAGTTGGCGCAACTGGCACGGCAGGCGCGGCAAGCGGCCCGGTACCGCGAGATCGGCAACGAGTTGCGCCGCGCGGACGGCATGCTGCTCTACCGGCGCTGGCGCGAGGCCGATGATGCGCGCAGTACCGCCGAAGAGGCTCTGCGCAAGCAGGTAACGCTCGCCGCTCAGGCCGAGGCCGCGGTGCGCGTGACGGAAAAGGCGCGGGTTAAAGCCGAAGAAGCCTTGCCTCCCTTGCGCGAAGAAGAGGCGATTGCCGCCGCCGTGGTCCAGCGGCTGGCCGTGCAGCGCGATACGCTGAGCGATCAGGAAGCGCGGGCGCAGGCACTGATCGAAACTCTGACTGGCCGGATCGCGCAGCTCGGACATGATATCGAGCGCGAAGGCGGGTTGAACCGGGACGCCGGCGAGACGATCGAACGGTTGGAGTGGGAGGCCCGCGAGCTTGAAAAGGCTGCGGAAGGCCATGACGAGAGGCTGGAGGAGGCGGCGGAGGCCGCGCGCGAGGCCGCCGCCGTGCTTCAGGAGCGCGAAGGCGACATGTCCCAGCAGACCGAGGATGTGGCCCGTCTGGCGGCCCGTCACGGCACGGCGCAGCGACTGCTGGAGGACAGCCGCAAGACGCTGGCCAAGGCGGAGGCGGAGGCGGAAAAGGCGCGTGATGCGGTAGGCGTGTCCAAGGCAGCTCTCGCAAAAGCCGCTGAAGATTTCACCGCGGCGCAGGCCGCTGAAGCTCAGGCCGTGAAAACGGCTGCCGACGCGGATGCCGCACTCGTGGAGGCGGACGAGGCCCGCGGCGATACGCAGGCCCTTGAAGCCGAGGCGCGGGCGCATCGCTCAGAAGCGGAAGGCGAGGCCAATGCGCTGCGCGCGGAGGCGGCGGCGCTGGCCAAGCTGGTGCAGCGGGACACGGCGGAAGGCGGGCAGATCCTCGACCGGCTGAAAGTCGGCGCGGGCTACGAAAAAGCGTTGGGCGCGGCGCTGGCGGATGACCTGCGTGCACCCCAGGTCGAAGAGGACGGACCCTCGGGTTGGGCGGTGCTGCCCGGCTACCGGGAGGCGCAATCGCTGCCCGACGGGGTCATGGCGCTGACGCAGCATGTCTCGGTGCCGGATGTGCTGGCGCGCCGCATGAGCCAGATTGGTCTGGTTGATGCCGATGATGGCTCAAGGCTTCAGGCGGATTTGAAACCGGGTCAGCGACTGGTCTCGATCGAAGGCGATTTGTGGCGCTGGGACGGGTACCGCGCCTGGGCGGAGGACGCGCCCTCGGCAGCGGCGCTGAGGCTGCAGCAGCTCAACCGGCTCGAAGAACTCAAGCAGGCGCTGGAGCAGGCGACCCAGAAGGCAGAAGGGGCCAGGGCGGCGCATGAGACGCTGACGGTGCGGCTGGCCGAGTTGACGCGTGCGGACGCGATGGCGCGTGATGCGCGCCGCGCCGCCGACAGGCTTGTGGCCGAAGCTGGCCGCGCATTGAGCCGCGCGGAAGCGGACCGCAACCTTGCCGAAGGGCGTCTGGAATCCCTCGGTCTGGCGGTTTCGCGCCACGAAGAGGAGGCAATGGGCGCAAGGGTTCGGCTGAAAGAGGCGGAGCGCGCACTGGCGGACCTTGGCGATCTTGACGCCGCGCGGGCCCAAGTCGAAGATGTGAGGATGGCGGTTGAGGCCGCGCGGATCACCATGATGACCCGCCGCTCGGCGCATGACGAGTTGCGCCGTGAAGGCGAGGCGCGGACCCGGCGGGCGCAGGAAGTGGTCAAGGAAGTCAGCGGTTGGCGGCATCGTCTCGAAACCGCCGAAAAGCGCAGTGCCGAACTGGTAGAGCGCAAGGCGGCGGCAGAAGCGGAACTGTCGAAGGCGAGTGCGGCCCCCGAAGAGATCGCTGCCAAGCGCGCGGAGTTGAGCGAGGCCATCGCTGCTGCCGAAACTCGCAAGGCCGAAGCCTCCGATCACCTGTCGAAGGCCGAAGCGACCCTGCGCGAGGCGGTCACGGCGGAGCGTGACGCCGAGCGCGCCGCATCCGAAGCGCGCGAGGCGCGGGCGCGGGCAGAGGCACGCAGCGATGCCGCGCGTGAAACCGTGGCCTTTGCAGCGGACCGGATTGCCGAGGAAAGCCAGCTGACCCCGGCGCAGCTTCTGACGCAACTGGATGTAGCCCCCGACGACATGCCTCGGAGCGACGTTCTGGAGGCGGACGTCAATCGGCTCAAGCGGCAGCGGGATGCCCTGGGCGCGGTCAACCTGCGGGCCGAGGAAGACGCAAAGGAGGTGCAGGCCGAACATGACACGCTCACGCAGGAGAAATCCGATCTGGAAGAGGCGATCAAGACGCTGCGCGGTGGCATCGCGAGCCTCAACAAGGAAGGCCGCGAGCGGCTACTGACGGCATTCGAACAGGTGAATTCGAACTTTTCGATGCTGTTTACGCATCTGTTCGGAGGCGGTGAGGCCAATCTGGTCATGGTGGAAAGCGACGATCCGTTGGAAGCCGGCCTCGAGATCATGTGCCAGCCGCCGGGCAAGAAACTCTCCACCCTGAGCCTGCTGAGTGGCGGCGAGCAGACCCTGACGGCGATGGCGTTGATTTTCGCGGTGTTTCTTGCCAACCCGGCACCGATCTGTGTGCTTGACGAGGTCGATGCGCCGCTGGATGACGCCAACGTGACGCGGTTCTGCGATCTACTCGATGAGATGTGCCGCCAGACCGATACGCGGTTTCTCATCATTACGCACCACGCCGTCACAATGGCGCGCATGGACCGCCTCTTTGGCGTGACCATGGCCGAGCAGGGGGTGAGCCAGCTTGTTTCGGTGGACCTCAAGAAGGCAGAAACACTGGTGGCCTGACCGGCGGCGGTCTTGCGGATCACTCAATCGTGTGGTGCGGCGGGCGCGGCTTTGCCCCTAGCATGCAGGATGAAACGCATTCTGACGCTCTTTCTGGCATTCGTGGCGTGCCCGGTGCTGGCACAGGACTGGGCGCTGCGCGTGGGCGATCATGTCATGAGCCGCGCCGAAGTCGAGGCGCTGACCACGGGAAACACGCTGGTTTTCCATGATGGGGGGCAATCGCGCTATTCCGCTGGCGGGTCCTATTCCTACACCTACGCCTCCGTGCAATCTGCCTATGGGCAGTATGAGATCGCCGAGGATGGCACCGTCTGTATCCGCTACCGCAATGGCTTTGGGCGCTGCGACCGCTACGTCCGATCAGGTGAAAGGATCGTTCTGCTTACGGAAAAAGGGCTGCGCTTTCCGGTGCGTCCGCCCGAGCCATGAAAATCCCCCGCCAAGGCTCGGGCCCGGTGGGGGAAGAAGTAAAACGAACCTGAATGTAAGTTTCGCGTAAGACCGTAGAGGGTCGGCGCAAAAAAATTGTCAACGAGGAGCGCTTCAGAGCGCGTTGAGCAATGCTGTGGTCGGCCATGCATCGGCAGGAAGGCCAAGTCTTTGCTGCTCTTTCTGCACTGCGATGCGCGTATTGGCGCCGAGGATGCCATCGATCTCCCCAACGTCGTGGCCGCGCGCCTGCAGCTTGGTTTGCAGAGCTTTCATCTGTTCCCCGCTGAGGCCCGGATCGGGGCGCCCGGTGTCCATCTTGGGCGCGCCATCGAGCAATGTAGCAAAATAGGCGGCGGTGACGACATAGGTAAAGCTCTGGTTCCATTCGAAATAAACGTTAAAATTCGGATAGGCGAGGAAGGCTGGGCCCTTATGACCCTGCGGCAGGATCAGTGATGCAGGCAGGCCGGTGGCGAGGGAGCCGTTGCGTGCCGTGATCCCCATGGTCTGCCAGTCGCGTACCGGTAATGATCTGTGGATGCCGCTGAGTGACCAGTCGAGGTTTTGCGGCACGCGCACCTCCTGCAGCCAGGGCTCACCGGCGCGCCAGCCGAAACCCGACAGCATCGCCGCCCCCGAGACCAGCGCATCGGGCGCGGAGGTTTTCAAAGAGACCTTGCCGTCGCCATCCGCATCCACGCCGTTTTCGAGGATGTCGCGCGGTAGCATCTGAACCATACCGATCTCGCCCGCCCAGGCCCCGGTGGTGGTCGCCGGATCGAAAGACCCGCGTTCGTACAACTCCAGCGCGGCGAAAACCTGTGGGCGGAACAACTCGGGCCTACGGCAGTCGTGGGCCAGAGTGACCAGCGCATTGGCGGTGTTGAAATCGCCCTGAAAGCCGCCGTAATCCGTCTCGAACGCCCAGAAGGCCAGCAGCACGCCCCTGTCCACACCGTAACGCCGGTCAATGAGGTCGAAGACCGCGTCGTATTGACGACCGAGCTTCTTGCCCTTTTGCAGGCGTGCGTCGGAAATCAGATTACGGGCAAAGTCGATGTAGGGTTTTTGGAAATGCCCTTGCCTGCGGTCCGCGCGCAGGACCGCATCGCTTTGGCGGATACCCGAGAAGAAGCGGTTCACGATCGCGGGATCATGCCCCTGCTGCACGGCCTCGGCTTTCAAAGCCTCGACGAAACCACCAAAGCTGCCGCCACAGGCGGCCTGTCCGGCAACCGGCACGAGCGACAAGGACAATGACAGGAAGAGGGCGGTGAAACGCATGAGAACTGCTCCAAACTCAGAATGGGCGGGCCGTGCCCTCACACAAGATAGGCAGCGAGAAGGGCAAAGGCCAACCCCAGCGCCCAGGCTTTCCACAGCACTGTGATAGCCGCGTCGATGTCCTCGGGTGCAAGCCTCCGGCGGGCATCGGCGTTGACCCAGGGAAAATCGCGCATCTGGCCGTGATAGGCGCGCGGACCCGAAAGCGCGACCCCGAGCGCGCGGGCCATGGCCGCCTCGGGCCAGCCGGCGTTGGGCGACCGGTGCAGGCGCGCGTCCGCCCGGATCGCCCGCCACCCGAACTGGCGCGCGGGCAGGGCGATCAGCAACGCCGTAAGACGTGCAGGCGCCAGGTTGAGCAGATCGTCGAAACGGGCAGCAGCCCAGCCGAAATGCTCGTGGCGCGGGGTACGGTAGCCGATCATGCTGTCTGCGGTATTGACCATCTTGTAAACCAGCATGCCCGGCAGGCCGCCGATGCAGAACCAGAAGGCCGGCGCAATCACTCCGTCAGACAGATTTTCAGCGGCACTTTCGATGGCGGCGCGCGCTGTGCGTGTTTCGTCCATCTGCGAGGTATCACGGCTGACAATCAGAGCGACGGCATCGCGGCCTTCCTGCAGGGACTGGCGCAGGCCCGCGGCAACCGCCGCGACATGCTGCACCAGCGATTTCTGCGCCAATAGGATCGCCGCCCCAAGGCATTCGACCACAGGTCCGCCGAGAGACAAAATCCAACCGATACCGAGGCCCAGAGCGGTCATGAACACCATGGCCAGCACGCCCTTGAGGCGAAGTCGCGATCCGGAGTTGAAGCGGGTGTCGAGCGCTCCGATCACGCGGCCCATCAAAACGGCGGGATGGGGCAGGCGTGACCAAACCCCGCCGGGCTCGCCCAGAAGCGCGTCAAGCAGTGCCGCCAGGCACAGCAGGGCGGGCGCGCTCATGCCAGCGCCGCGGTAAGGCGCGGCCAGT
>JBFFFS010000068.1:0-11621 GCA_041557855.1 Roseobacter sp. | reverse complement strand
TGACCGGACCGTCTTCCGTTTCGATCTTTTCGGGGATCATCGGCTTTGTTTTTTCCAGGGTGATCGTGTCGTCATTGGGCGGCAGGCGATAGAAGGCCGGGCCATTGAGGGACGTGAAGGCTTCCAGTCGTGCCAGCGCGCCTTCCTGTTCAAAGACCTCGGCGAGGATCGACATCGTATTCGGCGCGGTGAAGCAGCCCGCGCAACCACAGGGCAAAAGCTTGTTGGCATCGGTGTGCGGAGCGCTGTCGGTGCCAAGAAAGAATCGGGCCGCGCCGCTGGTGGCTGCCGCTCTCAGGGCAAGACGGTGCTCCTCGCGCTTGGCGACAGGCAGGCAGTAGTAATGCGGCTTGATGCCGCCGGCGAGGATATGATTGCGGTTGATGACGAGGTGATGTGTGGTGATCGTGGCGGCAAGCGTATCGTCCTGCGCTGTGGCGTAGTCCACGGCGTTTCGGGTGGTGATATGTTCCATGACCACCCGCAGGCCCGGGGTCTGCCGGCGAATGGGGTCGAGGACGCGGTCGATGAAGACCGCTTCGCGATCGAAAATATCAATGGCCGCATCCGTGACCTCGCCATGCACGCAGAGTAGCATGCCGATCTCTGCCATTCGGTCCAGAACCGGCCGGATGCGGTCGAAGTCGGTAACGCCGCTGGCCGAGTTCGTCGTTGCCCCAGCGGGGTAGAGCTTGACCGCGTGTACAAGGCCCGAGGCATGGGCCTGGGCCACATCTTCTGCATCCGTGTCCTCGGTCAGATAAAGTGTCATCAGCGGTTTGAAATCCGCCCCGGCCGGCAAAGCGGTGAGAATTCTATCGCGGTAGGCCGCGGCCTGCGCTGCGGTTACCACGGGGGGGACGAGGTTGGGCATGACGATAGCACGCGCGAAGTGGGCTGTGGTTGCAGGCAAAACGGCCCGCATCATGGCGCCATCGCGCAAGTGCAGGTGCCAGTCGTCAGGGCGGCGGATGGTGATCGATCGGGTCATGGCCCTGCGCTAGCACAGCGCCGCGTCCGGCACCAGTCTCAGAGCGTTTATGAGGTGACAGTTTTTAGTCGTCTTGCGAAGCGCGGTGCGCGCATGCGGGCGCTGACGTTGTGGCAGAGCAACCGGATCAGTTCTTCCCTTTCATCGCGTTCGAGACGGTTGAGCAGGCGGCGCAGGTAGGGCAGGTGGTCGCGCCTGGCCCGCATCAGGCGGGCGAAGCGGGCGGATGTGAGCCGTCCCTGCGCGGCGGCTGTCACCAAGTCTTGCAGAACGCCCATCGCCAACAGGTCCGTTTGCAGCGCCGTGCCCATGTTCGGGATTCTCAGCAGACTGACATTGGGGCGGGCAAAGAGGGCGGCATGCATGGCGTCTTCCGGGGAGTATGGGTCAAACACGATGTAGGCGCGTCCGGCTGCTTCTAGCATGTCCGGCGCATATCCGTAACGGTCCGTGAAGTTCAGGCGTCGCTGCTCGACAAATCGGGTATCCCAGCCGGCCAGCCGGGGATCGAGCGTTGCCTGGGGTTGAATGGCCAGCACCCGCCCGCCAGGTGCGACAACCGAATAAGCCGTGGCTGCGTATCCGCAGGGTCCTGCGCCGTAAAAAACAACACGGTCGAACCCGTCGAAAAAGGCATCATCCACGCGCCTGTCGAAATCCGCATAGACAGCCCCGTCGCGAAACCAGGTATCGCCGTCGCTGATCAGCGCAAGATGAGACCAGCCTTGAGCGGCACTTATGTCCCAGCCCAGCGGTCGCGCCTCGGGAGACAGCGTTTGAATGCCCTGAAAGGTTTCAAAGGTAACAAGCAATGTGCCGTCGCCTTCGGTAAAGATGGACCAATGCCGCTTTCCCAGATGTTGCAGCGCGCCCTTGTCCTCGACATGTTCGGCGACCTTTTCGATCCACTCTTTCTTGCCGAGTGACCTCAGTGAGATCGCGGTCCCCAGTGTCGCGTCAGACATACGTTTCCCCCGTCTTCCGGCGCTTTTGCACCATGGCTCTGCGGTTGTCATGGCATGATGCGGGCGCGTCCCTGGCAGAGGACGCTGCGGTGCCCGGCTTTGCCAGAATCAGCTGCAAGCTCAACTCATCCTACCATAAACCGGTCCGGGCACATCGTCAGCCATTGCATCGTTTCCTCTTCGTGTCTGCTCTGTTTCTTTGGCGATGATCCCTTTATTGGTAGCCCAAGTCCTGTGATCGACGCTTGACGCCATCGCATCATGATGCAGTCTTGTGCGCAACGGCGAGGAGACCCGAATGACCCCACCAAATTCGATTGACGAGGTGCAGTCACTGCTGTCGGCGCAGGGATACGTCTGCGGGCGCGCGCTGGGCACCGTGGTGTTCCTTTCGCTCAAGTTGGGCCGCCCGCTCTTTCTGGAAGGGGAGGCTGGTGTCGGCAAGACCGAGATCGCCAAAGCGCTCGCGGCCGGGTTGGGCCGGCGCTTGATCCGCTTGCAATGCTACGAGGGTCTCGATGCCTCCAGCGCGGTCTATGAATGGAACTTTCCCGCGCAGATGGTGGCGATCCGCACCGCCGAAGCGACCGGTGGCGCTGCGCGAGATGCGTTGCAGGAAGAGCTTTTCAGCGACGCCTATCTCATTGAGCGCCCCTTGCTGCAGGCCATGCGTCCGGATGAAAACGGTGCGCCGGTTCTGCTGATCGACGAGCTTGACCGTACGGATGAACCTTTCGAGGCTTTCCTTCTCGAGGCTCTCAGCGATTTCCAGGTGACCATTCCCGAGTTGGGCACGATCAAGGCACCGGAGCCGCCGATCGTCATCCTGACGTCGAACCGGACGCGTGAAGTTCACGACGCGCTCAAGCGTCGTTGCCTCTATCACTGGGTCGATTACCCGGATTTCGACCGCGAGATGGAAATTCTGACAGCCCGCGCACCGGAAGCTGCCGAAAACCTAAGCCGCGAAGTCGTGGCCTTCGTGCAGGCGCTGCGCACCGAAGACCTGTTCAAGAAACCCGGCGTTGCGGAAACGATCGACTGGGCCAAATGCCTGCTGGCACTCGACGTCGTCACCCTCAGCCCCGAGGTGATCGCGGATACGCTGGGCGCTATTCTGAAATATCAGGACGATATCCAGAAACTGCGGGGATCGGAGGCAAAGCGACTTCTCGAGCAGGTCAAATCTTCTCTCGCTCCGGCCTGATGCGGCTTCGGCGCATGTATATCCGGGAGGTGCGCAGGGCGCAGAGGCGGCGCACCCATCGAGGCAGTGATGCCTGAGTACGCGCCGATTGAAGTGCCGGAGAGCCCCCGGCTTGCCAGCAATATCATGCATTTCGCACGGGCGTTGCGCCGTGCCGGCCTGCCGATCGGCACGGGGCGGGTGATCGACGCGATCCGTGCCGTCGAAGCGGCGGGCTTCACTGAAAAGCGCGATTTTTACTGGACCCTTCATGCCTGTTTCGTGAGCCGCCCGGAGCACCGCAATGTCTTTGCGCAGGTGTTTCGGCTTTACTGGCGCGATCCAAGATTCCTTGAACACATGATGTCGATGATGATCCCTGCGGTGCAAGGCGTTCAGAAAGAGCGCATTGCGCGGTCTGCGGAAAAACGCGCAGCGGAAGCGCTTTTGGACGGGGCGGAAGCTCCGGACACCGGTGCGCAGGATGAGAAGGGCGGCGAGACGGAAATTCAAATCGATGCCAGCATGACCATGTCATCACAGGAGCGGTTGCGCACCCTAGATTTTGAGCAGATGAGCACGGCAGAGGTGGCGGAAGCAAAGCGCATGGTTGCGAAATTGAAACTGCCCGTCCGACCGATCCTGTCCCGCCGCGCCCAGGTCAGCCCCCGAGGTCACCGCATAGATGCCGCGCGTACGCTGCGGCAGACCATGCGGCAAGGGGGTGAAATGCGCCGTATCGCGCTGAAAAAACCGCGCCCGCGCTGGCCCAATCTCGTGGTTCTATGCGACATCTCCGGATCGATGAGCCAGTACAGTCGCATCGTTCTGCATTTTCTCCATGCAGTGGCGAATGAAAGAGGCGCCGGATGGTCGAAGGTTCATGCCTTCACCTTTGGTACACGACTGACCAATATCACGCGCCATCTGTCGACACGGGATGTGGATGCAGCCCTGGCTGCGGCGGGTGCGGAAGCACAGGACTGGGAGGGCGGTACCCGCATCGGCGCTTGTCTGGAGGAGTTCAACCGCATGTGGTCGCGCCGGGTCATGGGGCAGGGGGCGGTCGTGCTGCTGATCACCGACGGTCTCGACCGGGACGATCCGGATCGGCTCGCCAAGCAGATGGAGCGTCTGCGCCTGTCTTCTCGGCGCCTGATCTGGCTCAACCCTTTGCTGCGATGGGAAGGCTTTGCACCCAAGGCTCGCGGGATCGCCACCATGCTGCCGCATGTGGACAGCTTTCGTGCCGGCCATTCGATTGCCTCGCTCGAAGAACTGGCCGCTGCTATTTCCCGGCCAGATGACCGGGGTGAAAAGGACCGGTTGCTGGAGTCGTTCTCCCCGAGCTGACCGCTCAGGCGACCGCGCGGGCAAAGCTGTTGCGATAAAGATCGGAAAGCTCAGTCAGCGCCGCCGAGGTGCTGCCGAGGCGCACCTGGTCTCCGCCGAAGCGGCCCACCACATGCAGCGATACTCCGGCGGCATTGGCAGCTTCCGCCAGCGCCTCTGCCGCCACCGGGTCGCAGGCAATGAGATAGCGGCCCTGATCCTCGCCAAAGAGGGTCGCTGCGTCCTCGGCTTCAAGCGTCACACCGACTTTTGCGCGTTCGGCCATCTCGAAGGCGGCCAGCGCCAGCCCTCCGTCGGAGAGATCGGTACAGGCGGCGATCAAGCTGCGGTTGGCACGGATGAAATCTCCGTGTGCCGCCTCAACCCCAAGATCGACTGGTGGCGCGTCGCCCTCGAACCTGCCCATCAGTTCCGCGAGCAGCGCCGACTGGCCCAGATGCCCGGTGGTGTCTCCCAACACCAGCGCCGCATGTCCATCGCGCACGTCGCAGCCGATGATATGATCTACATGATCGATAAGGCCTACCGCCCCGATGGTCGGTGTCGGCAAGATCGCCGTGCCGTCGGTTTCGTTGTAGAGTGAGACGTTGCCCGACACAATCGGCATGTCGAGCGCGGCCACGGCTTCGCCGATGCCTTTGATCGCGCCCACGAACTGCCCCATTATCTGCGGCTTTTCGGGGTTGCCAAAGTTGAGGTTGTCGGTTGTGGCCAATGGTTTGGCCCCAACGGCAGTTAGATTGCGGTAAGCTTCTGCCACGGCCTGCTTGCCGCCCATCACCGGGTTGGCTTTGACGTAGCGCGGGGTCACGTCAGAGGTGAAGGCCAGCGCCTTGCTGGTTCCGTGCACGCGAACAATCCCGGCACCGAGGCCTGGCACCCGCGCGGTGTCGGCCATGACCATCGTGTCGTATTGTTCGTACACCCATTCTTTGGAGGCGTAGTTGGGACTTGAGATGAGTGCCCGCAACCCTTCCATCGGATCGATCCCCGGCAGGTCGCCCAAGGGTTCAGCCGGCGGTGTTTCCACCCATGGCCGGTCATATTCCGGAGCCGTCGATGCCAGTTTCGACAATGGCAGGTCCGCCTTGATCTCGCCGTCGAGACAGATCAGGAAACGGTCCTCTTCGATGGTCTCGCCGACAATCGCGAAATCGAGATCCCACTTGTCGAACACGGCCTTGGCCTCGGCTTCCAGCTCGGGGCGCAGCACCATGAGCATCCGCTCCTGGCTTTCCGACAGCATCATCTCGTAGGCTGTCATCGCCTCTTCGCGTACAGGTACTTTCTCCAGGTCAAGCCGCACCCCGAGGCCGCCCTTGTCTCCCATCTCGACAGCCGAGCATGTCAGCCCGGCTGCGCCCATATCCTGAATAGAGATCACAGCACCCGTGGCCATCAGTTCAAGCGTCGCTTCCATCAGACGCTTTTCCGTGAAGGGATCGCCGACCTGAACGGTAGGGCGTTTTTCCTCGATGGTATCGTCGAATTCGGCTGATGCCATGGTCGCTCCGCCGACGCCATCGCGCCCGGTCTTTGCGCCGAGATAGACCACTGGCATGCCGACCCCGGAAGCTGCCGAATAGAAAATCTTGTCTGCATCCGCGAGACCGGCGGCGAAGGCGTTGACGAGGCAGTTACCATTATAGGCGGCGTCAAACCGTACCTCTCCACCAACTGTAGGCACGCCGAAGCAGTTACCATAGCCGCCGATACCCTCGACCACACCGCCAACCAGCCGCTTGGTGCGCGGGTGGCTTGGCATGCCGAAGCTGAGGCTGTTCATCGCCGCAATCGGACGTGCACCCATGGTGAAGACATCACGCAGAATGCCACCCACGCCGGTCGCCGCACCCTGATAGGGTTCGATGTAGCTGGGGTGGTTGTGGCTCTCCATCTTGAAGACGACTGCCTGACCGTCCCCGATATCGACCACGCCCGCGTTTTCACCCGGGCCACAGATTACCTGAGGACCATCGGTGGGAAGCGTGCGCAGCCACTTCTTCGACGACTTGTAAGAGCAATGCTCATTCCACATCGCCGAGAAGATACCCAGTTCGGTGAATGTCGGCTCGCGGCCCACGATCTCCAGAATACGCTCGTATTCGTCCGGGCTCAGTCCGTGGCTGGCGATCAGGTCGGGCGTGATGGCAGGCTCTTGCATTTCTTTCGCGGTCCCCCGGGGCTTGCAGATGATGCGCTCCTCTTACATGCGCATCCGCCGCCATGGAAGGGGGGATCGGGCAGTCCAAAGGCACTGTAACGACCTCATGCTGCGCGCGGTGCAATGGGCGGACAGCCAGAAGGTGCATGCATGGCGTCTCGCCGAATGTGTCGGCGACGGCCGGATCACGCGGACAGCGCTATGTGTGGCCGACTTATCCTTTGACGCGCGTTTCTGTTTCCTACGAGCAAGTATCATCTGACGTGGAGCTGACTGTTTTGAAAATCTGATAAAAAACATATGCTTGCTTTTTCCAGAAAAAGCTCACCGTGGCTGTCTTTGCCGGGATTGATACTTTGAAAATTTTTCTGATATCGCTCGTTATCTTTGCGCTGGCTGCGGCTTGCAGTCCGAAACTGCAGGAACGTGACTATGTGAAATCCGGCGACGAGACCGCAACGGTTGTAGCGCCGGAGCCCAAGGATGCTGGCGGCGAAGAGGCCGAAGGCTGGACGGAAAATCAGAAAACGGTTGTAGGGATTATTGCAGCACCGTTTGTCATCCCCGCAGTTTACGCCGCGCACATGATCGCCGGTGCTGCCGTGTTGGCATCGGCGCCCATCGTGTTGCCTGCAGAATATGCCGTGTCACAAAGTAATGTGGTACAGCCCGTAAACGTGGTCTCGGCGCGTGGAACGCCACAAGGGGCAGTCTATGAGAAACCGGAAGCGACTTTCGAGGCTACGCGTACAACAGTGGCGTGCTCGGGTAGCTCAAATCTTACCCTTGCGGACAAGGTCGTATTGACTTGCAACAAGAAAAAAAACGGCCACGTTGACCTTTGAGAGTTTAACGACGCGCGTCGCAACCGTCTTTGTCTGTCCAGTGCTTTTCCGAGACTTGGCGACCGGTGAAATTGCCGAGCGCTTGCTGGAATGCCGCGGCCCCTTCAACATGTCGGGAAACCAGGTTCACGCCTTCGCGCTGAGGTGCGCGCGCGAGGCGCTCGCAGTCATCATTCCGGGCGCACCGGACGCAGAAAACTTTTGGTCCCTGAGGTTTCTCTTCGCGCCGCCCGGCTGAGATAGCGTTCGGGCATCGCACTGGTCCGAACGGCATGAAAAAGCCGGCTTCCTCGTTAAAGGAAGCCGGCTCTGCTCCGGGCGCTGCCTGTAATGCAAACGCCCTCATGCTCTCCTAACTTAGTTCAGAACCACGACGGCACGGGTATCGCTTGCGCCGCGGTCACCACCGGCCAACACGGCCAGTTCGTCGGCAGTTGAGGCGATCGTGATTTGCCCGTTGTCGATAGTGATGTTTTCGGGGCCGGTGTTAATCACCAGTTCATCGCCTTTCACTTTCATTGTCTCGGAGATGTCCACAACGATTTCACTTTTGCCAATCTCGTCCACATCGAAGCCGCTGATTACGCCCAGCACCTCGCCGTCGGAGAACATCACTTCCGAGCCGGTGGCCGCTGCAACGGCCGTGTAAGTCGCTACCGTTTCTTCATTCAGGCCTGCGTAGTCGAAGTTGACCGGATCCACAGCTTGCGGGTTCTGGCGGTCGAGGGTTTCAGCGTTTTGAAGCCCCGCCTCGGTATCGATTGCGACGCCATCTTCGTATTGAGTGGCACCTTCGACCGCGCTGTCAGCAGGCTGCGGGTTCTGTCTGTCAAGCGTTTCCGCATCGGCCACATCGTTAGCGGCGATGGCGGTGTTGGCTGTCAGGGTCAATGCTGCAACGGTTGTCATCAAAGTCTTGTGTGTCATCGTAACATCCTTTCGTTTCTAGTTACGTTCACAGACACAACGGCTGCCCCCGGCATGCGTTCCAACTTTTGGGCATTTTCAGATGTCACATGTTTTTGAGAACAAAGAGGCATGCAAACTGTCGCCACCATGGAACCTGTGGCGATCCAGATAGTTTTCGCGCGCCGGGACGCACGGCATGAAAACGCAGCTGCCGCACGCTCAAGAAATGGCGCTCAGAATTCGATTTCCGCCAGCTTATGGCTTTGCTTCCTAATAAAAGCTGGTCTATCGGTTATGAAAGAAAAAAAGGCCGAGCGCTAAGCTCGGCCAAGTCCAACAGGGAGGTACGAAGCGCAAAGCATTGCTTCGCCGTCTTCGTGCAGCTGAATTAGTGTGCAGCCCGCCCTCAATCAAGGCAGATTCTAATAAAGATTCAGCATGGCCGTTATGCGCTTCGTGCATGGCTCACTCGGAGCGCGCCTTTTCTTTATCTCTCAATTGCTTGCGGTAGGTTATAATTTCATCCTGGACGAAATCCTTGAAGGCCGAGACCCGCTGAGAATGCCTTAGCTCCTCCGGATAGGCGAGAAAAACGGGCACATCTGCCGATTCCAGATCGGGCAGGATTTGTACAAGATCAGGGAAGTCCTGCGTGACATAGTCGGGCAGCACACCAATCCCAAGGTTGTTCAATACCCCCTGCAGCACGCCGAAGTAGTTGTTCACAGTGAGGGTGGAGCGGATATTGTAGGCCATCAGATGTCCCACCAGACTGCGGCCGGCGCCGACCTGATCGCTGTTCGTATTCTGACAGATCAGGCGGTGTTCGGCGATGTCTTCGACTTCCTTTGGCGGGGCGTGTTCGCGCAGGTAGTCAGGCGTTGCGTACAGGCACATGCGGATCATCATCAACCGCTTGCGGATCAGGTCGGCCTGGCTGGGTTCCTTCATACGGATCGCCACATCGGCCTCGCGCATTGGCAGGTCCAGCACGCGCTCCTCCAGCATCAGGTCCACCTTGAGATCGGGGTAGCGTTCGTAAAGCTTGGGCAGGCGCGGGGCGAGCCAAAGCGTACCGAACCCGGTTGTCGTCGTCACCCTAAGCTCGCCAAAGACTTCCTCTTCACTGTCCCGTATCCGCGCGGAGGCGGTATCGAGCCGCCGGGACATCGCGGAGGTGGCATCGAACAGCAATTCCCCTTGTTCGGTCAGGATCAGACCGCGGGCGTGGCGATGAAAAAGCGTTGCGTTCAGCGACTCTTCAAGTCCTCTGATCTGGCGGCTCACTGCGCTTTGCGACAAGTTCAGTTTGTCGCCTGCATGCGTCAGCGAGCCCGCATCCGCCACTGCATGAAATATTCTAAGCTTGTCCCAATCCATCGTACATCTCACACTAATCCAATCACTTGTTAGCGGTATCTTTGCTCGAAAAATAGGGGGCGGCCGACGAAACCGCGCGCAAGTTGCAAATATTCCTATACAGGTCAGTTTTTGTGACCTATTATCGGGCTGGGTTCGACTATATTTTAAAGTTTTGCAACACGGACCAATCGCGCGGGAGGCGTGTGATGAGCACAGAAAAGATTTCGCTCAACGATCGCTATGACCTGAATAAATCGCCTGTCTTGCTGAACGGGACGCAAGCACTTGTGCGGTTGATGCTGATGCAGAAAGCCCGCGATCGGGCTGCGGGGTTGAACACGGCCGGTCTGGTGACAGGCTATCGTGGATCACCGCTTGGTGCCGTTGACATGCAGATGGAGAGGGCACTCAAGCAACTGACGGAAAACGATATCGTCTTTCAGCGAGGGCTGAACGAGGATCTTGCGGCGACGGCGCTTTGGGGCAGCCAGCAGGCTGAAATACGCGGCGAGGGTAAATTCGACGGAGTCTTCGGCCTATGGTACGGCAAAGGGCCGGGGGTGGACCGGTCGGGCGACGTGATGCGGCATGCCAATATGGCCGGATCATCTGCTTTAGGCGGTGTTTTGATGGCCATGGGCGATGACCACACCGGGGAAAGCTCGACGGTACTGCACCAATCCGAATTTGCGATGATCGATGCCTACATGCCGGTCGTCAGCCCGGCGGGCGTGCAGGAAATCATTGATTTCGGTCTTTACGGATACGCGCTGAGCCGCTTTGCGGGTGTATGGGTCGGCCTGAAAACCATGAAGGACACGATAGAGGTGACCTCGGTCGTGGATGCCGAACCGGACCGACTGTCGTTCGTGACACCGGATTACCCGATGCCAAAGGGTGGTCTCAACATTCGCCTGATCGACGAACGGGTCGAACAGGAAGCACGGTTGATCGACCACAAGCGGTATGCAGCGGAAGCCTTTGCCCATGCCAATCGCATCGACAGGCGCGTTTGGGGCAAACAAGGCGCTAAAATCGGATTCGTGGCGGCGGGTAAGAACTGGCTCGATCTGGAGCATGCCATGAAGCTGCTGAACCTCGATGCGGCGGAGGCCGAACGCCTCGGCATAACCACGTACAAGGTCGGTCAGGTCTGGCCGCTGGACATGAATGGGTTGCACGACTGGGCCGAGGGCCTCGATCTGATTGTCGTGGTCGAGGAAAAGCGCAAACTCATCGAAGTGCAGATCAAGGAGGCGATCTTCGACGACAGAAGAGGTCGCCGGGTCTATGGCGGGCGCAAAGAAGGGGTGGAATTCTTTTCGGCGAAATGGGCATTGGAACCCATTGAAATCGCTCAGAAGATTGGGCAGGTCCTGATAGAGGAAGGACGTGAAACCGACGGGATCAGGGCGGGCCTTGCACAGCTCGACGAGGCGCGTCGCGCCGACAATGCCGAGGAGATTGCCGCCCGGCTTCCCTATTTCTGTTCCGGCTGCCCACATAACACCTCGACGAGGCTGCCGGAGGGGAGCCGCGCCTATGCGGGGATCGGCTGCCATTTCATGGCGCTCTGGATGGATCGTGACACCTCGGGCTTCACGCATATGGGGGGAGAGGGGGCCAATTGGATCGGCGAGGCGCCTTTCTCGAAGCGCGACCACGTTTTCCAGAACCTCGGCGACGGCACCTACAATCACTCCGGCGTGCAGGCAATCCGTGCGGCCCTGGCCGCTGGCACGAACATCACCTACAAGATTCTATACAATGACGCTGTGGCCATGACCGGCGGTCAGAGTAACGACGGCGATCTGAGTGCCCCCCGGATCGTACGTGAATTGCAGGC
>JBFFFS010000067.1:0-11634 GCA_041557855.1 Roseobacter sp. | reverse complement strand
CTCTGCCTTCGGTGCCGTTGCAGTGGCGTTCTCCACGTCCGCCTTGACAATCCGCCCATGCGGGCCGGAGCCCTTGATGGCAGCCAGATCGAGGCCCTTGTCCGCCGCGATGCGCCGCGCCAGCGGCGAGGCGAAGATGCGCGAGCCGTCCGATGCCTGAGGCGCTGCCGGGGCAGGTGTTGCGGGCTTTTCGGTGCTTTCGCTCCTTGCAGGCTTGCCCGCATCGTCGGCTGCCGGAGCCGCTTCGGGGGCAGGGGCCGGGGATGCGACATCACCGATGTCATCAGCGCTTTCCCCCTCTTCGAGCAGGATCGCGATGGCGGTGTTCACCTTCACCCCTTCGGTGCCTTCCTCGACGAGAATCTTGCCGATCACGCCTTCATCCACGGCTT
The DNA here is from genome assembly GCA_041557855.1 of Roseobacter sp. Taxonomy (GTDB): domain Bacteria; phylum Pseudomonadota; class Alphaproteobacteria; order Rhodobacterales; family Rhodobacteraceae; genus Roseobacter. The sequence continues at coordinate 11,242 of JBFFFS010000067.1, read as the reverse complement.
CGAATTCCATCGTCGCCTTGTCGGTTTCAATCTCGGCCATGATGTCACCGGAAGAGACCGTGTCGCCTTCCTTGACGTGCCACTTCGAGAGGGTGCCCTCTTCCATCGTGGGGCTCAGGGCGGGCATGAGGATTTCTGTAGGCATCTTGCGCGCTCCTTACTTGTAGGTGACTTTTTTCACGGCCTCGATCACCTCATCGGTGGTCACAAGCGCATGTTTTTCGAGGTTCGCCGCATAGGGCATCGGGACATCCTTGCCGGTGCAGTTGATGACGGGGGCATCGAGATAGTCAAAGGCCTCCTGCATGATCACGCTCGAGATGTAGTTGCCGACCGAGCCCTGCGGCCAGCCTTCCTCGACAGTAACACAGCGGTTCGTCTTCATGACCGACTTCAGAATCGCGCCGGTGTCCATCGGGCGCAGGGTGCGCAGGTCGATCACCTCGGCGCTGATCCCTTCTTCAGCAAGTTTTGCAGCGGCTTCCAGCGCGTAGCTCATTTCGATTCCAAAGCTCACGATGGTGACGTCATCCCCTTCACGCCAGATGCGCGCCTTGCCGAAGGGTACGGTATAGTCCTCAAGGTCAGGCACATCGAAGGTGCGCCCGTAGAGAATTTCGTTCTCGAGGAAGATCACCGGGTTGGGATCGCGGATCGCTGTTTTCATCAGTCCTTTGTAGTCGGAAGCGGAGTAGGGCATGACCACCCGCAATCCCGGAATCTGCATGAACCAGGCTGCGTAGTCCTGGCTGTGCTGCGCTGCGACGCGGGCCGCCGCGCCGTTCGGGCCGCGGAACACCATCGGCGCGCCCATCTGACCGCCGGACATGTAAAGGGTTTTCGCCGCGGAGTTGATGATCTGGTCCATCGCCTGCATGGCAAAGTTGAAGGTCATGAACTCCACGATCGGACGGAGCCCGCCGAATGCCGCGCCGACACCGATTCCGGCAAACCCGTGCTCGGTAATCGGCGTGTCGATGACCCGGCGCGGCCCGAATTCATCCAGCATGCCCTGGCTGATCTTGTAGGCGCCCTGGTATTCGGCCACCTCTTCACCCATCAGGAACACGGAGTCGTCACGCCGCATTTCTTCTGCCATGCCGTCACGCAACGCTTCACGGACGGTCTGCTGCTTGAGCGTGGTGCCTTCCGGCCAGTCGGGGCTGGTGTCGGTCTCGGGAGCGGGCGGCGGCTCGGATGCGGTTGCCGCGGGAGCGGCCTCGGCCTGCGCTGGCGCCGGTTCCGCGGCGGGCGCCGAGGCGCTGGCGGAGGTGTCTATATCATCAGCGCTTTCGCCTTCTTCCAGCAAAATCGCGATGGCGGTGTTCACCTTGACCCCTTCGGTGCCTTCCTCGACGAGGATCTTGCCGATCACGCCTTCATCCACGGCTTCGAATTCCATCGTCGCCTTGTCGGTTTCAATCTCGGCCATGATGTCACCGGAAGAGACCGTGTCGCCTTCCTTCACCAGCCATTTTGCGAGCGTGCCTTCTTCCATCGTGGGCGAGAGGGCGGGCATCAGAATTTCAGTAGCCATCGATCAAGCCTCCTGCGGCGCTTCGCCGGTTGTGTAGATATCGGTCCAGAGCTCGTCGAGCGCGGGCTCAGGCGAGGTCTTCGCGAATTCTGCAGATTCATTCACGATGTCCTTGATCTCCTTGTCGATCACTTTCAGATCGTCTTCGGTCGCATGCTTTCCGGTCAGCAGCATGCTGCGCACCGCTTCGATCGGATCGCGCTCGTCGCGCATCTTCTGCACCTCTTCGCGGGTACGGTACTTGGCGGGGTCGGACATCGAATGACCGCGATAGCGGTAGGTCTTGATCTCGAGGATGTAGGGGCCTTTGCCCGCGCGGCAGATTTCCACTGCGCGCTGACCGGCTTCCTTGACGGCGAGCACATCCATGCCGTCCACTTCCTCGCCCTTGATCCCGTAGGCAGCCCCGCGCTCCCAGTAGGTGGGCGAGTGGGTCGACCGCTTGGTCGAGGTGCCCATGGCGTACTGGTTGTTTTCGATCACGAAGATGACCGGCAGGTTCCACAGCTCAGCCATGTTGTAGGATTCGTAAACCTGGCCCTGGTTGGCCGCCCCGTCGCCGAAATAGGTAAAGGTCACGCGATCGTTGCCCTTGTACTTGTCGGCGAAGGCCAGCCCGGCGCCAAGCGGCACCTGTGCCGCGACGATCCCGTGGCCGCCGTAGAAATGTTTCTCCTTGGAGAACATGTGCATCGAGCCGCCTTTGCCTTTGGAGTATCCGCCTTCGCGGCCCGTCAGCTCGGCCATCACGCCGTTGGGGTCCATGCCACAGGCCAGCATATGACCGTGGTCGCGGTAGGATGTGATGCGCTTGTCACCTTCCTCTGCAGCGGCCTCGAGCCCGACGACGACGGCCTCCTGTCCGATGTAGAGGTGACAAAACCCGCCGATTAGACCCATCCCGTAAAGCTGACCTGCTTTTTCTTCAAATCGCCGGATGAGCAGCATATCCCTGTAATAGGTCTTGAGCTCTTCGGCGGAGACATTCGGTTTCTTGGCTGCTTTGCGCGTTGCCATCCATCGCACTCCCTTTTCGCAATGCCCGTCGGGGCAAATAGTTTAGTGTTAAACTATCCTTTATCGGATTCGTGAAGGCAATGCGAGCGACAATCTGGCGCAGATCGGCGTACTGCCGATCCGGCGCTTAAGTTTAGCGGATGACGATCTCGTCGGCGCGGAGCATGCCCAGCACGCTGCGTGCCTGCTCGTCCAGCAAATCGAGATCAAGGTAGTCGTCCGAGAGGCGCCGGGTGAGGTTTTCCATCTCCGCGACCTCGGCGCTGACCTGCGCGAGTTGCCTGCGCAACGCATTTGCCTCGGCATCGATCTCTGCGCGGCGGAACAGCCCGTAATCGCCCTGTACTGCAGCAAAGGTGAAATAGGTGCCCAGCCCCAACGCGAGGGTGAAAAAGACAATAAAGCCGTAAGCGGGGCCTGCGCTGCGTGTCATTCGATCGTACCTCAGTATCGCCTCTTGTCGGGCGTGCTAACACTATGGCACAGCCACCGCTGCCTGTGAATCCCCTTTTACACCAGAGGCTTTAAAAACGCGCCTTTTTACCGTTCAGAAGGTCAGGATTGTTCCAGCGCCGCGACGCCGGGCAGGATCTTGCCTTCCATCCACTCCAGGAAAGCGCCACCGGCAGTCGAGACGTAGGTGAAATCCTTCGCCGCACCGGCCTTGTTCAGCGCCGCTACCGTATCACCGCCCCCGGCGACGGAGATCAGCGTGCCAGCGCGGGTCTGGCGCGCCGCATCCGCAGCGGCTGCATTCGTGGCCTGATCGAAGGGCGCTATCTCGAAGGCCCCCAGCGGGCCATTCCAGATCAGCGTCTTGAGATCGGCAAAGGCCGCCGTGACCGCCTTGACGCTCTCCGGCCCGGCATCGAGCACCATCTGGTCGTCTTCAAGCACCGTGTCCGCTCCCAGCGCGACCACTTCATGGGCCGCTCCGGCCTTGAACTCGCGCGCCACAAGACCGTCCACCGGCAGCAGGATGCGGCAACCGGCATTCTCGGCGCTTTGCATGATCGCGCGTGCGGTCTCGATATGATCGGGCTCCAAGAGGGAGGCGCCGAGCCTGGCGCCTTGTGCCGCGAGGAAGGTATTGGCCATGCCGCCGCCGATCACCAGCAGGTCGAGTCGGCCCACGAGATTTTCCAGCAGCGCGATCTTGGTCGAAACCTTGGCGCCGCCGACGACGGCCCCCACCGGGCGTTCGGGCGTGGACAGCGCGCTTTCCAGCGCCGACAGTTCAGCCTCCATCAAACGTCCGGCGCAGGACGGCAGCAGATGGGCAACACCCGTGGTCGAAGCATGGGCGCGGTGCGCGGCGGAAAAGGCGTCGTTGACGAAGACATCGCCAAGGCTGGCAAGGAAGGTTGCCATCGCCGGATCGTTGGCCTCTTCGCCCGGCGCGAATCGCGTGTTTTCCAGCAAGACGACGGTTCCTTCCGCAAGCCCGGTCAGCGCGGCACTGTCGGGTGTTTCCATGAAGATCACCTCCTGGCCCAGTGCCTTTTCCAACGCGGGCAGGGTCACGCGCAGCGACATCTCCGGCACCACCTTTCCCTTGGGACGTCCGAAATGCGCTAGCAGAATCGGGCGACCGCCGGCAGCGAGAATATCCTTGATCGTGGGCACTATCCGGTCGATCCGCGTCGTGTCCGTCACTTGTCCGTTCTCCACAGGCACATTGATATCGACCCGCACCAGCACGCGCTTGCCCGAAAGATCCATCTCGTCGAGTGTTTTCCAGCTCATTGGCTTGATCCTCTCCATTTGCTTGCCCCGTGTGTTGCGCTTATCCGCGCCAAGGTCAACCGGACCGCTTGGCAATCGCGTCGCAACTGCTTAGGTATCGCGGGAAGATTTGAACAGGAGAGGCCAGATGGCAGAGATCAAAGACCCCGAAAACACCATTCTGATGGAACTCAAGGGTGGCACCGTCACCATTGAGCTGCTGCCGGACGTGGCCCCCAAGCACGTCGCGCGGATGAAAGAGCTTGCCCGCGCCGGTCAGTACGACAACGTGGCCTTTCACCGTGTGATCGATGGCTTCATGGCTCAGACGGGCGACGTTAAGCACGGCAACATGGAAGACGGCTTCAACCTGCGCATGGCGGGCACCGGTGGTTCCGATCTGCCGAATGTTCCCGCCGAGTTCTCCAAGATCCCGCATGCGCGCGGTTCCATCGGCGCGGCGCGCTCGCAGAACCCCGACAGCGCCAACAGCCAGTTCTTCATCAACTTCAAAGACAACGATTTCCTGAACGGGCAATATACCGTTTACGGGCAGGTTATCTCTGGGATGGAGCATGTGGATGCGATCACCCGTGGCGAGCCGCCCGCCGAACCTGATCGCATGATATCCGTCAAGGTGGCCGCCGATGTATAAGGCCGCTCTTGCTGCGCTGATGCTGGCTGGTCCCGCATGGGCCACCGGTATCGAGATCGAGGTTGCCGGTGAGGCAAACGGCACGATCAAGATCGACCTGCTGGAAGACGTGGCCCCCGCACATGTCGAGCGGATCACCGCGCTCGCCGAGGCTGGCGACTATGACGGTGTGGTGTTCCACCGTGTCATTGACGGCTTCATGGCGCAGACAGGGGACGTCCAGTTCGGCAAGATGGGCGAGGACATGCGCCGCGCCGGCATGGGCGGGTCCGATCAGCCCGATCTGGAACAGGAATTCTCCGACGTGCCGTTCGACCGTGGTGTCGTCGGCATGGCCCGGGCGCAAAACCCGAATTCCGCCAACAGCCAGTTCTTCATCATGTTCGATCAGGGGTATTTCCTGAACGGTCAATATACCGTTGTCGGCCGCGTCACCGAAGGGCTCGACGTGCTTGATGCCATCAAGCGCGGAGAAGGGCGTAACGGCGCCGTGATCGGTCAGCCCGATGTAATGCAGAAGGTCACCGTGACCGACTGAGCCGACACCTGATTTTGAAAAACCTTGAAACCGTAGGCCAACTGGTCTGCGGTTTTTTCTTTACTGGGGGGAATTATTCAGAAGTGTTTTCTGCTTGCGTCATTTGAAAACCAAGTTGCCGCGGCATCGCATGTGCATCCGACGTATTACCGCCTCCAATGGGGATGTTTGATTTTCTATCGGATAGCGTTTTGAAAACCACTGATACTGATCCTGCCATCCATTTCTTTCTGGAAAACGGCCCCGGCGCGAATGTGTTTGCAGGCCGCCTGCGCGCGATCCTCGACAAACTGGGCGAAGCTCGGCCTCCGAGCGTGCTCCAGCACGACTTTCCGGAGCGGCGGGGGGTATCTTTCGCTACTCCGCTCCGCAAAGGGAGCCTTGACCTACGGCGACATTTTTCGCTGCGCGACGCAAGAGCAAGAACGCCGGAAACTTGCCGATGCGGCCAAAGGGCAAGCCGACGCCATGGCGCAAGCCCTGCAGGCTGAAGCGACCGATTGGAAAAACGGCGCGCCTGTGCCGAAAGGGAGCGTAAGAGGTCACGGCGCCGGAAACTTCGAGAATTGCCCGACCCGTTCGACCTGCCATTCGTTGATCCAAACGATTTCAAGAGGGTCACCGTATTCTGCGATCTGTCCTTGGCGGCACTCGCATATGCGGGCAAGACCTTGACTGGTTGGCCTCAGCGGACCGCAAATACTGGACCGAGAAACTTGCGCAGGCACATCATCGGTGACTGTCAGATAATTTGACGCGGACTGGCGCCGGACGAATGGTGTCTGCCGTGCTGTGAACGCGTTTGGCCATTGGCGAAAAGCCGCATCTCCGTCGAACGGGGACAAGATCGCCGAAGCCGCGATGAAAAAAGCAGATAATCGGCGGAGCCGCTCGGCATCGCTGACGACCGGCAGCGTTTAACCTTTGGTTAACATGAATGAACAGGGTCGCATCGAACGCCTGTTTAAAGGCGCTTCGAGAGGGGCAAAGTGTGTACGGGCTGTGCACAGGCTGTGCACGCATGTCACATCGCCTTTTTTGCCTGGCAGACACGGGGCGTATGGCGATGATGGCGCGGCCAAGAAAAAACCGTGCACCAGATGGCGCACGGTCGATTCATGTCTTCGGATCAGGTGGCGGCCTGGGCCGCGCCGGATCAGGACGCCGGGTTCGGCTTGGCGGCCGGTGTGGTCTTTGCACCCGGGTTCAGCGGGTCGTCCTGCCGCTGCACAGAGCCTTCGAAATGTGCGCCGCTCTCGATGGCGATGGTCTTGTGGATGATGTCGCCCTCGACGCGCGCAGTCGATGTCAGGCGTACCTTCAGGCCGCGCACTCGACCAACAATACGACCGTTGATCACAACGTCGTCGGCAACGACTTCGCCCTTGATCGTAGCGCTTTCTCCGATGGTCAGCAGATGCGCGCGGATGTCGCCCTCTACCGTGCCTTCGACCTGAATGTCGCCCGTGGTCTTCATGTTGCCCGTCACGTGCAGATCAGCCGAGAGCACGGAGGCAGGCGGCTTGGCTTTCGGCTCAGCCGGCTTGTAATCGCTCGTTTTGGGCGTCGCAGTCGGTGTGGAAGTTGACGACGACAGCGTGTCTTTTTCGCCCTGCTTTGGGCCTGGTTCGTTGATTTTGCTCTTAGAAAACATCTTTTGCAGCCTTGATATAGATCATTGGGTTCACAGCTTTACCACCGACGCGCACCTCGTAGTGCAGATGCACGCCTGTCACCCGTCCAGATGCTCCCATATCACCAATGTGATCCCCGCGCGAGACCCTTTGCCCTTCTTTGACGCGTATTTTTGAGAGATGCGCGTAGCGGGTCTCGATCCCGAAGTCGTGGCGGATTTTTACCAGGCGTCCATAGCCTGAACTCCAGCCTGCGTGGGTGACGACACCATCGGCGGTGGCATGCAGATCAGTTCCAAGAGGCGCCGCGAAATCCACGCCCTTGTGCATCCGACGTCCACCGGTCTTGGGGTCTCGGCGGTAGCCGTAATCACTTGTGAAGCGGAACGCTTTTTTCACGGGCAGGGCGAAAGGCGCTTTCTCCGCAGCGATGCGATAGAGGTTGAGCGTGTCCACCTTGCCGAGCAGCCGGTTTGCACGCTCCATGTCCTCGCTTGGCTCTTCACCGCGGCTCGAGAACGACAGCGGAGTCAAGGGGCCGCCCTGGCCCGAGTAACCGCGTCGCACCTGGTCCAGAATACGCTCCGTGGGCAAGCCGGCAGAGCGGAACATCTTGTCGAGCGGTTCCACCGAGACGGTCATCGCCTCTTCAAGCTGGCGGAAAATCTGATCGTTGTTTTCTTTCATCAGAGCGATTTCGAGCGCCAGTTCGTCCGCCTGGCGCAGGGCGTTCTTCGCGTCGGCAACAACCTCGTCGCGCTCGGCGGCGGTGCGCGCCAAGGCGTCAGCCAGAAACCCGACAGGTACGCCGTCTTCTTTTGAAGCGAGCTGCGTTGGGGCCGTTTCGTCAACGGTTTCGTCACGCAACTGGGCGAGGGCAGTGCGGGCCTCTTCACGCTCGCGCATCGTGCTGCGCAGCGTGGTCTGGATCACCTCGATCCCGGTCTCCAATTCATGCCGCCGGGTTTCGGACGCCAGAAGTTCGGACTGCATTGCGGAGATTTGCTTCAGCGCGGCATTGAATCTGTCTTGCGCCGCGAGCGCCTCGGCGGCGCGGCTGTCGCGCTGCATCGCAAGCGCATTGAGCCGCTCCTGATAAGTAGCCTGGTCGCGCTTTGCCTGCTCTCGGAAATTGCCGGCGCCGATACTGTTCATCAGGATGAAGGAGGTGGCGATGATCGTCCAGGCGACAACCACCGACGCACCGAGAAAGACAAAAAGCTGGGTTTCTGATCTGAGGCGAATGAAACGGGTGTCCGTGTCGGACTTTAGAAACACACGGCGTTCGGGAAACCAATGCTCCAGCCAACTGTGGATTTTGATTGCCAGACGTGTCCGTACCAAGTTGCCCTCTCCCCCGAAACTTTGGCTAGCGCGCGGAATTTTCCGCTGCTCTTGTTATCCTCGAATGTGCTTAGACAGACCGACCAGTCAGGGCAAGTCTCTTTCACGATCAGCGGCTTACCGGGGGTTGAAATGTGATAAATGGGCAAAAAATCGCCGGTTTGCCGGCGGCTCGCTGCTAAAGCGTCTCCGTCAGTGGCCAGTAGAAGTCGGGCGGGATGCCGGCCTCTGCGCGCTTTTCTTCGTTGAAAGGCGGTTTCAGGGCGCCGTGGAAGTAGGTTCGAACCAGCGCATGAAACCGCTCTTTAGGGTCTTCCTCATGGCGACCGCACAAGAAATGAAACCATTTTGAGCCATAAGCGACGTGGCCAACTTCCTCCGCGTAAATAGTCTCAAGCGCCTCAACCGCCTGTGTGGCCTTTGCCTTGCGGAAAATCTCGATCATGCCGGGCGTGACATCGAGGCCGCGCGCCTCAAGCACCATCGGCACGACTGCGAGCCTGCCCATGAAATCATCTACCGTGTCTTCCGCCGCGCGCCACATGCCCGCATGCGCCGGCAAGGCTCCGTAGTGGCTCCCTGATGCTTCAAGACAGTCACACATCAGGTTGAAATGTTTCGATTCCTCATCGGCAGCTCTCACCCAGTCGTCGTAGAAGCCCATGGGCATTGGCACGTCGGTGAACCGGGCGATGATGTCCCAGTGAAGATCGACCGCATTCAACTCTATATGCGCGACCGCATGCAGCAGGGCGATCCGCCCCTCTGGCGTGCCCGGTCTGCGGCGCGGTACGTCGCGCGGGCTGAGAAGCTCCGGTTGCGAGGGGCGGGCCGGATGCAACGGCGGTGTTGCGCTGCCGATCTCCGGTCGCTCGCCCGCCGCCCGGGCCGACTGCCAGAGGGCGGCGTACTCACGCGAAAGGGCTGTCTTTTCGCGACCGTCAGCCGTCCGCAACACCGCTTCGGCCATTTCGGCAAGCGGCTTCACAGGGCGCGTACCGCTTCGAGGACCTCCTCGACATGGCCAGGGACTTTCACCTTGTTCCAGACCCGTGCGATGGTGCCGTCTGCGGCAATCAGAAAGGTGGTGCGTTCGATCCCCATGAACTTCTTGCCGTACATGCTCTTTTCCCTCCAGACGCCGTAGTCTTCGCAGGCACTGCCATTCTCGTCCGACAGCAGCGGGATTTGCAGATCGCGCTTGCTGGCGAATTTTTCATGGCTGGCCATGCTGTCTTTCGAGATGCCGAAGACCTTCGCGCCGGCTTCTTCGAAGGCGGTACGGCTTTCGGAAAAGCCGATGCTCTCTTTGGTGCAGCCCGGCGTGTCGTCACGCGGGTAGAAGAATAACACCACCGGCGCGCCTTTGAGGGCTGAAAGGGTGACCTTGTGGCCGCCTGTGCTGGGCAGGGTAAAATCTGGTGCTGGCTGGGAAATCTCTGGCATAACACTCTCTTGTCTTTTCACGATTGCTGTCGGGTGACATAGTAGGTCAGGGCGGTCCGATCACAAGGGGCGTGCCTGCGATTTGACACTTGTTTTCAGTTGCCCGATGAGGCCCCGAGACGTTTTGAACAGTAATGCTTCTTCCTCCGCGACAGCGCGTCCCCGCCGGCGTGGTCTGCGGGTGTTGGTCTGGATGCTGGGCCTGTTTGTCTGCCTCGGTGCAGGATTGACAGCAGCGGCCTTCTGGCTTCAAGGGCGTGATCTGGCGGCACCCGCGTGGCTGCGCGAGCAGATCGAGGGCCGGCTGGCGCAGATGCTGCCGGACGCGCGGGTGGACGTGGCCGGAATGGTGGCGGTGGTCGATGAGAACTGGCGTCCGAAATTTGCCTTGCGGGATGTACGGCTGACCACGCCGGACGGGCGCGAGATTGCCTCTTTTTCAGACGTGCGCGGCGGGTTGGAGACCTCGGCTCTGCTCGACCGCCAGTTTCATTTGAGCTCGCTCGAAGTGAGCGGTGTCTTTCTCACGCTGCGCCGCGAGGCGGAAGGCGCGGTCGCCCTGTCGGGAGGGCTCGGGAACAACGGGGTCAGCCGAGAAGCGCCGAACCTCGCGCGGCTGGCGGCCGAGATGGGTAATGTTCTGCTGCGCCCGGGCTTTTCCGAGCTTACCGATGTGGATGTGCTGGGGATCACACTGCGCTACGAGGACGAGCGCGCCAACCGCGCCTGGACGATCGACGGTGGTCGCATGCGGCTGGACCGCACCGGCGAGGATCTGCAGATCGCTGTCGATCTGGCGCTTTTGGGCGGCGGCGCGCAGGTGGCGACCCTGGCGGCGAATTACGCGGGTATCATCGGTACCCAGGCGTCCCGCTTCGGCGTCACCATTTCCAACCTCGACGCGCGCGATATCGCGTCGCAGGGCGCGGCCTTTGCCTGGTTGCGTGCGCTGGATGCGCCGATATCGGGAGCGCTGCGTGGAGGTATCAGCGAAGAGGGCGCGCTGGCTCCGCTCAATGCAACTTTGCAGATCGGCGCCGGTGTCATCCAGCCCACTCCCGAGGCGCGCCCGATCCCGATCGATGGGGCTCGCAGCTATTTCACTTATCTCCCGCAGCGGCAGGTGCTGCGCTTCGACGACTTCACGGTGCAAAGCCAGTGGGGCAATGGCCGGCTTGAAGGCGAGGCACGCATGTCCGCCAACGCCAACGGCGAGATCAAGGATCTCGTCGGTCAGTTCCGTTTGTCTTCACTTTCGGTCAATCCCGCCGACTTCTATCCCGAACCCGTTCAGGTCGAAGGTGCGGAAATGGATTTCCGTCTAACGTTGTCGCCCTTTTCGCTGG
>JBFFFS010000066.1:0-11750 GCA_041557855.1 Roseobacter sp. | reverse complement strand
GGGCGCCCCTTTTTTCTGGACTTCACGTCAATCGTCTGTCGCGCCCAATTTTCGCCGCGATCACCTGCGACTTTTTCAAGGACTTTTTTTATTCTCGCCGGGGCCGGATTTTACGATGTCCAGATTGATGACGCTGCTCTTCCGCCTTTCCCTTCTCGCCTTGCTTCTGTGTCTGTTCCTGCCACCTCTTCAGCCTTTCCTGCTGCTGAGCGCGATCCTTACCGGGGTGACTTTTCTCGCCGCCCTGCTGGCTGGCATCAGGTCCCGACGGCCCGCGCGGAATGACAGGCGCGTCGTCGTCATCGACGGCTCCAACGTGATGCACTGGCGCGAGCGTACTCCCCGGATCGAAACCCTGCGCGAAGTGATCGACAGGCTCCGGGAGAATGGATTTACCCCCGGCGTGGTATTCGATGCGAACGCGGGTCATCTGTTGACCGGGCGTTACCGTCACGATGATTTTTTCGCACAAGCACTCGGCCTCGCGCGTACGCATGTGATGGTTGTGCCCAAGGGTACGCAAGCCGATCCCATGGTTCTGCAAGCGGCACGGAATTTCGACGCGCCCGTAATAAGCAACGATCGCTTTCGCGATTGGGCAGATCAGTTTCCCGAGGTCGCGCCCCCGGGCCATCTGGTCGAGGGCGGCTACCGGTCCGGCAAACTTTGACTCAATCTGCCGGCAGCCTGAATCCGGAAGGTGCCTTTTCCGGCTTCGATGACCGTGCGGGTCAGGGCTTGGTGACGTAGCTATGGATTGAAAACACCACCGCACCTGTGTTCGGCAGGCGAAAGATACATTGCCGTTCCGCCCGCAGATACGCAGCGGTATTTGGTACCGGCGCCGCGCGTTGCGGATCATTTTCAGAGCGCGGCTGGAAAAGGTCCGGATCGTCGTAATACAACATGTTGTTGCGCCAGAGCGGCTTGCCGACTTTCACTCCGTCAAAGAGGCGCTGAACCCGTTTGCCGATCGCCTCGTCATAGGCCGCAACCGGTGCATGGATCGCCATCAAAGGACGACCGGCCTTTTCGCGCAGGGTCCAGCTTGCCGGAAAGCACAGGACCGCCGCAGCCAGATAATGCACGTCCTCCCGTTTCAGCAAAATGCAAAAATCCTGTTGCAGCGTATGCCCCAGCACGGCAAGCGGATGCTCTTTGTAACGAACGATGGCGGCCCCGTCCGGGCAATGGATATGCTCCCCCGACACACGGAATCCCAGACCCGGCATGAGGTGCAGCGCCTCCTTCAACAACTCGGCGCTGGCGGAATGCGCAAAAGCATCCCCTTCCCACAGCATATCCTGGCGGCGCTCGGCCAGCAGCTTGCGCCGGTAGGCCATCTGCGCGCCATAGGCCTCGTCACAACGCAGCCATCCTTCCGCGTCCAGCGGTTTGACCCCGGGAAGACGGGCGTCGGGCTCAAGATCGTCAGGCATCCGCCTGTGCAGAATTTCAACCATTGCGGTCTGATACGCGAATTTTTCCGCCTGTCAGCAAAAAACGACACGTCCGGACGTCGCATTCTTCCAAGTGCTAGCGTGAATTTGCTGGGACGCTTGTCGTGACGCCCAAGCCAAGAGGCCCGACGATGAACCAGCATTTCAGCTCAACCCGCAAGATTGACCCGAGTCGCGGCACAACCCTTGGCGACGGCACCCCGAATGACATGAACCGCATCGAAATCGGACCCACGCAACTGGCCTTTGCGGAATGGGAAGCCGCCGGGCTGGAATTGCCCGATCTTGCCGCCATGCGCGCCTACCGGCTCAAACGGCTGACCGATCACGTCGTGGCGCGCGGCTACGGCGGAGTGCTGATGTTTGACCCGCTCAACATCCGCTACGCCACCGACAGCACCAACATGCAGCTATGGAATGCCCACAATCCTTTCCGCGCCGTGCTCGTCTGCGCGGACGGCTACATGGTGATCTGGGATTACAAGAACTCCCCCTTCCTTTCGACCTTCAACCCGCTGGTGCGCGAACAGCGCTCGGGCGCGTCGATGTTCTACTTCTCCGGCGGCGACCGGCTTGGTCCGGTGGCCGATGAGTTTTCCGCCGAAGTCCGCGATCTGCTGGCCGAGCATGCACCCGGTCACACGCGCATCGGGGTGGACAAGGTGATGATGCACGGGTTGCGCGCCCTCGAAGCGCAAGGGCTTGAGGTCATGGACGGCGAGGAGGTCACCGAAAAGGCCCGCTCGGTCAAGGGCCCCGACGAGATCAAGGCAATGCGCTGCGCCTCGCATGCCTGCGAGGTGTCGGTGCGCTGCATGGAAGATTTCGCCCGCGCCCATGTGGGCGATGGCGTGACCTGCGAAAATGACATCTGGGCGGTGCTCCACGCCGAGAACGTGCGCCGGGGCGGCGAGTGGATCGAGACACGGCTGCTGTCCTCCGGCCCGCGCACCAACCCGTGGTTTCAGGAATGTGGCCCTCGTATCTGCCAGCCCAACGAGATTATCTCCTTCGACACCGATCTGATCGGCGCCTATGGCATCTGTACCGACATCTCGCGCAGCTGGTGGATTGGCCCGGGCAAGCCCCGGCCTGACATGATCTACGCGATGCAGCACGGGGTCGAGCACATTCGACGCAACATGGAGATGCTGAAACCGGGCGTGATGATCCCGGAACTGACGGCGGGCACCCATGTGCTCGACGCGAAATTCCAGCAGCAGAAATACAGCTGCCTCATGCATGGTGTTGGGCTTTGTGACGAGTGGCCCCTGGTGGCCTACCCGGACAAGGCCGTGGAGGGCGCTTTCGATTACCCGCTCGAGCCCGGCATGACCCTCTGCGTCGAAGCACTGGTGAGCGAGGTCGGCAGCGATTTCTCGATCAAGCTCGAAGATCAGGTCCTGATCACCGAAGACGGGTACGAGAATCTGACGACCTATCCGTTCGACCCGGCGTTGATGGGGCTTTAGGCGCCAGGTATTGCCCGACCGGCGCCCGCAGGTATCACAATCGTACAGCACACGGGCTCAGCACGTCCGCGTGATGTTCCGGCGCGAAGGGTTGTTTCGGTCTTCTCTGCACCCCACTCTAAAGAGGCACTGAAGGAGCCCTCACGATGCCCACCGAAGCCTTTACCTTCACAGTTCACACCGGCGCGGAACTTTCCGCCCGTCTGGACATGCCGCGCGGGCCGGTTGTCGCAACGGCGCTGTTTGCCCATTGCTTCACCTGTGGCAAGGATATCCCCGCCGCCCGGCGCATCGCGGCGCGGCTCTCCGCTCTTGGCATTGCCGTGATGCGGTTCGATTTCACCGGGCTGGGGCATTCCGAAGGCGAGTTCGCCAATACGTCTCTTACCACGAACGTGGATGATCTGGTCGCGGCGCATGAGGCGCTGGCGGCGCGCAGCATGGCGCCTACGCTGCTCATCGGCCATTCGCTGGGCGGGGCAGCGGCCTTGCGGGCCGCGGCGCGTCTGCCGGGCATCAAGGCCGTGGTGACCATAGGCGCGCCCTTCGATCCTTCCCATGTCACACGACATTTTGCCGACGCGTTGCCGGAGATCGCCGAGAAAGGCAGCGCCGAGGTGCACCTTGCCGGGCGTCCCTTCCGCATCGGGAAAAGCTTCGTGGAAGATGTATCGCAGGCCCGGATGGAGGAGGCGATATCACGACTGGGGGCCGCGCTTCTGGTGATGCATGCGCCGCGCGACGAGGTCGTGGGCATCGACAATGCCACGCGGATTTTCACGGCCGCCAGACACCCCAAGAGCTTCATGTCGCTCGACAATGCGGATCACCTGATAAGCCGGGCCGAAGACGCGGATTACGTGGCCGATGTGATCGCAAGCTGGGCGACGCGCTATCTCGAAATCAGCCGTCCGGCCCCGCCACCGGGGGCGCCCGAAGGCATGTTGCGCGTCTCGGAAGCAGATCCCAAGGGATTTCTGAATGACATCACCACCAGCGAGGGGCACCACCTCGTGGCCGACGAGCCGCTGGCCTACGGCGGCACCAACAGGGGGCTGTCGCCTTATGGCCTGCTCTCTGCCGGCCTGGGTGCCTGTACCTCGATGACCATCCGCATGTATGCCCGCCGCAAGGGATGGCCGCTCGATCATGTGGCCGTTGACGTGAGCCACGACAAGGTGCACGCGCAGGATGCAAATACCGCCGTGGGCGAGAAAATCGACACCTGGCACAGGCGCATCACGCTCACCGGCTCCCTGAGCGGTGAACAGCGCGCGCGCCTCATGGAGATTGCCGACAAATGCCCGGTGCACCGCACCCTTGAGCGCAGCTCGACGGTCATCACCGAACTGGCCGAAGAACCTTCCGCATAGGCCGCTCACGGCGGCACGGTCGCAAAATTCCAAAGTCAGCAAAAGAAATGAGGCGCAGCCGTCAGGCTGCGCCTCGCAATTTGAAAGGACTCGCGTCCGGTATCAGCGGCGGGCGTCGCCGACCATCTTCCAGACCAGCGGCAGCATGACGGCGGCCCGCAGCAGTTTCAGCCCGTCGCCCAGCAGGAACGGTGTCAGGCCCCACTCGAGGATCGGCTTATCCCAGCCATAAAGGGTGCCCAGCCACAACAGGCCCGGCACATAGATCAGCGCATTGCCGATCAGCATCGCCAGCGCCATCCAGAGCACCGAACGGTCCCAGCCGCGCGCGGCCAGAGCGCCCAGCACCAGCGTGGCCAGCACATACCCCAGAAGATAGCCGCCGGTACCGCCCATCATGTACTCGATGCCGTTCAGATCAGCGGTGGAGCTTTGAAAGACGTCAAACCCGAGTGCGCCGATAATCATGTAGGCAAGGATCGTGGTCAGCCCGAGGCGCGCGCCATAGGCCGCACCGATGGTCAGCACCGCGAAGGTGCCCATGTTCATCAGCACCGGAGAACCCGGCACCGGCACTTTGATATTGGCGGCAATGGTAAGCGCCAGAACGCCCAGCACGACGAGAACCGCCTGCTTTACGCCTTTCTTGACCTCTGTGCGCGCGCCGAGCAGGTCGGCCAGCACGGGATGGGAAGCTGATGAATGCATGGGAAGGTCTCCGGTTGACTATGCTTTCTTCATGAATGCCGCAGCAGACAGGCGCACGCAAGGGTTCTTGCGCTAACGCCGCTCATATAAGCTGCGCGAAAGATAAGCCTTGTGCGGTCCCGTGACATGCCAGGACACTTCAAAGCACGGCCAGTCTTTGAAATCGTAGCGGCCCTTGTAGGTGTCCGGGTCGCACCAGTGCTCTGTCTCGCCACCCTCTGCGGGCACCCGGTGGAAAAACCGCCCGTCCTCGAAGAAAACCGACAGATCCTCCCGCCAGACATAGCGCCGCTCCGCCCGCATGACGGGCGAACCGGGCATGCTCAACTGCCCTTCCTCGCTGTAAAGAAGCCCATTGGCCTCCGGGCGCCACTCCGCCGTGCCGAGGAACTGCGCCTGCGTGCCGTCCTGCTGAACGATCTCTCGGCGCAGATGCCAAAGGCCCCTAAAATCGGCCAGAACGCGCGTGCCGCTCACGTGGCCTGCCGCCGTCCGAGCACACCTAAAAGGCGCGCGGTTTTGGCAAATACGCCCGTGTACTCCGGCTGCCGCCTCATTTCATCCCGCTCCGCGCTTGTGATGCCGTCACCGGCAGTTTAAGAGCCTGCCCAAGCAAGACACAATCCCGAATGAAAAGGACAGCCGCGCATGATCCCTCGCTATTCACGCCCCGAAATGGTCGCGATCTGGAGCCCGGAGACGAAGTTCCGCATCTGGTACGAGATCGAAGCACATGCCTGTGATGCGATGGCCGATCTGGGCGTGATCCCGCGTGAGAATGCCGAGGCCGTCTGGAAGGCCAAGGACGTGGAATTCGATGTGGCGCGCATCGACGAGATCGAAGCGGTGACAAAGCACGACGTGATCGCCTTTCTTACCCATCTGGCCGAGCATGTGGGCTCCGAACAGGCGCGTTTCGTGCATCAGGGCATGACATCGTCGGATGTGCTGGACACCTGCTTCAATGTACAACTGACCCGCGCCGCCGATATCCTGATAGAGGATATGAAGGGGCTGCTGGCAGCACTCAAGCGCCGCGCCATCGAGCACAAGGATACGGTGCGCATCGGCCGCAGTCACGGCATTCACGCGGAACCCACGACCATGGGGCTCACCTTCGCGCGCTTCTACGCGGAGATGGACCGCAACCTGAACCGGCTGGAGAAGGCGCGCTACGAGATCGCCACGGGTGCAATTTCCGGTGCTGTCGGCACCTTCGCCAACATCGATCCGCGGGTCGAGGAACACGTCTGCGCCAAGCTGGGGCTGGAGCCTGAGCCAATTTCCACGCAGGTGATTCCGCGCGACCGGCACGCGGCCTTTTTCGCAGCACTTGGCGTCGTCGCCTCCTCCATAGAAAACGTGGCTACCGAAATCCGCCACATGCAGCGCACCGAGGTGCTGGAGGCGGAAGAGTTCTTCTCGGCCGGGCAGAAGGGCTCTTCGGCCATGCCGCACAAGCGCAACCCGGTCCTGACCGAGAACCTGACCGGACTGGCGCGGCTGGTCCGGATGGCGGTGGTGCCGGCCATGGAGAACGTGGCGCTCTGGCACGAGCGCGACATTTCGCATTCCTCAGTGGAGCGCAACATCGGCCCGGACGCGACCATTACGCTCGACTTCGCCCTTGCCCGCCTGACCATGGTGATCGACAAGCTCGTGATCTATCCCGACAACATGCTGGCCAACATGAACAAATTCCGCGGTCTCGTGATGAGCCAGCGCGTTCTGCTGGCCCTTACACAAGCAGGGGTGAGCCGCGAGGACGCCTACAAGCTGGTGCAGCGCAATGCGATGAAAGTCTGGGAACAGGGCAAGGACTTCAAAACAGAATTGCTGGGCGATGCCGATGTTACGACTGCTCTGACGCCCGGCGAAATCGAGGAAAAATTCGACCTCGGCTACCACACCAAGCACGTCGATACGATCTTTGCGCGGGTTTTCAAGGATTGAGCATTTCCTGGGCTGGCCCCTGTAATCGTCTCATTTTTGTTGACCGATTGGCAACTGGTGTTACCCTTTAGATCATTCGGCAAAAGGAGAACCGCAATGACTATCAGGACTTTGGCCGCCGCGGTGGCGCTCACCTTGGTTCCGGCCCTCGCGTCCGCAGCCTGCAGTAACGGCAAGCACACGGCGATGACCTGCGCGGAAGGAAGCAGCTACGATACCGAAGCCGGCAAATGCGTTCCGACAACAAGCTGACAGCATTCTGACCTCTTCTTGATAAGGGCGCTCTCCTCGGGGCGCCTTTATTCGTTTATTCGCGCCCCTCTCATGGATGTGGGGCACATAAATTCTCCCGCAGTTCTTCCGATGTGATCCGCGTCGTTCCAGCGTCTCTGTAAGACGCAGGCGGCAGCAATGGCTACACCATCGGATGCAGTTACAAACCGGTTTTTCAAAGCGGGGTTTCAGGCAAAATTCACCTTTCCGTGAGAGAACAAAACAGGATTAAACACAGGTGGGTAAAATGACTGACATGGTTCCCTCGGCGTCGTTTCCGACAGCCTCCGGCGGTATGGGCATGGGCGTGCCCCTGTCGCGCAAGGCAAAGGCGGCCATCGTGGTGCGACTGTTGATTGGCGAGGGTGCGGATATCCCGCTCGAGGACCTGCCCGAAGAACTGCAGGCCTGCCTGACGCAGCAGATGGGGTCGATGAGAACCGTTGACCGCGCCACGCTGTCGGCCGTGGTGCAGGAGTTCGCACAGAACTCGACAGCATCGGACTGACATTTTCCGGCGGGATCGCCGGCGCTCTGGACGTCCTTGAAGGGCGTATTTCAAAGCAGACTGCGGCACGCCTGCGCAAGGAAGCCGGCGTTCGGCAGTAAAGCGATCCATGGGAACGACTGAGAGAGATGGGACCTGAAAGGCTGCAGCCGGTGCTGCAGAACGAAAGCACCGAAGTCGCCGCGGTACTTCTGTCAAAAATCGATGTGAAACGCGCAGCAGAGCTTCTGGGCAAGCTGCCGGGTCCGGATGCGCGCCGGAAAACCTATGCCGTATCCCAGACAAGCGCCGTGACCCCGGACGCAGTCGACAGGATCGGTTTGTCACTGGCCGCGCAACTGGATGCCGAACCGCTCAGCGCCTTCGAAAACGGGCCGGTTGAACGGGTTGGCGCGATATTGAATTCCACCACATCCATTACGCGCGACGACGTGCTCGCGGGATTGGATGAAACGGACGCGGGATTTGCGGAAATGGTACGCCGCGCGATCTTCACCTTCGGGAATATACCGCAGCGCATCGCATCGCGCGACATTCGACGCGTCGTGCGCGCGTTGGATCAGGAGGCACTGGTGACCGCGCTTGCAGGTGCTGCGGCAGCCGGGCTTCAGGCCTCCGCGGATTTCATCCTCAACAACATGTCCGCGCGTATGGCGGATCAACTGCGCGACGATGTGGAAGATCGAGATCCGGTAAGCGCCGCCGATATGGAGCAAGCCGCGTCCTCCATCGTACAAACCATTCGAGAAATGGAGGCTGCCGGCGAATTGCTGCTGGTCGTGAACAGCGACGACGAGGGATGAACGTCGCGCGTCGGGACTGCGTGAGGTCAAAAATCAGAAGAGGTATGCATGAATTGAGGGTGCAGAGCCTCTCGACATAGCCCGTTTATTTCTGCGGCACAAAGTTCTCGGTTACAACGAGAAGCTGCGGATCGGCTGGCCCAAGCGCAGGGTTCAATATCCCGGCAACCTCGTGAACACCGCGATCCACCTAAGCGCGCTCCTGCTGCTCCCGGCTCCACGCAATCACCTTGTCGGATTGAAATGGCCGTGTTTCGTCGGCTGGCGCGCCGGATACAAGGCACCAAAACTTGCCAAGCTCGACCTCATAAGGCCTGACAAGCTACGATCTACGCTCCGAGACATCGTATCGCCCAACAAAGTCGGTCAAACGTCCATTGCTAATTTTTCAGCGCGGACTTCCCAGCCGATGCCGACGTCCCCACCAGTCGATTCAGCTCGGGCTAAAAAACCTCGTTGACTTCACTTGATGCAATCCACAAGCAAGCCGGATTTGGTGTTGATTGGGTGCAGAAAACCCGGTTACCCATCCAACACCCAGTCAGAGGTCGCAGATGTTCGTCAACAAACTTATCGGCCAGACCCGGCGGTGTTCGAGGGTTTTTTTCAGGCCCATCGACGCTGGCGCGTTCCATCAGCCTGACGACGTCAAGGCAATTGCGCAGCGGCGATGATAGGCCCGTGATTGCTTTTCTGGATCAGAACAACAACCGGCAAGTCTCCGGGCGCCGCAGTTCTCAGCGTCAGGTCCTTGCGGCCGTTCCATTTGGTGACAACACGCCAATCCTGCGTGACATTGACGTAGTGCACGGTGCGCCCGGCATTTTCGCCCCGCGTAATCTTCGCACGTCGCGCCGGCTGGTACCGCAACAACTGCACTTCCATGGGCGCCAGATCATCGGAAAGCGGTTGCGCTGAGATCTCCACCTGATCCCCGTGCCGCACCAGTGATAAGGTGACCTGCGCCGGTTTACTCTTGTGCCGGTCGATCAGCGTTGCGAGCTTCATCGGCTTGGCTCCGACGATGTCGCTCTCACCGTTGACGATCATTTCCGGCGTATAGACAGATTTGCGACCGGCGGCCATCGCGTAGCCTCGCTGTCGCTTGGCATTGGCCGGAACAGCAAATTCATCCTTCCAACCAATGTAATCCCAATAATCCACGTGAAGCGACAGGGCAATCACGTCGTCGCGTTCCGCCAGCACCCCCATCATCTCATCGGCGGGAGGGCAGGACGAACATCCCTGCGACGTGAACAATTCCACAACCACGGGAGAGGTCTGTGCCCATGCTGGCATCGTTGTGAAGAGGCAGACCAATGCCGCATGAAAAAGTCGTGTCATGTGATTCCCCGCAAGCCAACCAGGCGATGAGTTTTATCTTTAAAGGCGGTAAGCTGAAATGACCAATCAAGGTTTCTTGAAAGAATAGACAAGATATTTCAAAAAAGCTGTGTACAATGGTATACATTTTGACGCACAGCTCTCGAAACTCATTGATCTGCCCCGCGCCATGAGGCATTCAGGGCGTAATCCACTGATGACCTAATCTCAGCCGAAGGAAGCATTTCATGCCCATTACCGTTGGTCACGACACATCGAAAACCCGCAAATCTCTCTCGGTCGGCGACCAGAAAGTCGATTACTACTCCATACCGGCCGCGACAGAGGCTGGCCTTGGTGACTTCTCCAAACTCCCCGCCGCGCTCAAGGTCGTGCTGGAAAACATGCTGCGCTTCGAGGACGGCAAAACCGTTACCACCGATGATATCAAGGCCTTCGCGGAATGGGCCGAAAAGGGCGGTAAAAACCCGCGCGAAATCGCCTACCGCCCTGCCCGTGTTCTGATGCAGGATTTCACCGGCGTGCCAGCGGTCGTCGATCTCGCTGCGATGCGCGACGGCATCGTGGCGCTCGGGGGCGACGCGGAAAAGATCAATCCGCTCAATCCCGTCGATCTGGTCATCGACCACTCCGTGATGATTGACGAGTTCGGAAATCCCCGGGCCTTCCAGATGAACGTGGACCGCGAATATGAGCGCAATATCGAGCGCTACACCTTCCTCAAGTGGGGTCAGAAGGCGTTTGACAACTTCCGCGTGGTCCCGCCCGGCACCGGGATCTGCCACCAGGTCAACCTGGAGTATCTGGCCCAGACCGTGTGGACGGACAAAGACCAGAACGGTACTGAAGTCGCCTACCCCGACACACTCGTCGGCACCGACAGCCACACGACCATGGTGAACGGCGCGGCGGTTCTGGGCTGGGGCGTCGGCGGTATCGAAGCCGAAGCTGCCATGCTGGGCCAGCCGATCTCGATGCTGATCCCCGAGGTTGTCGGGTTCGAGCTGACAGGCACGATGATGGAGGGCACCACGGGCACCGATCTCGTTCTCAAGGTCGTGGAAATGCTGCGCGAGAAGGGCGTGGTCGGAAAATTCGTCGAATTCTATGGCGAAGGCCTGAACCGCCTGCCGCTCGCGGATCGTGCGACCATCGCCAACATGGCGCCGGAATACGGCGCGACCTGCGGCTTCTTCCCAATCGATGACGAAACCCTGCGCTACCTGACCAACACGGGGCGCGACAAGGACCGCGTGGCGCTGGTCGAAGCCTATGCCAAGGCCAACGGCATGTGGCGTGATGACAGCTATGCACCGGTTTATACTGACACGCTGCACCTTGACATGGGCACCATCGTTCCCGCGATCAGCGGACCGAAGCGCCCGCAGGACTACATTGCGCTGACCGAGGCGGCACAGGCCTTCGGGGAATACATCAAGGGTCAGCGTCCGGAACCCTCCGCATTGAGGACGGAACTGGACAACATGACCGCAGAAGGCGGCTCGCCCGCGCCCCATCACATTCCCGGCGACGTCGGGCACCACAACTACGCGTCGGTCGAAGGCGAGGATTACAAGCTGCATGACGGCTCTATCGTCATCGCTTCCATCACGTCCTGCACCAATACCTCCAACCCCTACGTGATGATCGGCGCGGGGCTGGTGGCGCGCAAGGCACGCGAGCGCGGCCTGACCCGCAAGCCATGGGTCAAGACCTCACTCGCACCGGGCAGCCAGGTGGTTTCTGCCTATCTGGAAGCGGCAAACCTTCAGGAAGATCTCGACGCCATCGGCTTCAACCTCGTGGGCTACGGCTGCACGACCTGCATCGGCAACTCGGGTCCGATCCAGAAAGAG